>NZ_JBHXRM010000002.1:91284-174862 GCF_042716895.1 Streptomyces sp. NPDC058653 | reverse complement strand
GTGTCGGCGCAGTTCGTCCGCTCGGCGCAGCCGACACGGCCCCAGCGGGCCGGACGGCCGAAACGACCGGAGCGGGCCTTGCGGACAGCACGACCTCAGCAGGCCGAGCGGACGGCACATCCGCCACAGTCCCCGCAGTCCGCGCCACCGACACAGTCGGACCAGCCCACGCGCCCGGCACGGCCACTACAACCGACACAGTCGGAGCAATCCGCGCGCCCGGCGCAGCCGCTACACCCGGCGAAGTCCGTGCTACCAGCACGACCTCAACAGACCGGGCGGACGGCACAGCACGATCAAGCCGCGTGCACGACACGGCCGACACCGGCCGCGCAGTCCGCGCCACCGACACAGTCGGACCAGCCCGCACGCCCGGCGCAGCTGACAAGGCCTCACCAGGCCGGGCAGACGGCACGTCCGCTACAGCTCGCACGCCCGACGCGACCGGTACAACCGCCAAGGTCCATGCGCCCGACGCGGGCGGTGCCGCCGACGGAGTCGGACCGGCCCGCGCGACCGGCGCAGCCGACACGGTCACAGCAGGCCGGGCGGACGGCACAGCCGACACAGTCCCCGCAGTCGCCGCTCCCGGGGCAGTCCTTGCAGTTCGAGCCGTTGGAACAGGGGTCGCATGCCGCTCGTCAGCACACGTGAGCTCGTCTCCGGCGCCAGCGCGCGGCAGTCGTCCGGGCGTTCACATGGCGTCGCCGCCTTCAACGTCATCACCCTGGAGCACGCCGAGGCCATCGCCGCCGGGGCCGAGCGGGTCGGGCTGGCCGCGATCATGCAGGTTTCCGAGAACGCCGTGAAGTTCCACGGCGGGCGGCTGACCGCGATCGCCGCCGGGGCCGCCGCCGTCGCGCGCGCCTCGGGCGCGCCCCTCGCGCTCCATCTCGACCACGTCGAATCCCCCGACCTCCTGCGGGCCGCCGACGGCGAGGGCTTCAGCTCCGTGATGTTCGACGCGTCGAGACTGACCTACGCCGGGAACGTCGCCGCCACGGCCGAGGCCGTCGCCTGGGGCCACGCGCGCGGCATCTGGGTCGAGGCCGAGCTGGGCAAGGTCGGCGGCAAGGACGGCGAACCCCCGCCGGGCGCCCACACGCCCGGCGTCCGTACCGACCCGGCCGAGGCCGTCGCGTACGTACGCGCCACCGGCGTCGACGCGCTCGCCGTCGCGGTCGGCTCCTCGCACGCGATGACCGACCGCACGGCGGCGCTGGACCACGAGCTGATCCGCGCGCTGCGCCGCGCCGTCCCCGTACCGCTCGTGCTGCACGGCTCCTCGGGCGTCCCCGACGCCGAGATCCGGCGGGCGGTCGCCGCGGGCATGGTCAAGATCAACGTCGGTACGGCGCTGAACACCGCCTTCACGGGCGCCGTCCGGCGCACTCTGGAGGCCGACCCGAGGATGGTCGACCCCCGGAAATACCTCGTCCCGGCTCGCGAGGCGATGACCGGGACGGTGGCGGCGTTCCTGAAGGTGATAGCCGGGGAGGCCTGACAAGGCGCCCCCGGGCGGCCCGGGCTCAGCCCTTCGCCTGGCCCCGCTCCAGCGAGACCTGGTCGAGAATGGCCTCGCACTGGTCGCCGGCCTCGCACGAGAGCTTCAGCGTGTTGCTGCCCTTGTTGAGGTTGACGTAGGCGTAGGTGGTGGTCCAGCCCTTCGCCCAGTCACCCTCTTTCGCCTTGGCGAAGTTGGACATGTTCACCGAGCGCGGCTTCTCGTCGTTGATCGTGAGCGACGTCTTCGCGTCCTTGCCCGGCACGCCGTACGTGATGAACAGCGTGTACTGCCCGGCCTCGGGCAGATCGACCGTCCAACTGGCGGACCCGCCGGGCCCGTTGAACGTCACATACGCGCCGTCCGCGCCCTTCGCGCCCGGGATGTCCTTCGCCAGCACCGCCGGCGCCCCGAGCTTGAGCGTCGCGGCGTCCTGCTTCGGAAGCTCGGTCTGCTTGTCCTCGTCCGGGTCGGCCTGGCCGGGCTCCTCGCTGGGAGCCGCCGACTCACCGGTCGTGGGGGCGTCCGTCGGGCCGCCGTCCGCGTTCTTGGTGTCGTCACCGCCGTTGAGCAGCGCGGCCGTGATCCCTATCACGACGACCGCCACCACGGCGACCGCGCCGATGAGCAGACCCTTCGTGTTGGGCCCGCCGCCACTGCCACGACCGCCGCCGCGCTGCGCGGGAACCGTACGGGTCTGGGCGCCGCCGGCCTCGGGGGCCGCGTAGTGCGCGTCGGGCGACTGGCCGTACGGGGCCTGGCCCTGGGACGACTGACCGTACTGCTGCTGGCCTCCGTACTGAGGCTGCTGCCCGTAGGGACCCTGCTGCGGGACCTGGCCGTACTGACGCTCGCCGACGGTCCTGACCTGGTTGTACGACGTTCTCGGCACACCGGGCTGCGACGCGGGACCGGGGTAGCCGTAGCCGCCGCGCCGGGCCTGCGCACCGTTGGCCGCCGTCTGTCCGTCCTCGTACAGATAGCCGAACGGATCGTCGTCCTCGGGCCTACTCGCGCCGTCGTTCCCGGCCGTCATCCCTGGGTCACTCCTTACCGTCTCGCCAGCGTCGCCGACCGGCCGAGCCTACCTCGATTGGGCAAGCATACGGACGGGCCTTGACGGGAGTGGGCGGTTGCCCGTTCCCACGATGAACTTCTCGGGACATCGATGGACAGCGGTGAACCGCCGTACAGAGAGATAGGACACGGCGGTGCCCCGGCGCCCCCGACACACCGACGACGTTATCCCGCCCGGCGCTGGACCTTGCTCCGCGAGCGCTTCTCGATGTACATCCGCTGGTCCGCGGATTTGAGCACTTCCTCGACCGTCATGCCGCAACTCGCCCAGCCGATCCCGAAGCTGGCGCCCACGCGGACCGCCCTGCCGTCCACCCTGATCGGCGGAATGATCGCGTTGCGCAGACGAACCGCCAGGTCAGCGGCGTCCGTCGCGCCGAGGCCGTCGGCGAGGACGACGAACTCGTCCCCGCCGAGACGCGCGACGGTGTCGCCGTCCCGCACGCCGGTGTTCAGCCTGCGGGCCACTTCGATGAGGACGGCGTCGCCGGTGTTATGGCCGAAACGGTCATTGATCGACTTGAAACCGTCCAAGTCACAGAAGAGAACGGCGAGCCCCTTGCTCCCGTCGTCGGGATCGGCGCCCGGCGCGACGGTGTGCACATGGTGGTCGAGCGGCGCGACACCGGAGGACGGGTCGAAGGCGTCCCCGGCGAAGGCTCGCTCACCGGCGGGGTCCGCTCCGTACGGGTCGTACTGGTCGTACTGGTCGTAGGACTCGTACGGCTCGTAGCCCTCGGCGGCGCCGTAACCCCCGCCCTGGGGCGGCCCGTAGCCGGTGGCGGGCACGGGCGCGTAGGAGGCGCCGCTGGTCCCGTTGTAGGCGTCCTGGCCGGAGCCGTACGGGACGACACCTCCGTAGGAGCCCTCGTCGTAGCCGCCGGCACCCGTGCCGGTGCCGGAGCCGCCGTCGTACCCGGCCTCGTAGCCGCCGTACGCCTTGTCCACCGCCTGCACCGCCGTCTCGCGCACCGCGACCGCGTTAGGCCGCTCGCAGAGGCGGGCGCTGAGCCGGGCGCGCAGCTCGGCGCTGTTGGGCAGACCGGTCAGGGAGTCGTGCGAGGCGCGGTGCGCCAGCTGGAGCTCGTTGCGCTTGCGCTCCTCTATGTCCTCGACGTGGGTGAGGAGGAAACGGGGACCGTCGGTGGTGTCGGCGACGACGGAGTTGCGCAGCGACACCCACACGTAGCTGTTGTCCCGGCGCGCCAGCCTCAGTTCGGCCCGGCCGCCCTCGGCCGACGTACGGAGCAGGGTGCCGATGTCCTCGGGGTGGACGAGGTCGGAGAAGGAGTAGCGGCGGATCGCGGACGCGGAGCGCCCGAGCAGCCGGCACAGCGCGTCGTTCGTCCGCAGCAGCCTGCCGTGCTGGTCCCCGCCCATCTCGGCGATGGCCATACCGCTGGGCGCGTACTCGAACGCCTGCCGGAAGGACTCCTCGCTGGCCCGGAGCGCCTGCTGCTCACGCTCCAGCCGGACCAGCGCGCGCTGCATGTTTGCTCTGAGGCGGGCGTTGCTTATCGCAATGGCGGCCTGGGAGGCGTACATCTGGAGCGCCTCACGCCCCCAGGGGCCCGGACGGCGCCCGCCACGCGGCCGGTCGACGGATATGACCCCGAGGAGCTCGCGTCCGCCCCCAGAGGCGTACATCGGCGCGTAGAGGCGGTCCTGGGGGTGCCACTCGTCCTCGAACCGCGGATCGGGTCCCTCGGTGTACCACTGGGGGACGTCGTCCTCCAGGAGGATCCAGCCCTCGGTGTGGGGTATGTACCGCAGCTCGCCCCAGCTCTCGCCCATGCTGAGCCGGCGCTCCCAGGAGGCGCGCGCGCCGACGCGGCCGGTTATCAGCGCTTCGGCGGACGCGTTGCCCGAGAAGGCCGCGACGACCAGGTCACCGTCGGGCTGTACGAGATTGACGCAGGCCAGCTCGTAGCCCAGACCCTTGACTATGCCGTCGGCAACCGTCTGCAAGGTGTCGGCCAGGCTGCGCGCGGTGTTGAGCTCGCCGACAACGTCATGCAGCTGCCGCAGGGTCGCAAGGCGGACGTACGGCTCCGACTCGGTCTCCATCGTTCGCTCTCCCCGAGACCTCGACAGCAACTCCAGAATTCTCATCGGCTCGCTTGATGCGGTATCCCGGCCACTGAATCACAGCGAGCTGTGCACTCGGTACACAGGGTCAACAATTCCTGGGCCCTGTGAGTCAAGTCACACGAGGGGAGGATGGGCTGGGTGGGGGCGTGGGAGCGCTCCAGAGCTTTCATGAACGCAAATATCGAGGTGGGAGTCGTGCGGTGGGGTCCGGGACGGAGGTCGGAAGGCGGGACGGGACGGGGGCGGTCGGGGGCGCACATGGGGGCGCATTGAGGGCGCACGGCTCGCTGTGCGGGGCCGGGCGGTGGGCCCGGACGCATGCTGCCACAGTGCTGGTCCTAGGTCCCGGCTGGTCCTGTGGCCCGATGCGGGCATGCCACGGCCGGGGCTAGCGTGGACGGCGTGCTGCAGAAGACAACCGCCCCCCGTACCGAGGCCGTCCTTCCCGAGGCCATCCCTGACGAGGCCGTCCCCGCCGAGGCCGTCCCGCATGCTGAGGGAGTGAGTAACGACGAGTTCCGTGCCGCGCTCTCCCGGCTGGCCGCCGGGGTGGTGCTGGTCACCGCGTACGACCCGGACGACGGCCCGAACGGCGCGGACGCGGGGATGACGGCCACGTCCTTCATGTCCCTGTCCCTGGACCCGCCCCTGGTGGTGGTGAGCCTGCGCACCGGCTCCCGGATGGACGACCTGCTGGACGAGCAGCCGATGTGGGCGGCGTCGATGCTCTCCGAGAACCAGGTGCGGATCGCCGGCCGCTTCTCCATGAAGGGGCGGATCAGCGACCGGCTGCTCTTCGAGGACATGGACTACCGGCGAGGCGAGGTCAGCGGGGCGCCGCTGATCGACGGGGCGCTGACGGTGCTGGAGTGCCGTACGGAACAGCGGATCGTGACGGGCGACCACACGCTGGTCGTGGGCCGGGTGCTGACGGCGTCGGTGCCGGGCGGCACGGGGGACGCGGGCCCGGGCCCGCTGACGTACTTCCGGGGGAAATACCGGCAGTTGGGGAAGAGCTGAGCCGGGGCGGGGCCTCACGGCCGCGGTCGGCGGGGCGGCCGTGCGGCCGTGCTGCTGTGCGGCTGCGGGTGTACGGCTGCCGCTGCGCTCACGGGCGCGGCTAGGACCAATCCCGGCCGTTGCGCCCGCGCTTCGTCTCCGCGCGCTGCTTCTTCTGGCGCAGCCTGCGTTCGTTGATGCCCCGCGGGATCTTCGTGGCTCGGCGCGGACGGGGCGGCGGAGCCGTCGCCTCCGCGAGGAGCGAGGCCATCCGGACCAGAGCCGTCTCGCGGTTACGCCATTGGGAACGGTGTTCGGACGCCCGTACGGTCACGACGCCGCCCACCAGCCGGCTCCCGAGCCGCTCCAGCGCCCGCTCCTTCCACACCGGAGGCAGCGCCTCCGTCTTGGCGAGGTCGAAACGCAGCTCCACCTGCGAGTCGCTGGTGTTGACGTGCTGTCCGCCCGGCCCCGACGAACGCGAGAAACGCCACATGAGCTCGGCCTCGGGAAGCGAGACGGAGCCACGGATGACGTGCGGGGAACCGGACATGTGTCCATGGTCCCGTGTCCGCACAGACAAATCAAAGGCGTTAAGGAACCTCTGAGTCCTCTGTCTGCGTTATGCGGGGTGACGGTAGCTTCGATCCGATCGAAGCCCGTACCAGAGCTCGTAGACAACGAAAGGGACCATCCCCATGGCTGTAAGCCTGTCCAAGGGCGGCAACGTCTCGCTCACCAAGGAGGCACCGGGCCTGACAGCCGTCACGGTCGGCCTCGGCTGGGACGTCCGCTCCACCACCGGTACGGACTTCGACCTCGACGCCTCGGCGATCGCGGTCAACGCCACCGGAAAGGTCGTGTCCGACGGCCACTTCGTCTTCTTCAACAACAAGTCGACGCCGGACCAGACCATCGTCCACACCGGTGACAACCGCACGGGCGAGGGCGCGGGCGACGACGAGGCGATCAACGTCAACCTGGCGGGTCTGCCCGCCGACGTCGACAAGATCGTCTTCCCCGTCTCCATCTACGACGCCGAGACCCGCAGCCAGAACTTCGGCCAGGTCCGCAACGCGTACATCCGCATCGTCAACCAGGCCGGCGGCGCGGAGATCGCGCGCTACGACCTGAGCGAGGACGCCGCCACGGAGACCGCGATGGTCTTCGGTGAGCTGTACCGCAACGGCGCCGAGTGGAAGTTCCGCGCGGTCGGCCAGGGTTACGCCTCCGGTCTCTCGGGCATCGCCACGGACTTCGGCGTCAACCTCTGAGCCACCGACTCCACGGCCGTCGGCTCCGGAACGAGTGCCTCCCGGACCGATGACCCCTGGTTTTCACGGCCCACCCGCACGCGAAGGGCCCCCGGCCACGGCCGGGGGCCCTTCGCGTTACGGAGCGACCGAATCCTGAGGCCCCGCCCGGCGGGACGGCTCGTGCCCGGCACCGGCGAAGCCGCGCCGCGCCCAGCGGCAAGCGCTCGTGCCGGACGCCCCGCCCGGCAAGGCGGCTCGTGCCCCGCTCCGACGCCGCCGCGCCGCGCTGACGGGAAGCCTCGTGCCCGACGGCGGGCGCACCCCCCGGCAAAGCGTGTCGTGCCCGGCGTCGACGAAGCCGCGCCGCGCCCGACCGCAAGCGCTCGTCCTGGACGTCGACGCCAACGCCCCGCGCTGACGGGAACGCTCGTGCCCAACGCCGGAGCGAAGCCGGCCCGCGCTGGCGGGAAGCCTCGTGCCCGGCAGCGGGCGCACCGCCCGGCGGGTGGCTCCAGTCCCGGCACCGGCGAAGCCGCGCCGCGCGCGGTGGGGCGGCTCCCGTCCCGCTCCGACGCCGCCTCACCCCGTCGGGCGGGGTGGTTTCTTGGAGCCGTGCAGCCAGGTGTCCCAGAGGGCGGTCAGATCGTGGGGCGTTCGCTTCTGGGCGAAAGCCGTGAAGTCCGCGGTGGACGCGTTGCCGTGGCGGTACGTCCGTGCCCAGCCGCGCAGCAGCGCGAAGAACTCCTTGTCGCCGACCGCACGCCGGAGCTGATGCAGCACCATCGCTCCACGCCCGTAGACCGGCCGCCCCAGGAGACTCGCCGCGTTCGGCGGTTCGGCCGGCGGGAAACCCCAGTTCTCCGCGTCGTCGTACGCCCGGTCGAAACTGGTCTTCGCCGGGACGCCGTCCATCGACTCGGCCCAGAGCCACTCCGCGTACTCGGCGAAGCCCTCGTTGAGCCACATGTCCCGCCACGTCTTGGGGGTCACCGAGTTGCCGAACCACTGGTGGGCCAGCTCGTGGACGAGGATCTCGACGCCGCCCGGTCCGGGCAGGAACGGCCTGTTCTGGGTCTCCAGGTTGTAGTCCGCGTCACCGGACCGCCCGATGATCGCGCCCGTGGAGGAGAACGGGTACGGGCCGAAGGTCTTCTCCCCCCACTTCATGATCGCGGGGATCCGCCCGAGCAGCCCCTCACCGGTGTCCGCCACCTCCGGATCGACCGCGGTGTGGACCCGGACACCGGCCGGGCCCGGCGTCCGGGAGGTCTTGGTGCGGTACGGGCCGACGGCGACCGTCGCGAGATAACTCGCCATCGGTTCGGCGCAGTGCCAGCTGAAGGTCGTACGGCCGCCGGCCGTCCGCTCTCTCACCAACTCACCGTTGGAGAGCGCCTGTTGCCCCTTCGGCACGGTGACCTTGATGTCGTACGCCGCCTTGTCGCTGGGATGGTGGTTGCCGGGGAACCACGCCATCGAGCCCCTCGGCTCCCCCAGCGCCACCGAACGCTTTCCCGACCGGAGCCAGCCCTCCCGTACCCCGTCGCCGTCGATCATCGTCCGCGGGGCACCGGAGTAGCGCACGACCGTACGGAACGTGGCGTCGCGCCCGATGGCCCTGTGCGGCACGAGCGTCAGCTCCGCGTCGGCGCGCCGTACCCGGGCCGGTTCGCCGTCGACGGTCACCCGGGCGACCGTCAGACCGGCGAGATCGAGGTTGAACGCGCTGAGCCGCTGCGTGGCACGGGCGGTGATCCGGGCGGTGGCGTCGAGGCGGTTGCTGGTGGGGGCGTAGTCGATGGTCAGGGCGTAGTGAGTGACGTCGTAACCGCCGTTGCCGAGCTCGGGGAAGTACGGGTCACCGAGACCGGCGGTGCCCGCGGTCGCGGGGGCGGGCGGCGCGGCGCGCTCGGCCTGTCCCTCGCACGCGGTGAGGCCGCCGAGGATCGGGACGAGGACCAGAAGCGCGGCGGCGGGGGCGGCCGAAGACGTACGACGGGGCGGGCACCGCACGGGCGGGCTCTGCTGCCGGCGGGGGCTCTGGTCCTGGTGCACGCGGTGATCGTAGGCCGCGCCCGCCCCGCTCCCCGGCGGGCGGAAACTCGTCCGCGCGGCGCCGTGACACCATCGGGCGCGTGCTTGACATCGGCTACTCCCTCTCCCGTCGCTTCCCCGACCCCCCGCAGACCGACTACCGCAACGCCGACGTCCGGGCTCTGCGGCACGATCTCTTCTGCGGGGACGTGTATCTCGCCGACACCAAGGCCGACCGCGAGCTGTCGACCGGCTGGGGATGGGTACCGGTGCTGGACTTCGCGTGGGCGCTGTGCGACATCGTGGAACAGCTCGATCGCGACCCGCGCGGCAACCGGTCGGCCCACCGGCAGTACGCCGAGCTGGACTTCACCGAGTCGACCGACCGTCTGCTCTTCGAGCGGCGGTTCGGCTGGGTGGATGTGACCGCCGACTGGATGCCCGCCGAAGAGGCACCCCTCACCTTCGGCCACCGGCTGCTGCGCCGTGAGTCACGTGACTTCCTGAACGATCTGCTGGCCGATCTCGGCGACATGCACGAGGGCCTGCTGGACAACCCGATGATCTGGGACATCCAGTCCCGCTTCCCCCGCGTCTGACGGCCCGTCGCCGGGCGTCCTCTGCCACCTGCCACAACGTCGTCCGACATCGCCTTATGTGGGGGGAGATGGGCTGATCCTCGGGACCCTGCCGGATGTTTTCGGATTGGCAGGAGTACAACCGACGAAGCCGGGCAGACGCACTTCTGCCGGGACGCCACCAGGAACCTCGACGCCAGGTTCACCCCCCACATGGCTGTGCCCCCGGAGCACATTGAAGACCCCGGCCCACCCCCCACGGTCGGGGTCTTCCGCTTCCCTCCGGCCGCCTTCCGGCCCGCCGCCCTCCGGCCCATCGCCTTGCGCCCCGCTGCCCTCCGGCCCGCTCCCTTGCGCGCCGCCGCCTTCCGGCCCGCCGTCTCCGATCCGAGGATTCACCGTGGCGGTCACTGGCCTCGCCAGATGTTGTCGAAGGCCGCCTGCTCGATGGACCGCCTCTGGCGTTCGGCCTCCAGATCCCTCAGCGCGTTGTGGACGGCGGACAGGACCGTCGCCACCGGCTCGTCGTCCACATCAGGGAGGTCCTCGAACCGCTGTCGGTTGATCCCGAGAGCCGTGCCGAGCGAGGCGAGGACCGGCTCGTTCGACGTCCGGCGGTCGAGTGCCGCGCGGCGGTCAGGAGTGTCCGTCAGGACCAGTTGGCCGGCCCCGAAGGGGATCCAGCGTGAGCGGCGCCGCTGGGTGACGCCGCCCTCCGACCTGAGGACCCTGAGATAGACGGCCGCCAGGCCGCGCCCTCTGCGCCAGAGCCAGTCCTCGACCGTCTCGTACGGCGCCTCCGGGACGAACGCGGACGACGCCTCGTTCAGCAGCCGGTCACCGCTCGCCCCGGCCTCGCCCGGGACGACGCGGTCGTCCTCCAGCGTCGCCGCCCGCTCCCGGAGGAGGTCGATCAGCTCGGCCCCGGCGAGCGCGAGCGACAGGTTCCCCTCCCCGGGAGGGCGGGCGGAGGCCACCTCCAGGGTGCTGATCAACAAATCCCGTGGTGTGGTCATCAACGGCTCCACGTCGGGTGCGCAGTCGCTGCGGGTCACTGCGCGGGCTGGGCGGCTGGTCCGTGCCCGTCCCGGCACGTACGGGCCACCTCCTTCCACCGTACGGATCACCGGATCCCCCCGCATCCGCGTCCACGCGTCCCTCGTCCACGCCCCGGCCCCGGCCCCGGCCCATCCGGAGGCCCCCGCTCTCAGCCGCCCGTCGCGTCCTCCACCCGTACGCCGATCTGCGCCGCGAACGCCGGTGCCAGATCGAGCAGCTGCGACGTACTGATCACCGCGCCCGCCAGCCGGTCGATCCCGCGCGCGATACCCAGCTCGGCGACCGTCCGCAGGTCGACGTTCTTCATCCGTACGCCGCTGAGGTCCGCGTCCTTCAGGACACAGTCACGGAATTCGACCCGCTCCAACTCCGCTCCCCCGAAGTCCGGTTCGACGAGGACGCAGCCCTCGAACACCACGTCCTTCAGCTTCGCCTTCCGCAGATTCAGATAGTCGATCTTGCCGCCCCGGACCAGCACCCGCTCGAACACCGCGCCGTGCAACTGCACCCCGCCCAGCCGCGCGTCCACCACCTCGACATCGCGCAGCGACGCCCCACCGAGATCCGTGCCCACCCCTCGGATGCCCTCCAGCACACAGTCGATGAAACGCGCCCGGCCCAGATCCGTCCGGTCGAGCCCGCAGTCGCGCAGCGCGCAGTCGATGAACCGCGACCCCGGCCCTTCCCTGTCCGCCAGATCCAGCCCGGCGAACTCCTGCCCGTCGTACTCCCCGTCGGGCTCCAGCCCTCCCTCGTACGGCACCAGTGGCGGCAGCGCGACCTCCGGCCGCCGCGCCGACACACTCCCGCCACCCGCGCCTGTCTTTCCCGTCGCCGTCCTGCCTGCCGCTGTCCTCCGAGCCATGACCCCATGGTGACGCACACCACTGACAACGCCCCCGGACGAGGCCTCCGCGGTGTCACAAACGCGCCCCCTGTTCCGTCAATTACTGGGAGACCCCCGCACATGGAGACCGTGAACGAGCGAAGGGCAAGAGCCATGGACCACATCACCGTCGTCGGCGGCGGCTTCGCCGGACTGACCGCGGCCATCTCGGCAGCCGAATCGGGCGCCAGGGTGACCGTCTTCGAGGCGCACCACACCTTCGGCGGGCGGGCCCGCACCACCGAGGGGGCGTACCGCGCCAACGAAGGCCCGCACGTCTTCTACCATCGCGGCCCGCACTGGGCCTGGCTCCGGCAGCGCGACCTCCTCGGCCCGATGGCGCGCGTGGGGGCCGTCGAAGGCGCCCGGCTGCGCTTCCACCGCGACGGCGCCCTGCGCAAGGCCCCGCCCTTCGGGCTGCTCAAGGCGAGCCGCAGCAGGGCCGAACAGGCGCCCGTGGACCTGGACTTCCACACCTGGGCCACCGAACGGCACGGCCACGACGCGGCCGTGGCCGCCGCCCGTTACGCCGCCGTCGCCCTCTTCCACCACGACCCGGGCTCGCTCTCCGCCGCCTTCGTCCAGGAACGGCTCCGGCGCGCCGCCACCTTCCCGCCGGAGGCCCATATCGCGATCGGCGGCTGGAGCCAGGTCATCGACCGCATGCTCGGCCGGGCCTGGAATCTGGGCGTACGCATCGAGACGGTCGCCCGCGTCGACACCCTCCCCGAGAACGGACCGGTGATCGTCGCGACGTCGCTCGACTCGGCCCGGCAGCTGCTCGGCGACAACAGTCTGCGGTGGGAGAGCGGGCGCACCGCCCTGCTGGACCTCGCGCTGACCACGCGCAGGGGCGATCCGTTCGTCATCTCCGATCTCGACGCGCCCGGCTGGCTGGAGCGGTTCACCGCCGCGGATCCCTCGGTGGCGCCGGCCGGTGAGCAACTGCTCCAGGGCCAGTTCCCGGTGGCTCCCGGCGAGTCCGCGGCCGTGGGCATCGCGCGCGCCGAAGCCCTGCTGGACCTGGGCTTCCCCGACTGGCGCGAACGGGCGGTCTGGCGGCGCCAGTCGCTCTCCGCGGGCCGTACGGGAGCGGTCGACCGGCCCGGCACCACCTGGCGCGACCGGCCGGGCATCGACCGCGGCGACGGCGTGTTCCTCGTCGGGGACCAGGTCGCCGCGCCTGGTGTGCTGTCCGAGGTGTCGTTCAACAGCGCGATCGAGGCCGCCTCGCTCGCGATGCGCAGGGTCGCCTCCGTACGGCTCCGGCGCTCGGCTTGACCTCAAGTCCGCTTGACCTCAAGTCCGCTTGAGGTCGGAGGCTGGCTCCCGTACCCAGCACCGCTTCGGGACACGGCGCACCGGACACGCGCCGCACCCGGACACCACGAGGGAGCCAGCCATGCACGCCATCCGTCTCCACGCGTTCGGGCCCGCCGAGAACCTCCTCCACGAACGGGCCGACGACCCCGTCCCCGGTCCCGGCCAGGTCCGGATCGCCGTCGCCGCGGCGGGGGTCCATCTCCTCGACACCGCCCTGCGCGAGGGCATGGCGGGGCCGTACGGCGCGCCCGTCGAGCTGCCCACCATCCCCGGCCGCGAGGTGGCGGGCACGGTCGACGCGCTCGGCGACGGCACCGACCCGGGCTGGCTCGGCAAGCGGGTCGTCACCCATCTGGGCATGGTCCCCGGCGGTTACGCGGAGCTCGCCGTCGCCGACGCCGCCCGGCTCCACGAGATCCCCGGCAACCTCGACGCGGCCGAGGCGGTCGCCATGATCGGCACGGGCCGCACCACCATGGGCATCCTCCAGTTCGCTCCCCTCGGTCCCGAGGACGTCGCGATCGTCCCGGCGGCGGCGGGAGGGATCGGCACGCTCCTCGTCCAGTACGCGAAGAACGCGGGCGCCACCGTCGTCGGGCTCGCCGGCGGCCCCGAGAAGGTCGCGCGCGTGACCGCGAACGGCGCCGACCTCGCCGTCGACTACACGCTGCCCGACTGGCCGGGGACGGTCCGCGCGCATCTCGCCGGCCGGCACGCCACGGTCGTCTTCGACTCCGTCGGCGGCGACACCGCACGCGCCGCCGTCGACCTCCTCGGCAAGGGCGGGAAGCACATCGTCTTCGGCTGGTCCGGCCAGGGCCCGCACGACGGCGAACCGCTGAGCTACTCGGAGGAAGAGCAGGCCGCGCGCGGCATCACCTCCGAGGGCGTCCTCGGGCCCGTGATGATCCAGAGGGCGGGCGGCGACGTCCGCGCCCTGGAACTCCGCGCCCTGGCCGAGGCCGCGGCCGGCCGCCTCCGCCCGGCCGTACAGCGCTTCCCCCTGGCCGACGCGGCCCGCGCGCACCACGCGCTGGAGACGCGCGGCACGATCGGCAAGGTGGTCCTGGAGCCCCCACTCCCCCAACCCACGGCCTGACGCCACACCCGCCCGGGGGCAGGGCGGGGGGCATACGAGCGCCCTCCGGGCCGAGAGCCGGGGGGCGCAGGAACCGGGGCGGGCCGGACTGCGGTCCGGCGGCGACCGGATCTGCCCGGGGAGGATCGGGCCCTGGCGAATCGAACCGAAGCGGACCAGGCTTCCGGCAAACGCCAGCCCCGGGCGGACCGGGGTCCGGCGGCGACCGGATCAGGCCGAGGCGGACCGGGGCGGGACGGACCGCGGTCCGGCGGAGCCCGGATCTGGCCGGGGAGGATCGAGCCCTAGCGGCTCGCACCGAAGCGGACCGAGCCTCAGGCAAACGCCGGCCCCGGGCGGACCGGGGTCCGGCGGTGACCCGGTCACACCGAGGCGGACCGGACCGAGGGAGACCGGGGCTTGACCGGGTCCGGCGGCGACCCGATCAGGCCAAGGCAGATCGGACGCGGCGGACACCGGCGGACCGATCGCGGGCTGAGCCCGGACCGGGCCAGGGCGGACCGCGGTCCGGCGTCGGCCGAATCGGACCGGGGCAGTACGGACCGCGATCCGGCGGCAACCGGATCTGGTTGGGAAGGATGGGGGCCCTGGTGAATCGGACCTCAGGTAAACGCCGACCCCGGGCGGGCCGCAGTCCGGCAGCAACCCGGTCAAGCCGAGGCATCTCGGACGCGGCGGACACCGGCGGACCGATCGCGGGCTGAGCCCGGACCGGGGCAGGGCGGATTGCGATCTGGCGGCGACAGGATCGGACCGGGGAGGATCGGGCCGAAGCGGACCAGGCCTCCGGCAAACGCCGACCACGGGCGGGGTCCGGCGGCGACCCGGTCACGCCGAGTCGGACCGGACGCCGGCGGAGCCCGGACCGGGGCGGGCCGGAGTCCGGCGGCAACCTGATCAGGCCGAGGCGGAGCCCGGATTGGGACCCGGGTACGAATCGGCCGGGCCCGGTCTCAGGTCGTCGACCGGCCGGGCGTGGTCAGTCGCTCGGCCAGGCGGTCCAGGCCCCCCTTGATCAACTGTCCGTACCCGTCGTCACCCAGCGTCCCCACCGCGTCCAGCCCCCGCGCCAGATGCTCGCGGGCCAGATCCACCTCACCGAGCCGCCGGTACACATCCCCCAGGTTCAGATGGAGCGACGGGTAGAACGCGGCCACCGGACTCGCCACCCCCGCACGCCGCGCCCGCTCGTCCGAGACCAGGTCCGCCGCCTCCAACGCCCGCAGGTCCCAGACCAGTTCCTCCCGGGGATCGTCCTGGACATCGGCCATGGAGTGGGCCAGCGCGCATATGTGGAACGGGTCGCCGTCCGCCCCCAGCCGGTCCCAGACACCGCTGAACACCCCCCGGGCGGCGGCCCGTTCACCCCGCTGACCCAGCTCCATGCCCCGGCCGATCTCGGCCATCACCGGATCGGGCTGTTGGATCGTCGTCTCGGTCGACTCGGACATGGCTCCCCCAGGAGAATCAGCGACAACTGCACTCGTCACCGAGAGTAAACGCACCCACTGACAATCCCGCCGACGATCCCGACCCCGCCCCCGGGGCCCGGGGCCCGGGGCCTCACGCCCCGCCCACCCCCAACTTCGCCAACTCCCCGTCCGTCAGCCGGAACACCGTCCACCCGTCCTGCGGCCGGGCCCCCAGCGCCCGGTAGAAGGCGATCGACGGCTCGTTCCAGTCCAGCACCGACCACTCCAGCCGCTCGTACCCGCGCTCCACGCAGATCCGTGCCAGCTCCGTCAGCAGCGCCTTCCCGTGCCCGCCGCCACGCAGCTCCGGACGGACGTACAGGTCCTCCAGATAGATGCCGTGCACCCCGCGCCACGTCGAGAAATTGAGGAACCACAGCGCGAACCCCGCCACCTCGCCCTCGTCCGTCTCCGCGATGTGCGCGTACGCGGCGGGCCGCTCGCCGAACAGCGCCTCACGCAACTGCGCCTCGGTCGCCCGCGCCTCGTCCGGTGCCTTCTCGTATGCCGCCAGTTCACGGATCATCGTGTGGATCACCGGAACGTCTGCGGCCGTCGCCTTGCGAATCATGACCGCAGCCTGCCCTCCCGGGCGGCTACCGCGCCAGCAGTATCCGTCCCATGAGCGCCCACGTCGGCGCCAGCGCACGCTCCCCCTGACGGATGCCCCACAGACAGTTCTGGAGCACCCGCCCCAGCGACCACGCCCGCGCACGCTCCCGGTCCAGCCCCATGACCTCCGTCATCAGGTCGAACCTCCACAGGACGTCGCCCTCGTCGAACCGGTTCACGATCGCCGGCAGCAGCTCGAACCCCGGATCCCCGCCCAGCGGCTTCGGATCGATCGCCAGCCACGGCTCACGGGCCTCACCCCAGGGCCCCGGCAGGGGCGCCAGCACGTTCTCGAAGTGCAGATCCCAGTGCAGCAGCCGGTCCCCCGGCTCGCCCGCCACCTCGCGTACGGCCGCCGCGCAGTCCTGGAGCAGCCGCCGCTCCCCGCCGTCGGCGAGCGACCGCACCGTCAGCGGCGCCTCGTCCAGCATCGCCCCGGCGATCTCCCCCAGCCCGCGCAGCCCCGCCGGCGCGGGCAGCGCCGTCAGCCGCGCGAGCAGCTCGGCGATGACCTGGACCCCGTCCCGTACGCCGACCCCGCCCAGGTCCCGCGCCGCGTCCAGCCGCTCCAGCAGCAGCGTGCCCGACTCCTGGTCGTACTCCAGCAGCCGTACCGCGCCGTCGCCGTCCCACGCCCGCAGCGCGAGCGGCTCACCGGCCGTCTCCTCGTCGAGGCTCTGCAACTTCAGCACCGCCGGCGTACCGTCCGCCCGCTCCACCGGCAGCACGAGCGCGCACATCCCGTGCATCGCCGGGCCCGTACGCCGCAGCTCCCACCTCTTCAGGAAGTCGGCCGCCCGCCCCGGGAGAGCGGCGATGAACGCACGCCCCGGCGCACCGAGAAGCGTCGACTGTGTCCGTACCAACTCCGCCGGGATCTCCACCGCACCGAGCCTACGAGCGCGCCCCCGGGAACCACGACCACGTTTCCGCGCCCCGCGCCCCTGCCACGCGAACGCCCGCCTCCCCCCGGCCACGCGAGCGCCCACCCCGCCCGGCCACACGAACTCCCCCCGCCACGCGAACGCCCACCCCGCCCGGGATGTCGATCCCCCCTGCGCACCCCCCCCATGGGTGAATCACCCCATGCGCCGCCGTCTCCGCAAGTCCGCCCCTGGCCACTGGCTGGCAGCCCTCATCACCACCGCCCTCGCCGCGCACCTCGGCGCCACCCTCGTCGGCGAAGCCGCGCTCGACCGGGCCATCCAGGAGGGCCGCGCCCACGAGGCCGCCGCCGAAAGTCTCGATGTCGGCGGCGGCTACGGGCTCGCGGGAGCCGTCGCCGTCCTCACGTACCGCATCGCCCCGCCCTGGCGGCATCCGTACGGAGGAGCCGTCGTCATCCTCTACGGCGTCCCGCTCATCGCCTTCCCCGACTTCACCGACATCGGCCGCTTCACCGCCGTCCTCATCGGCCTCGCCTGCTACCCCCTCACCCGCCGCCGCCCCCGCGCTCCCGACCTGGACAGGGATACGGAGCGAGGTGTACGAACACCCACATGAGCAGCACCACCAACGGCGGCATCTCCTTCTGGTACGCCCAGGACGGCATACCGGCGCCCCGCGAACCCCTCTCCGGGGACACCGCGGCCGACGTCTGCGTCGTCGGCGGCGGCTTCACCGGCCTGTGGACGGCGTACTACCTGAAGAAGGCCGTGCCCTTCCTCAACATCACCGTCCTGGAAGGCAAGTTCTGCGGTTACGGCGCCTCCGGCCGCAACGGTGGCTGGCTCTACAACGGCATCGCCGGCCGCGACGCCTACGCCCGCACCCACGGCCACGACGCGGCCGTCCGCCTCCAGCAGGCCATGAACGCCACCGTGGACGAAGTCGTACGCGTCGCCGCCGACGAGAAGATCGACGCCGACATCCACCAGGGCGGCGTCCTCGAAGTCGCCCACACCCCGGCCCAGCTCGCCCGGCTCAAGGACTTCCACAGCGCCGAGACCGCCTTCGGCGAGACCGGCCGCGTCCTGCGCGGCGCACGCGAGACCGCGGAGCGCGTACGGGTCGCCGGAGCCGTCGGCTCCACCTGGACCCCGCACGGCGCCCGGCTGCACCCCGTCAAGCTCCTCAAGGGCCTGGCCAGGGCCGTCGAGGCCCTCGGGGTCACCCTCCACGAGTCGACACCCGTCACGGAGATCAAGCCCAAACACGCGATCACCCCGTACGGCACGGTCCGCGCGCCCTACATCCTGCGCTGCACCGAGGGCTTCACCGCCAACCTCAAGGGCCTGCGCCGCTCCTGGCTCCCCATGAACTCCTCGATGATCGCCACCGAACCGCTGTCCCCCGAGCTCTGGGACACCATCGGCTGGGAGGGCCGCGAGACCCTCGGCGACATGGCACACGCCTACATGTACGCCCAGCGCACCGCCGACGACCGCATCGCCATCGGCGGCCGGGGCGTCCCCTACCGCTACGGCTCCCGCACCGACAACGACGGCCGCACCCAGCCCGCCACCGTCACGGCCCTGCGCGAGATCCTGGTCCGCCTCTTCCCCACCACCGCCGGCGTCCACATCGACCACGCCTGGTCCGGTGTCCTCGGCGTCCCCCGCGACTGGTGCGCCACGGTCGCCCTCGACCGCGCCACCGGACTCGGCTGGGCGGGCGGCTACGTCGGCTCGGGCGTCGCCACGGCCAACCTCGCGGCCCGCACCCTGCGCGACCTGATCCAGCAGGACTCCGGCCAGGGCGGCCCCACGGACCTCACGACCCTGCCCTGGGTCAACCACAAGGTCCGCAAGTGGGAGCCGGAACCCCTGCGCTGGCTCGGGGTCCACACCCTCTACGCGGCCTACCGCGCGGCGGACCGCCAGGAGTCCACGTCCCACACCCCCACCACCCCCCGCCTGGCCCGCCTGGCCGACCGCGTCTCCGGCCGCCACTGACCACCGGTCCCAAGGAGCGCGTACTCCGCGGAAACGGCTCCGGCCCGGCCCACGACGGGCCGGACCGGAGCCGTTCCTATGCGGAGTGTGCGGTGGAGAAGTACGTACGCGCCGCCGGCCGGAACATCAGCACGACAGCACCGGCGATCAGGACGACCGGACCGACACCGACGACGAGATCGTAGACGGCGCCGGCGGTGGCCCCCGGCCGGTATTCGTCGGAACTCACACTGTTGACCAGAACGAACAGCAGGAGGGCCCCGACGGCCGTGATCGTGTTCCGCGCCCATGTCCGCCCCTGGCGCATGGCCAGGGCGAAGAGCAGCAGCAGGGCGGTGGTGACCACCACGAAACCGGCGGACAGGGCGACCTGCCGAATCGCTCCGTCCTCCCCCATCTCGCCGCGCATCTCATCGATCCCCGTGGGAGAGATGAAGAAGGTGTCCAGCACATACGAGACGGGGTTCAGGGCGATCGCCGCGAGGAAGAGCAGAAAGGCCGCCTCCACCTCCCTGGGGCGTATCCCGGTTCGGTTCATCTCTGCCTTCGTCGTCATGGTGGCCAATGGTCTCGGTCGTCCCGGTCGTCCCGGTCGTCTCGGTCGTCTCGGTTGTCTCGGCGGTTGCGGCGTTCTCGGCGGTTGCGGCGGTCGCGGCGGTCGCGGCCCGTGGTCGTCACGAGTACGTCCGGACGCGCTCCGCGATGCCCTTCTTTATGATCACCTCGACGTCCAGGTTGCCGCCCTTCGCGGCCTCGTCCAACTCCTCCGGGGTGCACTTCTCGGCCTTCGGGGTCTCGGGGTCCCCGCAGATCTCCCCGCCGGTGATCTCGGTGTCGTCGGCGACCCAGAAGGCCCGTTCCCCGACCCGCAGTTTGCCGGGCGCCCAGAAGGTCAGCTCGCCGTGGAACGTACCGTCCGCGCCGGGGGCGTCGGGGTTGTCGACAGGACCGTTCTCCGTACCACTGCCGGGGGCGTCGTCGTTCGAACCGGAACCGGCACCCGGATCCGCGTCCGAGTCCGTACCCGAACCGGACTCCTCACCCGCGCTCGGGCTCCCGCCCTTGCCACCCGGAATCGCGTCGGAACTTGCCTCCTCATCGGCACCGGCGCTCGCGGCGGGGCTCGAACTGCTCCCGGAGCCCTCGTTGGAGTCGGGACCGCATCCCGTGAGGAACAGGCTCGTGGCGGTCAGGAGGGCCAGAGCCGCGAGCGTACGGGTGCGTGTGCGGCTGGTGTGGGTGCGGCCGGTGCGTGTGTGGCTGGTGCGCATGGCGAAGTGCCCTTTCGGCGTTGTTGGTTGGTGAGGGGCGACCCCGCGGCCCGTGTTCCGGGCCGCGGCGGGGCCGTGGTGGAGTTCTGGTGGGGCGCCCGGGCGGGTCAGCCGACCGGGGCGATCCGCACCGGCGCGTCGGCGTCGGCCTGGCTCGGGCGGGGCGCGACGTGGAGGTCCGGGTCCGTCCGGCGATCACGCCGCGCGGCGATCAGCGCGGCGGCGAGGACGATCTGTATCCCCAGCACGCACGCCAGCGTCTGCGGGGACTCGACGGTCAGTACGGCCATGGTCGCGTTGAAGCCGAGGTGGACCGCCATGGACGCACCGACTCCGGCGAGTTCGTAGGCGTAACCGGTCAGCAGTGCCACGGGGAAGACACTGAGCGAGAACAGCAGGCCGCTCCAGCTCATCAGGCCGAGTTCGGACTGGACGGTTCCCTCGATGAAGAACAGCGGCAGATGCCAGACAGCCCAGGCCGCGCCGAGCAGGAGTCCGGTCCGGACCCGGCCCATGGACGCCCGCAGCCGCGGATACGCCGTACCGCGCCAGCCGGGCTCCTCGGACAGCGGGCCGGCGATCACCATACTGACGACGAACGGCACGATCCCGCCGACGGTCGAGATCAGCTCCTTGCCCTCGGTCAGGCTCACCGTGGCGCCCCCGAAGAAGTCCGCGAGGAAGGCACCGGCCACCACGCTCCCCGATGCCAGAGCCAGCAGGGGCAGCGCCCACAACAGGCGTACGCCCTGCCGGAACCGGACCGCCCGGGGCGGTACGGGCTCCCCGCGGCGGGACCGGCGTATCCGTACCGCGACCGCGCCGAACACCGGCCCGAAGCCGCCGAGCAGATACGGAACGGCGGTGGGGGAACTCGTCGGCGATCCGCCCAGCAGGATCGCGGTCAGCCAGAAGACCCCGGTCGTCGTGAACGTGACAGCGAAGAAGAGGGCGACGCCGCTCCGCCGCACCTCGCCGGCCTCGACCCGCCGCGACACATCGCCGCTCCCGGTGAGTACGGCCGCGCTTTTCCGCTGGAACATGTCCACTGCCCTTTCCACTGAGGCGCTCTCTGCGCCTTGGCCACGAAATTACGCAGAGCGGGAGCCCGGCACACTGGGCGCGGGACCCGGCTGTGAGGTGGTGCTGGGTCCACTCCTGAGGGGCGGTCAAACGCCTTGGCCCGGGGGGTGATCACACCGCCCGCCGCACTGCCCGCCATCCTGCCCGCCGCACCGCCCGCCGCGTCCTCCGCCGGGCCGCCCGTCGCGTCGTCCGGCACCGCGGGGGTCGCCGGCGTCCGGCCAGTTCACCGACCCGGCCGCCACGCGGCCAGACCCGCGCGGTCCTATCCACAGCAGGGGCAGGCGGGGCGTTCCGGACGCGTCAATACTCGGAGCCATGAATGAGCAGGCGAAGCTCGGAGACTTCCTGAGGACGCGGCGTTCCCAGCTCCGTCCGGCCGATGTCGGCGTGCCCACGTACGGCGACCGCCGTCGTGTGCCGGGGCTGAGGCGCGAGGAGCTGGCGCAGTTGGCGGGGGTGAGCGTCTCGTACTACACGCGGCTGGAGCAGGGTCAGTCGCAGAGCGCCTCGGCGGAGGTGCTGGACGCGATCGCCCGCGCGCTGCGGCTGGGGGAGTCCGAGCGGCTGCACCTGCACGATCTGGCACGGGCGGACCGCCCGCGCCAGGCGAACGGCCGCCCGGCGCCGGAGCGGGTGACGGAGGCGGCGCGGCAGTTGCTGGACGTCCTCGCGGACGTTCCGGCGCTCGTCCTCGGACGGCGCAGTGACGTCCTCGCGTGGAACCGCATGGGCCACGCGCTGTTCGCGGGGCACCTGGACCCGCGCGCCCCGGAGAAGGCCGGTGAGCGCCCCAACATGGCCCGGCTGGTCTTCCTCGACCCCCACACCCGTGAGCTGTACGCGGACTGGCCCGGCAAGGCCAGGGCGGTGGTGGGGAGTCTGCGGATCGTCGCGGCCCGGCATCCGCAGGACAGCGCGCTGCACTCGCTGGTGGGCGAACTCTGCTCGAAGAGCGATGAGTTCGCGTCGATGTGGGCCGACCACCGGATCAAGGCGTGCACCGTGGCGGTGTACGAGATGCGGCACCCGCTGGTCGGCACCCTCACCACACTCCAGCAGACCCTGAGCCACGGTCCCGGCCCCGCCGTCGTCGTCGCCACCACGGAGGCGGACTCGCCCTCACGGGCGGCGCTGACCCTGCTCGCCCAGGCCACCGCGCCGTCCACCGCCGGGGCCGTCGCCCCGCCCGTACGGCGCGATGCCCTGCCGCCCGGCGCGGCGCGGCCGGGATCCGGCGTGATCACCGGCTGACCCCTTCCACCACCGCTCCTCCCACCCACCACACCAGTAGGCCGGCGTGCCGATGAGGCATGCCCGAAATCGGTCCACGACCCGGAATTCAGTCCACGCTCTCCATCAGTCAAGGAACACGATGTCCAAGAAGTCACTCGCCCTCTCCGCGGCGTCCGCCGTCCTCCTCGCCGCCACCGTCGCGGCGCTGAACCCGGCCCCGGCCGCCGCCACGCGGCCCTCCGGCCACCAGCAGGCCGTCCACTTCGACCTGGCCAAGGGCCAGACGCCGGAGAACATAGCCCTGGCACCGAGGGGCGACGCCTACGTCACCTTCGCCGCCGGCCGCCAGATCGCCAAGATCTCCCGCGACGGGTCCACCCGGATCCTCGCCACCCTGCCCGCACCCGCCGACGGTGGGGTCCACACCCCGGCGCTCGGCTTTCCGCTGACAGTCGGCATCGTCCGCGCCACCGACGACACCCTGTACTTCCTGTACGCCACGGGCACCGCCGATCTGACCGGCGTCTGGCGCCTGCGCCCCGGCGGCACCCCGCGACGGATCGCCGCGCTGCCCGCCAACGGCCTGCCCAACGGACTGGCTCTCGACGCCCGGACCGGCTCCCTCTACGTCACCGACTCGGTGCTCGGCACCATCTGGAAGGTACCCACCACCGGCGGCACCCCCACCGCCTGGTCCACCGCCCCCGAACTCGCCTCCACCGGCTTCCTCGGCGCCAACGGCCTGAAGATCCGCAACGGCGCGGTCTGGGCCACCAACCTCGACAAGGGCACCGTCCTGCGCATCCCCGTCCGCAGGGACGGCGGCGCCGGCCCGGTCCGGACCGTGGCCACCGGCCTGGCGGGGATCGACGACTTCGCCTTCACCGGGCGGGGCGACCAGCTGCTGGCCGCCCTCAACGGCACGAGCGAGGTCGCGCTCGTCCGGCCCGGCCACGGCCACTCCATCGTGCTGAGCCCGTCCGACGGCCTCCAGAACCCCACGTCCGTCGCGGTGAGCGGCAACACGATCCACGTGACGAGCGCCGCCTACCTCACCGCCCAGGACCCCAACCTGCTCCGCTTCCCCCTGAATCCCTGACCCCCGACGCGGCCCACGCCCCGGCCGCGTCCGCCAAACCCAGAACCCCAGCCCGGACACGCTCCGGGCTGGGGTTCATTTCTGGATCCAGGGGCTGGGTTCTTAGGCTTGACCAACAGGTCATTCTCGGCGTCAAAGGGAATATCGAGTTCCATGCCCACCTGGTCTCGTCACAAGTCCAGGGTTTTGGCCAAGTAGGCGCAGCCATATTACTCATTGGGGGCTGGCCAAGTATAGTTGCTGGAATTATTGCCCTACACCCTGCAAGCAGACCAAGTACCGCTCAGAACCGTATCCGCAGCCACTGACAACGACTGCGTGCAGCCGCTATTACCTGGCCGCCGCGTGGGAGATAGCAGCGCAGCGCGCTGGCAATGGCCACGAAGTCGTCAGGAGCGCGGTGTTCCCGCTCATAGTGTGAACCGATGACGGCCTGCCGCCTCCGACCTGAGGCCAGCGAGAACCTTCCCGTCGTGGGCAATGCAGGCGTCCCCGCTGGCTCGAACGGCGCGATGCCCAACAGGGCTTGTCTGCAACGGCGATCAACGGCACGACCTGCGACTTCCCAGGGCTTGCACGATCGTTAGAAGTGAGGCTGCCTCGTGCCACCGGCTCCCCTTTTCCTGGCAAGACAGTCTCCTCCTTGATCACCAGGACGCCCGGTCCGGCCTGACGCCGCCCTGTCTGCTCACGCAGCAAGTCGATGTCCGTCTCCCTCTTGCCAGCGGACACCACTGAGTCAGGAGCCTGCGGATCGTGGACTGTTGAGCGCGCCACTGTGGCACCACACACAACAGATCACGCACCTGTTGATCTTGAAGACTCGCCAACATCAACCGTTGACAGCACATTTGTCAGTGGCCACGTGTAACGTCCGGGATGGCTCAGGGCCACAACTACCAAGTGAGCGCGCTACGTTGACGGCGGGCGGCAGAAGGGCGATGCGCGTTGAGTATCACTGAGGGACTCTCACAGTCAGTCGAACTGAAGAAGCCCCTGACTGCGCTGGTAAATAAGGGCTGTGTACCGGTTGGAGGAATTTACCGTCTCGACTACGACTCGGCCGTGGTGCTGACCGATGACTTCAAAAAGAAGGAGGCCGGCGGAGTCCCTAGAGGTGGGTTCCTCCTCGCGGTCGCAGGTGACAACACGGATTCGGGATTCATACTCGAAGATCAGGAAGTAATACTACTCCGAGTTCGCGGCACTGCCCCGCTCCCCAACGAGTCGGAGCTGATCCAGACTCGACTGGCAGTCGTTCGCGACGCTGGCGCGTCAGGAGTCGGATTCGATGACGTCACGGATGTTCTCACTCGAAATGAACTCCAGCAGTCGGCTTTTGACTGCGAGGTTCTGGGCACCTTCTACACCGAAAATGATGCCCGCGATGCCTCAATTGAATATGGGGCAGACATCGATAACGTGGTCGTCTCGGCGCGCTACCAGGTCTACCTACCGTCGACCGAAGTATTGTCCTGGCTGGCTTCCTACCCGGAACCTGAGGACACTCAGGACGCGCTCACGATCGGAAAGGTCCGATTCGCAGCCACCCGACGCAAGGCTCTGATTGCTGGCACTGACCAGGCAGAGGTTCGCATCAGTGTCTCTGACTTCGTTGGACGCAAAACTGCCGTGTTCGGCATGACCCGAACCGGCAAATCAAATACTATCAAAACCCTGGTCACGGCAGTCCATCGCTACGGCTCGGAGCACAAGCGCTCTATCGGGCAGCTCATCTTTGATCCCCAAGGCGAGTACGCAAACGTCAATAAGCAAGATCACACAGGTCTGCGCCTTCTCGGTGACGACGAAAGCACGGTACGGATCTATAAGGTGGAACCCAGTTCAGCCGATAGTCGGGAAAAGCCCCTTCGAATCAACTTCTATGATCGCGAAGTATTGGAAGCCGCTTGGAGCCTGGTCAGCGAAGCCACCACACCGGTCGACACCAACTACGGCAAGAGCTTTCGGTCATCGGTCCTCTCTGAGCCTGACCCGAACGATCGCAGTCGGTACAGCCGTTGGGCCTGGGCTGCCGTCGCTTTCTATGGCCTTCTGGCCAAGTGCGGATTCGAGGCAGAAAGCCTACCACAGCCTCTGATAATCGCCGCTGAAACAGGGCCCATGAAGGACTTTTTGGGCAACCATCCCAAAGTTCAAGTTCAGGCTGGCCGATCGGGCAGCTATCGGATCATCAGCCCCGCAGCAGCACTGGCACTGACAGAGTGGATTGGAGAGAGAGAAAGTGAATTCCCAAAGTGGCACGACACTAAAGACTGTCACTTCAGCGCGATCTGGGGTGTGTACAAATACACAGGGGTGACGTCGGCCATTCGGAGCATTCGCGCATTCCACGGACCTAATTCCGCAGGCGACGTTGGTCAACATCTTTGGCAGGACATGCAGGCTGGCCGACTTGCAATCGTCGACCTCTCTAGCGGAAATGACAAGGTCGCCAAGGTAATGTCCGAACGCGTAGTAACTCACCTTCTGAACAAGGCAAGCGAGCGATTTCGCGCCGACCACGAGCCAGTTGAAATGCAGATCATCGTGGAAGAGGCGCACAACCTCTTCGAACGCGGCGGACGCGAAGTGACCGAGGATCCCTGGGTTCGCCTATCCAAGGAAGCGGCCAAATATCGAATGGGACTCATCTACGCAACACAAGAGGTCACATCCGTCGACAAGCGAATGCTCTCCAACACCTCGAATTGGCTGATCTCCCATCTCAACTCAGACCATGAGACGCGCGAGTTGGCACATTACTACGATTTCAAAGTCTGGACTCCGAGTATTATCCGTGCAGAAGATGTCGGATTCGTGCGAATGAAAACCTATTCGGGTAAGTACATCATCCCGGTTCAGATTTCCAAGTTCGATCACGCCATGGTCAATGGGGCCCGAAATGCTGCCGGACTGGCAAGCATCGACGCAGCCATCGAGGGGGAGTAAACCGTGCCCTACGAAGGGGAAAAAGCTTCCAGGCTTGGCCATGTAGGGACAGTAAGAAACGAGGCAGTCAAGGCTGCTCTTCAGCGCTGGACCATCACTAGTGCTCGCCCCGATGGGAATGAAGGTATCGTCGATCTATGCTCTCCCCTCGAAGAACTGCCGCTTGTCGGCAAACTAGAGGAGGTAGATTTTTCGATCACAGTCGATGGCTCAGACACCGAGGTGGACACTACTCGCGATCACCCAACCGTGAAGGTTGGCTATCTCCGAGTTGCAGGATCTGTAGTAAAACTCGACGTCTTTCGCAGCCTTTCACGAGTGAAGCACATTGACCCGCGCGAGGTTCGCAAGTCTCACTCTGAATACGCCTTCGACGTTGCCCTTCCTGGGTCCCAACTGGCCCGACCAGGCATGAGCGGCGTTGAAACCTGGCGCACAGAACTCGAAGATTTTCTAAAGAGTTCACGCTTCGACTCCAACACTGAAATGACCCTCGCAGATGGACTCCTTGCGCTGCATGGCACTCGTGGCAATCCTGCGACCGAAATCGACCTACGCGTCTGCCCGGACTGCGGCCAGAAAGCGAGCAGTAGCTTCGCACTTCCCGCCGGCAAAGAGGGCGGCTCGTGCTCATCTTGCAACGCACGTCTCTATCTGGCAGACGTTCTGCGCACTCACGAGGAATATAACGTCGAAGGTTCCAACTTCACCCCGCTCGGGCGTGTCATGACTGTCGCCGAGCGGCTAATGTCCGTATGTTACTTGAACTTCTTTGCCGATACTGCGCCAGAAGTTCTCCGCCACACCCTATTCATAACGGATGGCCCGCTCGCATTGTTCGGCCCACTCGCTCCGCTAAAACGACGGTTTGAAGAACACCTCGGAGACCTAAGCAACTGGTGCGCCAAACAAAACATTGCCGCACCTCTAGTCGTTGGTATCGAGAAATCAGGTGCCTTCGTCGAGCATGCGGAAATGATCAAGGACCTGATTCCTCCGGGTCACGTCATGCGGCTTACGAACGCATATATCAATAGAATTTCAGGACGCCCGGAGAATAATCACTATGGCGTGGATGAATTCTATGGACGACGCTTCTTCTATCGCACTCGAACCGGAGACCCCCTAGTCATCACAGTGCTCCCTGCAAGTGGTGGATCGCCATATGATGGCGGCAGTCCCGAAGCCGAGGGATGGGAGGCATATCCAACACTTCGCCTGATATGTGAGGTTCTGGACTCCCTGAGAACTCGCATGTACCAGCACGCTGTCGTACCCATCGCTCTAGCGCACTCGGCGGCCGCACTGCCTCTCGGTGTGGGGCGTTCAGTCTTGACGATGATGGCACAGCAGAACATCCCTGGGCTGAAACCCCACCTTCAAGCGGTGCAACCACCAAAGTATTTCAAGGGGTAAGCACAGTCATGTTCCGGATCACTCGCTCATCCGGCAAGATAAGATGGTGAACCCTGTGACCTTGTCAGCGACTGCTACCGCCGCAAGCGGCCTTGTCCGGATTGCCACGCCCCTCGGTACCGACGAAGCAATCCATACCCAGACTCGCCCTCTGGTTGGCCAGCTTGAACCTATCTCGCACGCGCTCTCTCATGGTCGCTGGCAATCTCCGTTGCGCTATCCAGGAGCGAAGTCTTCACTATCTCCCATAATCTCACGAGTGATTACTACGGCGAAAAAGTCTCGGGAAGTTCCCGAGGTGAACCTTTTGGTCGAACCGTTCGCCGGGGGGGCATCTGCGTCACTACGGGCAATCGGCGAAGGTATTGTTGATCGCATCCTGCTCGCAGATGCCGACCCCCTTGTTACAGCCTTTTGGCAAGCAGCTGCTGCAGACACCGAGCAACTCATCGACCGAATGTATGAGGAATGGAAAAATTATGTTCGTGATGGCGGAAGCTCAGCCGTAGATCGATGGGACTATTGGCGCTTTTGGAGTCCTCTTCCGAACGCAACAGCACGCGATCGCCGCCTGAGCATCGCTACGCAATGCTTGTTCCTTAATCGAACCACCTTCTCGGGGATTTTGCACGGCAAAGCTGGCCCTATTGGCGGGCGCGCCCAGGCAAGTAATTATCCGATCGGATGCCGCTGGAATCCAGAGGCGCTCGCCGAGCGGCTCAGATATATTGGCCATCTCTACGAGATTGGGCGCCTCGTCGACGTATGGTGCAAGGATTGGCGACAAACGCTCGACGACGTCCCCGAGCATTATCCACAGCTCCTGCCCTCTCGAGTTGTCGCCTACCTTGACCCCCCATACATTGAAAAGTCATCTCTCCTGTACCGGACCTCATTCGACCCCCGTGGCGGTTATGGCGGCGACGGGCGCGGCTCGGCCACTTGGGCATCTGCAGATGCACTCCACCTAAGCCTTGCCGGCTATCTCCGAACAAAGGCCCAATTCAGGTGGCTACTTAGCTACGACAATCATCCCATGCTCATGCGAAGCAAATGGCTGTATGCGCAATCCAGAATGACCCCGTCAGAGGTTGACCGTGAGACTCTCGGCGTACGCCAGTGGCGCATTACTAAGCGGCTGGTCGCTACACGTTATTCGGCAGGTGGGCGGTCTGGAAAAAGATCTGCTGAGGAATTGCTAATCACGACACTCCCTCCCACGACCGTGCCACTGGACGAACAGCTACGCTTGCCCTAAGGGCTTGCAGATCATTGGCAATCGAAGCTCGCGCCAACCGTCGAGCGATACCTGGGGCCAATGGGTGAGGTACCGGTGGAGCGCACTCGCGGCGGTGTCCACGAACTCGCCGGGGATGGCATCGGCCCCAGCGCAGCAGACCTGGGCGTGCTTACGTAGCTCGCGGTTCTCGGGTCCGCCGGTCCACTCGTGGGGGGGCGAAGACGACGGTGAGGAAGCCGTTGGGGGCTTCGACGCCCCAGGCTCCGTGGATGATGTGGGCGACCTTCAATGACTCAGGTTTCACGGTCAGGCCGGTCTCTTCGTAAAGCTCGCGCATTGCCGTCTCGGTGACGGGCCCGCCAGGCTCACTCTTACCAACGGGAAGATCCCACGTCCAATGAGCGAACTTGGCGTTCTGGCTCCGCTGGACGAGCACAACCCGGTGATTGGCCTTGTCGTGGGCGATGACGGCGGCAGCCAGCAGGGTCATGGATCGAGGGCGGGCAATAGAGCTTTGGGCTTCGTCGGTGGCCCGCCGAGCCACGGCTAGTTTCCCCTTGGCCGGTTGGTGGGCGGCTTAAGCCAGTACTTCGCGTGCGCGGCGGGCGAGTTCGGCTGCTCCGCGCACTTTGCGGCGCTGGTAGATGGAGAGGGTGGAGCGGAGGGAGGTGATGGCCTTGCGGGTGCGGTCGGAGGTCATGCCCTCCATGAGGGTCATGGCCTGCGCCAGGGCGGCAACAGCCTGGTCGGCTTGAGTCTGCGTGCGCCCAGGCTGTCGCCCAGTCGGCGTAGGTGAGAGCGTGAACTCGCTTGTACTTGTCGGGGTCCCAGCGGATCAGGGCGTCTCGGTACTGTTGCTCGGTGCCGATGTGGTCGGCGAGGGTGCGGGCGGTGTTGCTACGACGGTGTCAGCGGCGGGTCCGCTGACACGGGAGTAAGTGGGCTGAGGAAGGTCGTCACGCAGGAGGGCGTCTTCGGCGGCGCGCAGGGCACGGACCGCTGCGGGTCTCTCGACTTCGTCGCCCCAGACGGGTTGTACGCCATGTGGCACCTGATCGCCTTCCGCGGCCTCCGACGCGGGCGAAGCATGCGGACAGCCCTGGTCGGAGACCAACCTCGACCGGCACACCCTCACCGTCTCCGGCCAACTCGTCCAGGACGGATGGGACGTCGAGGCGTCCGAACCGAAGACCGACAGCGGCTTCCGCGTCGTAGCCCTGGACGACGACACCGCCAACGTGCTCGAACGCCACCGCAAGCAGCAGAGGGCCGACCGCGCGGAATGGGGACCAGCCTGGGTCGAGACCGGCCTCCTCTTCACCCAGGAAGACGGCTCCTGGCTCCACCCCAGCAAGTCACCGACCGCTTCGAACGGCCCGTCGCCGCCTCCGGCCTCCCCCCGATCCGGCTGCACGACCTCCGCCACGGCGCCGCCACCCTCATGCTCGCCGCCGGCATCGACATCAAGATCGTGTCCGACACCCTAGGGCACAGCGACACCCGCATCACGCGCGACATCTACCAGAGCGTTCTGCCCCACGTCGGCAAGAACGCCGCCGAGGCCACCGCCAAGCTGGTCCCCCTCCAGCGCAAGACCGAGGCGAAGGAAGCCGCCCGCAAGGCGGAGAAGGCCCGGAAGGAGGCCCAGCGCCGTGCCAGGAGGAGTCAGGGTGAGGGCGCGAAGGAGACCGAACGCAAGAGGCCCAAGAAGTAGACGCTCACGCAGCTCCGCCCCTCACCATGGCTTCAGCTGCTTTTATTGACGTACATGCCGTTGCGACGGCATGTACGTCCGAGGGGGCTCACCCACGCAAGACTTCAGCGGCGCCGGCGACGTGCGCTGTTACGCGCAGATTGTGGTTGTTCCGGGCCGGTGAGGACTCCGGCCGTGAGCAGTCGGCCCTCTCGGACACTCCGCATAATCTGCTGTCGCACCAGCTCCGTGCTCGCCCCGGCGGTGCCGATCATGCCTGTCTCTACCAGCCGGGTGAACATGGTGTTGTCCAAGTAGCTGGGAACGTTCGAGTATCCGAAGCGCAACGCTCCGCCCCGGCCGTCTCTCAGCCTTGAGTCGTCGCGCAAACGCTGGAAGTGCTGGCGGGAAAAATACATTCCCGGCACCATGACGTCTGCCTGCGGGATCAGTCCTTCGGGCGGGCACAACTTGATCCAGCTTGGATCGGGATGCAGTCTGTGGTCGTCGTCCGCTTGCCGGAGACTGGCAGCAAAGGCATCCACATCTTGCATACGCTCCAATTCATCCGCCAAGTTGCCGTCGCTGTCCGGGTAATAATATCCACCCACTCTCTCCAGCTTCTTATACTGGACGAGAATGAGACTTCCGCGGCTCTGATGGTAGTAGAGAAGATCAGCACCGGAATTCCGCTCAACTGCGGTGCGGTTGACGTTGGCGATCAACAACGCCTGATCGTCCTGCCGGAAGTGCCGCCAGGCGACATGTCCGGTGAGCTCACCGATCCAGCCCAGGAATACCTCGGCATCCCGGCCAATTTGGTGATCTTCGATTGCGATGTCGTGCTGCAGAGGCACGGGACTTGCGCTCCCCGAAGGCGTCCCTGCCCTGCTCACGAGGTCTAGATACGCTGGCGGCGGCCTGTCGTCGTACAGTTCCTCGGCTGGCGGATCCCACCGAGCGAGCTGAGGGAGGGACATCCCTGCCATGCGCCCGATTCCCAGGACCGCATCGCGCTGGGTGGCCAGGGCCTGCCCCGCTTTCGAGTGCACGGCATAACCGGCAGATGCTGCCGTGAGTCGGCCGATCACGTGATCCGCGTGGGGCTGCAACTCAATCAACGCGGCGAGCAGAGCCTTGCCCGTCGCCTCTGTCTGCTGCCCTTCCTCAACTAGGTGCGTGCGATGCCGAGCGGCCAACAGCGCAATGATTTTGTCCAATTCGGCAGGATCTGGGAGCAAGGTGACGTGGGAGATCTCTAGCTTCTGCTGCAAGTCGGCGACCTGGCGCAGTCGTTTTGTGTAACCGAGCCTTCTCACCTGCAAGAGGCCATGCCTATCGGGAGTCGCAACCAACGTGATGTGGCTGCCCTTGGTCCAGAACCTCTTGAGCCGCGTGGTCGTCCATGTCCACTCACGACGTCCGGAGGCCGGGAACAGTCCCTCTTGCCATTCGAGGTGAGCCGCCTCGTCCCTCGTGCACCTGATGATCGCAACCATGTCGATCATTCTGTCTGTCGGGCTCACCGGCTGACGGCCTTCGGCAAAACAGGCATCTGGGCCCGACGCGAGCAGCACCTGCCACACCAGCGCCGGCTCGGGGCTGGATCACGCCGACCCGGAGGGCGCTGCACGCTGAGTTTGCTGGGCGATACAACAACCGAGCAGGCCGTTCCCAGCGACGAGTGCATGAGGCACTGGCCGGTCGGCCGACGCGCGGCTTCCCTCCACCGGCTCGGGTGACCAGAGAGAGGAGGCCCAAGAGCAGCAGCCGTCGACAGTCCGCTCACGCAAGCGAGCCCCTGCCGTCCCAGGCACATCCACGCCACACCCCCGGGCAGCACAAAACCCCAGGTCACGGGCTAAGTGACCTGGGGTTCGTCGGAGCCCCCTGTCGGATTCGAACCGACGACCTACGCATTACAAGTGCGTTGCTCTGGCCAACTGAGCTAAGGAGGCGCGCGGGAAAACTATAACCGGCGCGGATCACCGGGCAGACGGGAATTTCAGGGCGCCCAGCTACTGACAGATCTTGGATCGGGGGGGTAGCGTCACCTCAAGTTCATCCAGGTGGACTAGACCCTTCCTCCGTCCTACGGCGGAGGAGCCATTCCTTTACTCGGATCGTCCGGCACGTTCCTGCCGGTGAAGGGACCACATCACCATGGCCACTGTCTCGTTCGACAAGGCGACCCGTGTCTACCCGGGTTCCACCAAGCCCGCCGTCGACCAGCTGGAGCTCGACGTCGCGGACGGCGAGTTCCTCGTACTGGTCGGGCCCTCCGGCTGCGGCAAGTCGACCTCCCTGCGCATGCTCGCGGGTCTCGAGGACGTCAACGGCGGATCGATCCGCATCGGTGACCGCGACGTCACGCACCTGCCGCCCAAGGACCGGGACATCGCGATGGTGTTCCAGAACTACGCCCTCTACCCGCACATGTCCGTCGCGGACAACATGGGCTTCGCGCTGAAGATCGCGGGCGTCAACAAGGCCGACATCCGTAAGAAGGTCGAGGAGGCCGCGAAGATCCTCGACCTCACCGAGTACCTGGACCGCAAGCCGAAGGCGCTCTCCGGTGGTCAGCGCCAGCGTGTGGCGATGGGCCGCGCGATCGTGCGTGAGCCGCAGGTGTTCCTCATGGACGAGCCGCTGTCGAACCTCGACGCCAAGCTCCGTGTCTCGACCCGTACGCAGATCGCCTCGCTCCAGCGCCGTCTGGGCATCACGACCGTGTACGTCACGCACGACCAGGTCGAGGCCATGACCATGGGCGACCGGGTCGCCGTCCTCAAGGACGGTCTGCTCCAGCAGGTGGACTCGCCGCGCAACATGTACGACCGTCCCGCCAACCTCTTCGTCGCCGGCTTCATCGGCTCCCCGGCCATGAACCTGGTCGAGGTCCCGATCACCGACGGCGGTGTGAAGTTCGGCAACAGCGTCGTCCCCGTCTCCCGCGAGGCGCTCTCGGCCGCGGCCGACCGCGGTGACAGCACCGTCACCGTCGGTGTCCGCCCGGAGCACTTCGACATCGTGGAGCAGGGTGGCGGCGACGCCGCGAAGTCGCTCTCCAAGGACACCGACGACGCGCCGGCCGGTCTGGCCGTCACCGTCAACGTCGTCGAGGAGCTGGGCGCCGACGGTTACGTCTACGGCGACGCACAGGTCGGCGGCGAGCACAAGGACCTGGTGGTCCGCGTCAACGGCCGCGCCGTTCCCGAGAAGGGCGCCAAGCTGCACGTCGTGCCGCGTCCGGGCGAGACGCACGTGTTCGCGTCCTCCACGGGCGAGCGCCTCAGCGACTGACCTGAAGAACGTACCAACGGCCCCGCACTTCGGTGCGGGGCCGTTTGCCTTTGAACGCCCCCGCGCCCAAATACCCCGGCACTCCGGCCATTTCGAATCGTGTGCGTCAACACCCGATTCGAAAAGACCTGTCGAACCATCCCTCTGCCGAGTGACTAAATGTCGCCAAATCATCACTGACCGCTACGCTCGCCTGCGTGACCCACACAGCCCGCCGCATCGGCCGAACTCTCGCCCTCGTCCTGCCCGTCGTCCTCGTACTCTCCGGAACCCTCGCGGTCGCGACCGTCCCGTGGGCGGCGAAGAACTCCGAGGCACAGATTCTCACCGCTTCTTCGGACAAGGCGTCCGTACGCGCCAAGTCCCGCGCGCCGCAGGACGTTCTCCGCGACAAGCTGCTCGTGGAGCTCCAGGAGAAGGACCCGGGCATCGCCCTGACCCATCTCCAGCGCCAGATCGAGGAGCGCCCCTCGCTCGCCAAGCACTGCATGTCCCTGGCCCGCGCGCTCGGCCGCGCCGCTGTCGCGCACTACGGCCCCACCCGCGCGCAGTCGTTCTCCCGCCCCGTCTGCGACACCTCGTTCGCCTACGGGGTCTCCCAGCAGACCGCGGGGCACTGAGCGCCGGCTCCCCGACCGGCCCGCCTATCGTTCACGGCATGCAAACGTTTCCGACGCAGGCCGTGGTCCTCGCGGGCGGCCAGGGGTCGCGACTGCGCCCGTACACCGACGACCGTCCCAAGCCGATGGTCGAGATCCCCGGGACGGGGACCCCGATCATCGGCCATCAGCTCGCCTGGCTGGCCGCCGAGGGCGTCACCGACGCCGTGATCTCGTGCGGCCATCTCGCCGAGGTCCTCCAGGAGTGGCTGGACGACTCGGAACTCCCGCTGCGTGTCACGACCGTGGTGGAGAAGGAACCCCTGGGGCGCGGCGGAGGCCTCAACTACGCCGCCGCCCGGCTCCCCCACCCCGGCCTCCCCTGGTACGCCACCAACGGCGACATCTGGACCCGCTTCTCGCTGCGCGAGATGGCCGCGTTCCACGCCGAGCGCGATGCCATCGCGACCCTCGCCCTCGCCCGGCCGCGGATTCCCTGGGGGGCCGTGGAGACCGACGAGTTCGGCCATGTGCTGGACTTCATCGAGTCGCCGCCGTCGCCGTATCTGATCAACGCGGGTGTGTACGTGTTCTCTTCGGAGTTCGCGAGTCTGCTGCCCGAGCGCGGCGACCACGAGCGGACGACCTTTCCCCGGCTGGCGCGCGAACGGCGGCTGGCGGGCTTCCCGCTGCCGCAGGGCGCGTACTGGCGGGCCATCGACACCGCCAAGGACCTGACCGAGGCGGCCAAGGAGCTGGCGGCCCCCGCGCGTTGACCCCCGCGCGCTGACTCCTGCACGTCGACCCCCACGCGCTGGCCCCGTCGTCGAGGCGGCGTCGGCAGAGGCGCCAGTTTCCGCTCAGAGCGCTTCGGGCGGTCCCCCGCGCCCATCGGCGCCGTACCGGGCCCCCGGGCCCGCAGAGGGACGCACAGCGCGCGTACGAGGGCGGCCACCCGATCCCGCCGGGTGGCCGCCCTCGTACATGCTCCGGCTTCGCGGCCGGTCTTCGCTCCAGTCTTCGCGACCCGTCTTCGCGGCCGGTCTTCGCTCCAGTCTTCGCGACCCGTCTTCGCGGCCGGTCTGCGCTCCGCCTACACCGCCTGTCTTCGCGCCGCGCGTCAGCCGAGCAGGCCGCCGATCGGGTTCCTGGCGCCGCCTCCGCCGGTGCCGCCACCGCCGCCGGTCGACGAGCCGCCTCCGCCGCCCGTGGTGCCGCCGCCGTCGCCTCCGCCTCCGCCGGTCGTGCCGCCGCCCGAACCGCCGCCCGTCGAACCACCGCTCGTGGCCGGACCCTGGCTGCTGGAGGGCGGGGGCGCCTGCTGCGACGTCTGCGGGGGTGCCTGACCGGTGCCCTGGGACTGGCTGGGCTGCCCGCCCGTCCCGGTCCGGCCGGTCTGGCCGGCCGGCTGTTCCTCACCGGGCGCCGACCGCTCGGCCTCGGGACCGCTGGTCTGTCCGGCCGTCGGGGCCGCGCTGCTGTCCTTCTTCGGGGCCTCGCCGGTGGGCGAGCCGGACGCGCTGCTCTTGCCGGACTTCTGCGGGAGCGGCGATCCGGGCAGTTGGTTGACCGGGTTGTTCGGTCCGGGCACGGTCACCATGTCCGTGGACCGTACGGCTCCGCCGAGGATCGAGCCGATGAGCAGCGTCAGACCGATCACGACGGTCGCGACGACCGCGCCCCGGCGCAGGACGCGCCGCCGCAGGTCCCTGATGTGGGACCGGGGCCCGAGCTTGCGCCAGGCCTCGCCCGCGAGCCGGCCGTCCATCGAGTAGACCGGGGCGCCCGCGATGATCAGCGGGGACCAGGCGGCCAGATAGATGATGTCGGGCGCGTCGTAGGCGGGGACGGTGCGCCAGCTGACGGTGAGGATCAGCGCGGCCGAGAGCAGCGCGCCGAAGCAGGCGGCGAGCCGCTGCCAGAGGCCGAGGACGGTGAGGACACCGGCGACGACCTGGAGGAACGCGACGCTGAGCCCGGCGCCCACGGGGTGCGAGAGGGCGAAGTCGCGCAGCGGCTCGGCGAGGGCCCAGGGCTGGAGCGAGGTGAGCCAGGTGACCATGGAGCCGCGCTTGCCGCCGTCGAAGTAGACGGGGTCGCAGAGCTTGCCCATGCCGGCGTAGATGGAGATGAGACCGAGGAAGACGCGGAGCGGCAGGAGCACCACCCCGAGGTTCATGCGCCGGCCCGGGTAGTACGCGTGCCGTACGGCGGCGTCGGCGGCGGACTGCGCGCCCGGGGTGTCGTGCCGCCGCCCGCGCGGGTCGTCGTCGTAGTCACTCCCGTCGCGCCCGTCGCGGCCGAAGTCGCGCTCGTACTCGCGGTCGTCCCGGTCGTCGTGTTCGCCGCGGTGGCGCGCGCCGCCCGTGCCGTACAGGTCGACCGTGTCGCCGTACGTGTCGTACTCCGGCGCGTCGTACGCGCCCACGGCCCGTCGCATGGGGGGCAGCAGCGGTGTGTCGACTCCCGGGCCGCCGCCGTGGCGCGGCACGCGGGGCGTCGGCATGGTGTCCTCGCCGAGGTCGATCCGCGGGATGACCTGGGTGGAGCCGGCGGCCCCCCTGTCGTAGGAGCCGCCCGAGGTCTCGGCGAGGCTCGCGCCGGCCGCCGATGCCGAGGAGTTCCGTACGGCCTGGAGGAGCCCGGTGGCTCCCAGGTCGCCCGGTGCCGATCTGCCGCTCCAGACGACGGGGGCCCGGCGGCGTGCCGCACCGGTGCCGCCGCTCATCGCGGGGATCCGCGCGGTGTCCGCCGTGGCGCGTGCGGGGCTGGGGCGCTGGCTCGGTGAGAGCTTCACCCGAAAGCTGGCGTGGTTCACGATGACCTGCGCGGGATCGCAGTCCACCTTGACCATGCTCAGCGGGGGCTGTTCGTCGAACCCGGGCCGGGGCTTTCTGGTGTCCACACTCATCTAACCGAGTGACTTGTGTTTAGGACACTGCTTTGACGGGCCGTAAATGTCCGAGACCCGTCAAGAGTGGCGGGATAGGGACATTCGTACGAAGGCCGGGCCATCCGGCCCACACGCGGCCCTCGGCCCGGACGCCCCGCGCCGGGCGCACGCCCGGCCCGGGGCCCTCTCCGGCCCGGGGCCCCGCTCAGGCGCGGCGGCGCGCCGCCTCGTACAGCACCACTCCGGTCGCGACGCCCGCGTTCAGCGACTCGGCGCCGCCGGGCATCGGGATCCGCACCCGGAAGTCGCACGTCTCGCCGACGAGCCGGGACAGGCCCTTGCCCTCGCTGCCGACCACGATCACGACGGGTCCGCCGAGCGCCGGGAGGTCGCCGACCTCGGTCTCGCCGTCGGCGGCGAGACCGACGACGGTCAGCCCCGCCTTCCGGTAACTCTCCAGCGCGCGGGTCAGGTTGGTGGCACGCGCGACGGGCGTACGCGCGGCGGTGCCGGCCGAGGTCTTCCACGCGCCGGCGGTCATCCCGGCGGCACGCCGCTCGGGCACGACGACGCCGTGACCGCCGAAGGCGGCGACGGAGCGGACGACCGCGCCGAGGTTGCGCGGGTCGGTGATGCCGTCGAGCGCGACGATCAGCGGGTCCTCGCCCTCGTCGAAGGCGGCGGCGGCCAGATCGTCGGGGTGCGCGTACTCGTACGGCGGGACCTGGAGCACCATGCCCTGGTGGTTGAGGCCGTTCGTCATACGGTCGAGCTCGGGCCTGGGGGCCTCCATCAGATGGATGCCACCGCGGTCGGCGGCGAGCTGGAGGGCCTCGCGCACGCGCTCGTCGTTCTCGATGTACTGCTGTACGTAGAGCATCGTCGCCGGTACGCCGTCGCGCAGCGCCTCGAAGACCGGGTTGCGGCCGACGACCATCTCGCTCGTGCCCTTGCCGCCGCGGCGGGCCACCTGGCGGCGGGCGGTCAGCTTGGCCTTGGCGTTGGCGACACGGTTCTGCACATGGCCCTTGCGGGCGGACGCGGGCGGCGTGGGGCCCTTGCCCTCAAGTCCGCGGCGTCGCTTGCCACCGCTGCCGACCTGCGCGCCCTTCTTGTTGGACGTGCGGCGGTTCCTGCGTTGGCTGTTCCCGGCCATGACCTACCTGTTTCGTTGCTTTCGTCGGTTCGTGCGAACGTCACTTCGTTCACGCGAGTGTGCCGTCCGGCGGCCGGACAGCACAATCGGGGCCCTCTCAGGGCCCTTCGGCCTGCCCGCGACTCCGCCTCTTCAGGAGGTCGCGGCCTCGCTCCCGCTCAGCGCGGGCCGAGTGTCCACCGCGGGCCCGTCGGGCTGTCCTCGATGACGAGCCCGGACTGCTGGAGCTGGTCGCGGATGGCGTCGGCGGTGGCCCAGTCCTTGCGGCCGCGCGCGGCCTCGCGCTGGTCGAGCACGAGTCGTACGAGATTGTCGACGACCCCGTTCAGGGTCCCGACCTGCCCCTCGGGGCCCTCGTCGCCCGCGCCCGCCCCTGTCCAGTGTGCGTCCAGCGGGTCCAGACCGAGGACACCGAGCATCGCGCGGACCTCCGCGAGACGGGCGACCGCGGCTTCCTTGTCGTCGGCGCCCAGGGCCGAGTTCCCCTGCCGGACCGTGGTGTGGATGATCGCGAGGGCACCCGGGACACCCAGGTCGTCGTCCATCGCCTCGGCGAAGGCGGGCGGCACCTCGCCGGCGGGCTCGACGGTGTGCCCGGCCAGCTCGGTGGCGCGCTGGACGAAGCCCTCGATCCGCCCGAAGGCCGACTCGGCCTCGCGCAGGGCCTCCTCGCTGTACTCGATCATCGACCGGTAGTGCGGGGTGCCGAGGTAGTAGCGCAGCACGATGGGCCGCCAGTGCTTGACCATCTCGCTGACCAGCACCGAGTTGCCGAGCGACTTGGACATCTTCTCGCCGCTCATGGTGACCCAGGCGTTGTGCACCCAGTACTGGGCGAAGTCGTCGCCGTACGCCTTGGCCTGCGCGATCTCGTTCTCGTGGTGCGGGAAGACCAGGTCGAGACCGCCGCCGTGGACGTCGAAGGCGGTGCCGAGGTACTTGTGCGCCATCGCGGAGCACTCCAGGTGCCAGCCGGGCCGGCCGGGACCCCACGGGGTCTCCCAGAAGGGCTCGCCGGGCTTGGCCGCCTTCCACATGGCGAAGTCGCGCTGGTCGCGCTTGCCGGTCTCGCCCTCGGCGGAGGGCTGGCGCAGATCGTCGATGTCCTGGTTGGAGAGCTGGAGGTAGTCGGGGAAGGAGCGCACGTCGAAGTAGACGTTGCCCTCGCTCGCGTAGGCGTGGCCGCCCGCGATGAGGCCGCGCATCATCTCGATCATCTCGGGGATGTGGCCGGTGGCGCGCGGCTCGTAGGTGGGCGGCAGGCAGCCGAGGACGTCGTAACCGCTGTTGAAGGCGCGCTCGTTCTCGTATCCGATGGCCCACCAGGGGCGGTCCTGCACGGCCGACTTGGCGATGATCTTGTCGTCGATGTCCGTGACGTTCCGTACGAAGGTCACGTCGTAGCCGCGGTAGGCGAACCAGCGCCGCAGGATGTCGAAGTTGAGCCCCGACCGGATGTGGCCGATGTGCGGTGCGGCCTGCACGGTGGCGCCACAGAGGTAGATCGAGACGTGGCCCGCGACGAGCGGGATGAAGTCACGGGTCTGCCGGGCGCCGGTGTCGTACAGCCGAATGGTCACGCGACAAGGGTAGTGCGCCGGAGGCGGTGCCCCGGGCCTCTTGGGGCCACGGGACACCTAAGCGTGACGTTGGGCGCGCCGGACGGCCCTCGTCAGGGGCGGTCGGGGCGCCGCCGCGTGGCCACCGGGGCGCTGGCCGTCATCGGACAGCCGCGACGCGCCGTACGCGGGGGCGGGTGCCCGGTGGCGTCAGATGCGGCCGACGATCTTGCGCGGTGTGATCCGTATGGTGACGCGCTCGCCCTCGCGCGGGCCGTCGGGGTTGAAGTCGGCGTAGAGCTTGCCGGTGTACTTCACCGACAGCTCGTCGATGAGCTCCTGTCCGCCCTCCGTACTGAGGGTGGCCGAGCCGCGTATCTCGGCGTACGCGTAGGGGGCGTCGAAGGGCTGGAGCATGAGCGTCACTCTCGGGTCGCGGCGCAGGTTCTCCGCCTTGCGGCGGCCGAGGGCGGTCGAGACGAGGATGTCCTCGCCGTCACGTTTCACCCATACCGGCGAGACCTGAGGGCTGCCGTCGGGCTGGATGGTGGCTATCGCGACGAAGACGGGGCCGTCGAGAAGCTCCTTGAGCTGCTCGGAGAGAACGGCGGATGCCATGGGTGCTGCCTTCCTACGGAGGGATCACTTCGGTACGCCGGAACGCCGGTGTGCCGGTACACGGATCCGGCGATGCTCCGTCAACCGGCAGCGGGCGCGCGGTATTTCGGGGCGCGGGCCCGGGTGGACGTCTCGGCACGCGGACCGGTCCGGGCGGGTCGTACGAGCGGCACGCACACGTCGGCGGGCACACAACGACCGGCGCGAGGGGCGCTCCCCTCGCGCCCAGCCCTCCGTCGCGCCCAGCCCCCGTCGGGTCTCAGCCCGCGCGCACCAGCAGCGCCGTCGCGATCGCCGCCAGACCCTCGCCGCGCCCGGTGAGCCCGAGCCCGTCGGTGGTCGTGCCGGAGACGGAGACGGGCGCGCCGACGGCCTCCGACAGCGCCTTCATCGCCTCCGCCCGCCGCTTGCCGATCTTCGGCCGTACGCCGATGACCTGGACGGCCACGTTGCCGATGACGAAGCCCTCCGCGCGGACGATCCTGGCCGCCTCCGTAAGGAGGGTGACACCCGAGGCGCCGGACCACTCGGGCCGTGAGGTCCCGAAGTGCGCGCCGAGGTCACCCGCGCCGGCGGCGGAGAACAGCGCGTCGCAGGCGGCATGGGCGGCGACGTCGCCGTCGGAGTGCCCGGCGAGGCCGTAGCCGTCGTTCCCGGGCCCGTCCCACAGCAGACCGGCGCACCACAGCTCGCGCCCGGCCTCGAAGGCGTGCACGTCCGTACCGATGCCGATCAGCGGCAGACCGGCGAGCGGCGGAGCGGCCGGGGACGGCATGGCCCCCGGCCGGGAGACGGACTCAGAACCCATCGGTGGCCCTCCTGCGGGCGAGTACGGCCTCGGCGAGCAGCAGATCCAGCGGCCGGGTCACCTTGAAGGCCTCCTCGTGGCCCGGGACGACCACGACGGGCTCTCCGAGCCGTTCGACGAGCCCGGCGTCGTCCGTCGCGCCCTGGCCCTCCAGGGGCACGGTCAGATGCGCGCGTACGAGCGTCTCCCGGTCGAAGCCCTGCGGGGTCTGCACGGCCCGCAGCCTGGCGCGCTCGGGAGTGGCCACGACGGGCTCGGGCTCGTCCCGCCCGCCGGGCTCCACCTCCTTGACGGTGTCCGCGAGCGGCAGGGCCGGTACGACGGCGACCGCGCCGGCCCGTACGGCGTCGACCACCGCGTCCACCGTGTCGACCGGTACGAGCGGCCGGGCGGCGTCATGGACGAGAACGGTGGTGATGTCCTCCGGCAGGGCCTCCACACCGAGCCGTACGGACTCCTGGCGGGTCCCGCCGCCGGGCACGACGAGATAGTCGGTCCGCGCGGGCAGTGAGTGCTCACCGAGGAGCAGCTTGACCGCCGCCGTGTCCTCGGGCGGGGCCACCAGGACCACCAGGGAGACCGCGCGGGAGGCGGCCATGGCCCGTACGGCGTGGACCAGCATCGGGGTGCCCCCCAGGGCACGCAGCGCCTTGGGGGCGCCGGGGCCGAGCCGTATGCCACGGCCCGCCGCGGGGATCACGGCGGCGGTGCGGTGTCGGCTCGATTCGTCTGACATCGGTTGCACTCCGGCAGGTTTGTTTCCTCGGCCGACATGGGTATGGCCCCAACGTGCCGGGCGCGGCACCTTGACCGGACCCTTCCGTGACACTGGTTGAGACCAGCTGCGCCAGCTGCCCCGGGCCCGGCACACCAGGAACCGGCACAGGCGTATGTGCCGGATGTGAGTACGGACACGGGGACTGCGGGAAAATCGGTTGGTGTGACGGGGTGTCACAGCCGAGAGTAGATCTTAGGGCCAGAAGAGGCCGCCGAATGAGTTCGGAAACAAGATCCCGCTCATGTCCCGGCGGACGGGTCTCCCAGGGCATGCCGCAGTGCCCGGCGACGCAACGTGGAAATCACTGCTGGTGAAGTCACTGCTGGTCAGCGGGCACCGCGGCATTCGTGCATGGTCCTGTTCACGCCCGGCTGCTGGTCGGGGCAGGTGCGCACTGACGCGCATCGACCGTGTGGAACAGCCGGGACATCCGGGTCAGGCCCCGGTCAGGACGCGAGAACCTCGTCGAGCAGGGCCTCGGCCTTGTCCTCGTTCGTGTTCTCCGCGAGAGCCAGCTCGCTCACCAGAATCTGGCGCGCCTTGGCGAGCATGCGCTTCTCACCTGCGGAGAGTCCACGCTCTCGTTCCCGACGCCAGAGGTCGCGGACCACTTCGGCGACCTTGATGACATCGCCGGAGGCGAGCTTCTCAAGATTTGCCTTGTAGCGCCGGGACCAGTTCGTCGGCTCTTCTGCGTACGGCGCCCTGAGCACCTCGAAGACTCGGTCCAGCCCATCCTGACCGACCACATCGCGTACTCCGACGAACTCCGCATTGTCCGCGGGCACACGAACCGTCAGGTCGCCCTGGGCGACCTTGAGCACCAAGTAGGTCTTGTCCACGCCTTTGATCTGACGAGTTTCGATAGCCTCGATCAGCGCGGCCCCGTGATGGGGATAGACCACGGTGTCGCCAACCTTGAACGTCATGTGACAGGTACCCCTTCCGTGGCTATCCAGGGTAACACGGGAACGGCTTCTTCTGAATGGCGTTTTCGCAGGTCAGGACGGTTCTCGGGGCTTGACAACAGCAATAGGAACGTGCTGCGAGCGGCTTCCGGAAGCGGGTATTCGCAGGTGGGAGCGGCTGCGAAGCCGGACGGAAACACACGCGTTCCACCACCCGGAACCCCGTCCGGAGGGGGTGAACATCCCCATTTGTCTGGTTCCAAGGGCGGAACTTCCCATACTCCGTTCGGATGCCGGTCGCGCGTACGGGCAGAAGTGTGAACCCAATCCGAATTTGATCACCCGCGTCCTCAGGAGCGGCGTATCGGGTGGGTGGGAAGTGGCGTATCGCACTGCGTATGACGCGTGTTTCCGATGCGACGGGTCGCTAGTCGGGCGCTATTCGTAAGGAATGTGTGTCGGGTCGGGGAATTGATCACCGGACTTATGTGAACGCCGTACTAAACATGGACTCAACACTCACTTCCGTACGGCGCCGAGAAGAACGGGCGGCCCGGACCGCCCCGTGCCGGGCGCCGTTGAGGGCGGGTCGGGTGCGAAGGCGTGAGGCGGGCTCGGTAACCTGAGCCCGCTGAACCATCGTTGACCCGTCATTAGCCTGTCCGTACGTCCAAGGAGTTGCCGCCGCCGTGAGCCGCAGCCTTCGACGCGGCACCCTCGCCGCGTCTGCCATCGCGTTCTCGATCGCCTCGCTCGCCGCGTGCGGTGCCGGCAACGACGCGCAGACGCTCGGCGTCCGACCTGACAACGCCGCGACCTCGATCGGCGACATCACCGTCCAGAACGCCAACGTCGTCACCCAGCCGGAGGCCAGTGACGAGGGTCCCGCCATCGTCACGGCGAAGGTCTTCAACAACGGCCGCAGCCGGCAGACGCTCGACGCGATCACGCTGCCGGACAGCGGCGCCACGGTGAAGATCACCCCCGCAGAGGGCAAGGGGCCGCTCACCATCCCCGCGGGCGGCTCGGTCCTGATCGGCGGCGCGGGCAACGCGTCGGCCGTGATCGAGAGCGGCGACGAGGGCGCGCGCAACGGCGACGCCCAGCGGGTCGTCTTCCAGTTCAGCGACACCGGCGACGTCGCGCTCGACGCCTTCGTGGTGCCCGCGACCGGACCCTTCACCGACTTCGGGCCGAGCGCGCTGCCCTCGCCGACGGCCGGGGGCTCGGAACAGCCCGGCGGATCCCCTTCGGAGAGCCCCTCGGGCGCCGCCGCCGAGGGCGCGTCCGGCGCTCCCTCGGACGGGGAGACGGACGGGCCCGCCGACGGCGGGACGGACGAGGAGAGCGGTGCGCCCGGCGGCAACGCCGACGAGGAGGGCACCGTCGAAGGCGCGGACGAGGGCACCGAGCAGGACGACACCCCGGCGACGGACGCCGCGTCGGCGTCGAGCGACACCGAGCACTGACAGCGGGCCGGCGGTCGCGGCCCGGCCGTCGTACGCCAAAGGGCGCCGCACCGGGCATCCCGGTGCGGCGCCCTTGTACGCCTGACGTACGTACCCTGCGTGCTCGGCGCACGCGTGCGGACCGCATGGCCGGTTCAGTCCGGCGCATGGCGTGCCGCGTGCCCGGCCGACTCGTACCTACGACGCTCTACGGATACGGCCCCGCGCGTGACTCCGGGACCCGCGCTCGTGCCCGCGAGACACGCGGGTGACAGCGGGGCCCGGTCGGCAGGCAGGGGGAGGCAGGGTCGGTTTACGGCTCGAACTTGTAGCCGAGACCGCGCACCGTCACCAGATACCGGGGCGCCCCCGGGTCGGGCTCGATCTTGGCGCGCAGCCGCTTGACGTGGACGTCGAGGGTCTTGGTGTCCCCCACGTAGTCCGCGCCCCAGACCCGGTCGATCAGCTGCATACGGGTCAGCACACGGCCCGCGTTGCGCAGCAGCATCTCCAGGAGGTCGAACTCCTTGAGCGGCAGGTCGACCTTGCCGCCGGAGACCGTCACGACGTGACGGTCCACATCCATCCGGACCGGACCCGCCTCCAGGGCGGCCGGCGCGACCTCCTCCGGCTCGCCCCTGCGGCGCAGGACGGCGCGGATGCGCGCCACCAGCTCCCGCGAGGAGAAGGGCTTGGTCACATAGTCGTCGGCTCCTATTTCCAGGCCGACGACCTTGTCGATCTCACTGTCCTTGGCGGTCACCATGATCACCGGGACATTGGACTTGCCACGCAGCTGCCGGCACACCTCGGTGCCGGGCAGTCCGGGCAGCATCAGGTCGAGGAGGACGAGATCGGCGCCGTTGCGTTCGAACTCGTCGAGCCCCGCGGGCCCGGTGGTCGCGATGGCGACCTCGAAGCCTTCCTTGCGGAGCATGTAGGAAAGGGCGTCGCTGAAGGATTCCTCATCCTCGACGACGAGCACTCGGGTCACGGAAGGACCTCCGGGGCAGGGATCTCAGTCGATTGGTCAAGATCGTTGACGTCGTGAAAGCGGCGCTGGGCGACATCGTCCGGGCCGGTGGGTGTGCGGTCCCGTCCGGCGCCCGCCTCGGGGAGCCTCAGGGTGAAGGTGGAGCCCTGGCCTTCGGAGCTCCACATCGTGACCTCCCCGCCGTGCGAGGCGGCCACGTGCTTGACGATGGCCAGGCCGAGGCCCGTACCACCGGTGGCTCGGGAGCGGGCCGGATCGACGCGGTAGAACCGCTCGAAGACCCGCTCACGGTCTTTCTCGGAGATGCCGATCCCCTGGTCGGTGACGGCTATCTCGATCAGATCCCCGCCGGGCGCGGCGACATGCCGGGCCGCGATGCCCACACGTGTGCGGGCCGGGGAGTAGTTGACGGCGTTCTCGACAAGATTGCCGAGGGCCGCGGCCAGCTGACCGCGGTTACCCCAGACTCGCAGATCGGCGGCGCCGCCGGCAGCCATCGTGATCTGCTTTGTGGACGCGGCGTGCCGGGACCTGTCGATGGCCTCGGCGACCAGTTCGTCCACGCGTACCGGTTCGGCGTCCTCCAGCGGGTCGTCGTTCTGCACCCGCGAGAGGTCGATGAGTTCCTGTACGAGATTGGTGAGCCGGGTCGCCTCGATCTGCATACGGCCCGCGAAGCGGGTGACCGCCTCGGGGTCGTCCGAAGCGTCCATGACAGCTTCGGAGAGCAGGGAGAGCGCCCCGGTGGGGGTCTTGAGCTCGTGGCTGACATTCGCCACGAAGTCACGCCGGACCGCTTCGATCCTGCGCGCCTCCGTGAGGTCCTCGACCAGGAGCAGGACGAGACGGGAGCCGAGCGGTGCCACCCGGGCCGAGACGGCCAGGGCCTCGCCGCGGCCGGTGCCGCGCCTGGGCAGATCCAGCTCCACCTGACGTATCTCACCGTCGCGGCGTGTGTCACGCGCCATGTGCAGCATCGGGTCCACGGCCAGTTTGCCGCCTCGGACCAGGCCCAGCGCATACGCGGCGGAGCTGGCCTTGACCACCGAGTCGCTCTCGTCGAGGACGACGGCGGAGGACCGGAGGACGGAGAGGACGGTGTCGACACCGGGCGGAAGGCCGGCCTCCGTATGCAGTGAGCTACGGGTGGGCCTGGCCTGGTCGCGCTCGCTCCAGCGGAACGCCAGCATGGCGATCACGCCGGTGCAAGCCCCGGCGATCGCTGCCAATGCGGCGACTGCCGCGTTCACGTCCATGCACCCAGGTTATGCGGGCAGGTCAACCCTCTCCCAGCCGTACCGGTGTCTCCTGTGACACTCGTCGCCCAGAGTTCACTGTGGGGAAAGTGACGGTTCACTTGGGCGGGAGCATCCGGACTCCTGGCGGGCCGAACGTGGCACCGTGGGGGCTTGAAAGCACCCGCCCCTGGCGGTCCGTCGACGGTCGGTGTGACGAGGACGGCGCCGTTCCGGGGCCTTTACACGTACTCGGACACCCCGGACCACCAGCACGAGAATCCAGAGAGGGACACCCATGCGGGACGCGTACCACGAGGAACTTGACTCGATCGGCGAAGACCTGGTCGAGATGGCCCGGCTGGTCGGGTCCGCGATCGGGCGCGCCACCACGTCCATGCTGGACGCGGATCTGAAGCTCGCCGAGAGCGTGATCGCCGGCGACCAGAAGGTCGACGACCTCCAGCACGACCTGGAGGCCAGGGCCATCGCACTGCTGGCGCGGCAGCAGCCGGTCGCCACCGACCTGCGGATCGTGGTCACGTCGCTGCGGATGAGCGCGGACCTGGAGCGCTCGGGCGACCTGGCCCAGCACGTCGCCAAGCTGGCGCGCCTGCGCTTCCCGGTCCACGCCGTGCCGCACGACCTGCACGCGACCATCCTCGAAATGGGGCAGCTCGCGCAGCGGCTGATGGCGAAGGCGGCCGAGGTCATCATCACCAAGGACGTCGACCTGGCGCTCCAGCTGGAGCAGGACGACGACGAGATGGACCTGCTGCACCGCACGCTGTTCCAGCACCTGATGGACGACCGCTGGAAGCACGGCATCGAGACGGCGGTGGACGTGACGCTGCTCGGCCGGTACTACGAGCGGTTCGCCGACCACGCGGTGTCCGTGGCCAAGCGCGTGGTCTACCTGGTGACGGGTGAGCACGCGGACGAGATCCAGCCGGTCGAGGCCCCGGTCGAAGGAGCCTGACGGCCGGGCCCGGTCCGCCGGGCCCGGGGAGCTGGGGACTGGGGGCGCAGGGGGCGTGTCCGGGGAGCAGTGGGGGGCGCCTGCGCGCATGCGCCGTTGATGCGCCCGCCATGGTGGGGATGCAATGGGCGCAGACGCCACCCCCGCACTTCCGTGCACGCTTTCGAGGAGGAAACCATGGCCGAGTCCCCCACGACCGAAACCCAGCAGGAGGCACCTTTCGAACGGGCGTGGATGCTGATCCTCGGCGCCTGCGGATGCGGCTCGGGCTGCGGATGCGGCTGCCAGTCGGGCGGACCGTGCGCCTGCGGGGGCAGCTGCGGCTGACAGGACAAGGGCCCGGTCCGGTGGTGGACCTCCACCCGGACCGGGCCCTGCACAAAAAGGCCCCCCGCCCGAGAGCCAACTCCCGGGACGAAGGGCCTTCTTGGAGAACCGCTTCCCCTTGTACTGCTTGTACTGCTTCTTCTTGCGCTGCTTCTTCTCGTCCTACTTCTTCTTGCCCTGGTTCTTGCCGGCGATCTTAGTGAGCTGGGTTTTCGCTGCTCAGGGACGGTGGGCTCGCGGGCCTGGTGGTCGTCATTGGCCACTGTTGAGCTACCTCGGACGGCCCAGCGTCGGCCCGCTCGGCCGATGGCCGCACCTTCGACACACCCCGTCTAAGCCCCAGGCGCCGAAAGTCAGCTACGACGGTGCGCGCCGACCGACCGCGCGCCGTGCCTCGCTCTATCCCAGTAGCCTCAGCCACGCTGCCGGTGCCGTCGACCAGAGCAAGCTGTGACGGTTGGCCCGTGACGACAATGCCTGAACCATCAGCTTGGGAAGCTTGGGTTCTCAAAAGGTGGTTCGCACTCTGACCTGCTGCGGAACGCTGATGATACTTGGCGGTGCACGGGTGTGATATCTACCGTTCCCCGTGGTTCGCCGCAGGATCTGGCACGCCTGAGATTGCATCGGTGGAAACCTCATAGCGCTGCACCAGAGGACCGGTGATGATGCTGTGATGACAGAACCGGATCCTGGTGAAGGCTTGATTCGCCTTGAGAACTTGATCTCAGAGGACCTTCACGAACGCATCACCCCCACCAACCGTGCGACGGTGATCGGGTGGGGACTGTTCTTCACGGCAGTCCACCAAATCCGGGCGGTGCTCGTGCTGCATCAGGCTGGCGCCTGCGGGGCGGCGAGCCCGAATCGGCGCAGCGCCCTGGAGCACACCGTCACGCTGCGGTGGTGTGCGGATCAGGGTGATCGCATAGGCGATATCTACAACCGCAAGTTGGGGATGGACCAGATCCAACTTGCCAAGGCGATTCGAGCGGATGGCACGGCTGGCCGTCACGCAGACGCCTACCAGGTGATGGCAGCGACCGTGAAGACAGTGAAGGAGTCGATCGCACCCGACCCCAACGAGCGGCTGGCGAAGATCCAACACTTGATGACTGGCTACGGCCTGACGAAGGAGTGGAGCTACTACACAGTTGAATCTCGCTTCACACACCCCACGCTCACTGGAACTCAGATGTTCTTCCAGGACGACGGCGAGGACTTCCGAGTCAGTCAGATGCCGATCCACGAGGAACTCGTATCCTGCCCTCTGTTCTGTCTTTGGATCCTCCACGCAGCGATGCTGTGCTTCAACAAGCTCCTGACTGGTAGTCCCTGGACGCCAGAGCTTGAGAAGGTTGCCCAGGAGTACGGATTCATGTCCACGCTGCCCATATGGCAGGATCCCGGAAGCCCAAGCGGACAGTAACTGGGAGCCGATGCGTCACATTCGTGGCACCCTCGTGGCACCTGAAGGCAAGGACGTCTTCGTCCCGAAGCAACTTGGTTGGGGCTTGTGCCTTGGGCTGGCGTGCTCGTCACCTGCGCTGCTGGTCCGCTGGCATCCGTGCTCGTCCGCCGGTGTACATCGGCGTTGTCACGCAGTTAGAAACTCACTTGGCAACCTGTCGGACCAGCCGTCCACTCATCAAGCCTGATCTTGACCTGGTGATTGTGACCTGCGTGGTCAATGACCCACCCGCCGACTTCAGCTCCGAGCTGAGGCAACTCCATGTGGTGGGGCATGTTCCCTCCGACCTCTGCGAGGCCGACAGCGTCGGCGTGGCCCTCGATCTGGACGAAGAAACCGAACCTCTGTCGCCCGATAACTCGCCCCGTGATGTGGGTGCCGACGGGGAGAGCTACCACGGTCTTGGGCCAAGACTGACGAACTTCCACAGGTGGTGGAAGCTTCAGAAGCCAGACGAACTCGGACATGAGTCCGATGATGGCGCAGCCCCGGGAACGCCATCAGCTTGGGAAGCTGCGATCATTTCGCAGCGGGCTGCGCGCTGACCTGGGCGAACGGGTGGTGGGCGATCTCTTCGGGGCTGGTTGCTTTCACCATGGTTCCCCGCTGTTCCCCTCTCGATCTGGTGCGCTTGTGACGCGCCCTCTGTGATGAGCACACGCTTGCTGCCCGATGGGTGGGGAGCGCTGCCCATCGGGCAGCCGGCTGGTGCACGGGTTTCCCGCACCTGAGATGGTCAGTTGTGGCACCTGCGCTGTCAGTGCTGTGCGCTAGCTTTGAACTGCCTCTGATGCAGGAGGTGGTCTAGCTGACGAAGGGCCAAGATGACACCAAGCTCCGACGCAAACAAGATCATCCGAGAGATGAAGGCTGCTCAACGCAAAGCTGAGCAACAGATGCAGCGAGAACTGAAGAGGGCAGCAGATCAGGCAAACCGCGAGATCGACCAGCACAACCGCAAGGTCGAAAAGAAAAATCGTCAGGCGGTAGCCGAATACAACAGGAAGGTCGACGCACACAATCGCGCTGCCGATCGCCACAATAGGCAGGAAGTCAGCAGAGTGAATCGCGAGTTGCGGAAGGCCGCGTCCCAACCCACGGTTAGCTACACCGAATCGGAACGCCAGCTTGCCCAACGGGTTCAGGAGACTGTCACAACCCAAGAAACTCGCGAATATCACGTTTTTCTCAGCTATGCACGTATCGATGGCTCTGAAATTGCGTCCTCATTGCGGGATAATCTTGAAGGCATGGGGGTATCCGTCTGGTTTGACGAGGTGGCCATCCGCCCCGGGAAGAGCCTAGCCCTCCAAATGGATCAAGGGCTACGACGTGCTCACGCAGGTGTGGCCGTACTCACCGCAGCTTATCTCACCGGAAGATTCTGGACAGAACGAGAGCTTGGCGTGTTGCTGCACAAGTCCACGCTTATCCCCGTACTACACAACGTGACGTTCGAAGACGTCGCACAGTACAGCGGAATCCTCCCCGACCTCGCTGGATTTAGCACCGAACATGATTCTGTGCGCGAGATCGCCGAGAAGATTGCTGCGGCGGTGTTGGTCACCGAATCTTCGTAAACGCTGCTGCGACCGCTGTTTCACGTTCTCCCTCTGCGCTGCGTATGGTTCGGCAATGTCCCGAACGGGGACGGGGGTTACGTGTGCGGGCACATCGCCACATCTCGGATACTGGTGGTCATGGCGAAAAAGAGCATAGAAGACGTGCGTCAGGCGCTACGTGATCGCAGGTTCGATGAACTGTTGGGGTTGCGGGAGTGTAATTGGTTGGACGTAAAGAGTGGGCCCTATCAGTTCACAAATCCAGCAGGAGCCGAGGAACTAGTCAAAGATGTTGCCGCGTTCGCCAACGCTGCGGGAGGCGGCCTGTTGCTCATCGGCTTCAAGACCATCGCAGATCACGATAGCGAGATCATTTCGGAGCTTCGGCCCATTCCCCGCTCTCTAGTCGACCTTGATCGATACCGCAAATTGATCTACGAACGAATTATCCCAACCATGCGAGACTTGCACGTCGAATGGATCGTCTGCGAAAACCAAAAGGGCGTGCTATGCATAGACATTCCTGCTCAGCCCGTCGGCTCAAGACCATTCGCGGTTCCGGGACCTAACGGCGGCAGGGGAAAGCCGAACGATACATCAGTCGCCGTACCCTTGCGGGTGGGTGATGGGACGCACTGGCTAACGCAAGGGGAGTTGCAGCGTCTACTGGCTGCGGGATGGGCAGCGACCGGTGGTCCCGGCGCAGCACTCGCGACTCAGAATCACGCACCGGACCGGACTAAGGCCGCTCGACTCATTGACGCGATCCCCGTGGACGCCCTATGGATCAAGGCGCAGAAAAACGTCTCTATGCATCGAGTCCCAGCCTGGGTGAGCGAAGCTGCATTCGCGGCAAAGCAGAGGGTCGCCGATGACATCGTCGATTTCCTCGATCCCGATGTGGCGGCGGCATATGAAGCACTGACAACAGCACTTGATTCCCTATGCGGTGAGTTGACTGGTATGTTTCCCCCGATGGCGGGATCCTCTCATCAGTCCAGCAAATACACTGAAATTCCGCCAGAATGGAAGAGGACTGACCCCGTACGTTACCGAAAGGCATTGGATGACCTAACGTCTGCCAGCGACAACTTCCTGGATAAATACCAGCAGTGCGTAAACCTGCTGAACAAGAAAGGGCTGCTGCTTCCTTCTTGATAACCTAAGAGCTGTCCCGCTACTGCGTCCCCGACAGCATGCGGGTCGATCAGCCAGGGAGGGAAATGGCCACTGAGCTCCTCAATTCCATGGCACCCAAATCTCGCCGGCAGGGGTCATGCCATGGAATCGGCCTTGCCGCCCAGCAAGGGTCAGACTCACAGGCAGCAGTCACGTATCAAGAAAATCCCATTCATCCCCAAGGGCCCAGCGTAGAGCAGATAGCTTGCCATGCATAAAGCCCCATTCCCAGTCGGTAACTGGGGGGGGAGTTCTTCGGAAGAAGATTTCTCCTCCGTTCGCCGTCTCGCGGCCAAGATCGTACGCTTCAAGGACTCAAATATTCGTGGTGTAGCTTCATCACTCAACCAGGAGGCGTGGAAGCGAGCGCTGGCCGGCGCCGGTGTGATTCCGGTCCCCGAGCATGGCCAGCCCTACGCCGAGTCACGCGAGAACGGCATGCACGCGCTGCGGAACTTCTACCCGTCGGTGCTCCTGGACGCCGGGGAGAACGTCAAGGCTCCCGCCGAGTACCTGGGGCACTCCGACCCGGGGCTGACACTCCGCGTGTACGCGCACCTCATGCCGTCCAGCAAAGAACACACCCGAAAGGCAATCGAGCACGCATGCGAAGCCTGGAAGCCGCCGAACTGAGCAGCCTCATGGGGAGCCAGGTCTAGAAATGAGCACCCTGCTTACTTCCTGCCTAGAAAGCAAGCTTCCTACCTAGGCAGGAAGCTTGCTGATGCCTTAAAAACAAGCATGTGAGGGCTTGCATCTCGGAAGCACAGGACCGCCCCGAACAGGGAAACCTTGCTTGCTAGGGAGAAATTTTCATCGTTCAGCCGATGGAACGAGTCATTCATCTCACAGAATGTCTCGCCTGTGATACGGGTAATCTTCCACTTTTCTACTGTGAGAGTAGAGCCCACTTCTATCTGCACGTTTGTCTCTGTGAAGCCGCGTTATGCGAAAGTCTCATCACACGCGAATGCAGCCCGTACAGGGGCGGCATTCGTTTCCATTTCCGCGCTCGGAAGCCCTAACAAGGAACCGACCACAAATGGAAGCCACGTGGTCCCACGCACAGGTGTCACCGTCGACATCTGTCCCCGCGGCGTGCCGATCGCGCTCATCGGTACAGCCGACGGTGCGCTTGCCCTGTGGGCCAACGCTCCCGCCGATATCGCCATCCCCGTGGCCATGCTGATCGTCTTCGACATCTGCATCCGCCGTTGGCGCCGTCGCACCTGACGGCCCAGAGACAGCCCAGGCCCACTAGTAAGCCCCCTGCCCGCGGAGAACCTGCAGGTAGGGGGCTTACTGACGTCGCGTTACTTCTTCTTGCCCTGGTTCTTCACGGCCTCGATCGCCGCTGCCGCCGCGTCCGGGTCCAGGTAGGTGCCGCCCGTCTTCAGCGGGCGGAAATCCGCGTCCAGGTCGTAGGCGAGCGGGATGCCCGTGGGGATGTTGAGGCCGGCGATGTCCGCGTCCGAGATGCCGTCCAGGTGCTTGACCAGCGCGCGCAGGCTGTTGCCGTGCGCGGCGACCAGGACCGTACGGCCCGTGAGCAGGTCCGGGACGATGCCGTCGTACCAGTACGGCAGCATGCGCACCACGACGTCCTTCAGACACTCGGTGCGCGGGCGCAGCTCCGGCGGGATCGTCGCGTAGCGCGGGTCCTCGCTCTGCGAGAACTCGGCGCCGTCCTCCAGCTCCGGCGGCGGGGTGTCGTACGAGCGGCGCCAGAGCATGAACTGCTCCTCGCCGAACTCCGCGAGCGTCTGCGCCTTGTCCTTGCCCTGGAGCGCGCCGTAGTGGCGCTCGTTCAGGCGCCAGCTGCGGCGGACGGGGATCCAGGAGCGGTCGGCGGACTCCAGCGCCAGCGTGGCGGTGCGGATCGCGCGCTTCTGCAGCGAGGTGTGCAGGACGTCGGGCAGCAGACCGGCGTCCTTCAGCAGCTCACCGCCGCGCACGGCCTCCTTCTCGCCCTTCTCCGTGAGATTGACGTCCACCCAGCCGGTGAACAGGTTTTTCGCGTTCCATTCGCTCTCGCCGTGGCGGAGGAGGATCAACTTGTACGGTGCGTCGGCCATGGGTCCGAGCCTAATCGAACGTTCGCGATTGACGCCTGCCGTCAATTGACTGGCGGCTGCGCGACGCGCGTACGTAAGTTGCGGTTGACCATTCGGCCACTTACACCGCCACCGCCGGTCCGAGGGACCGGTCCGTCGGCCCTCGGGGGGAATGACGCGTGTCCATCGCCGGACTGAGACGTGCCACGGCCGAGGGCGTCCGAAGTAGCGTCTCGGGGCTGCCCCGTGAGTTCTGGTGGCTGTGGACGAGCACACTGGTCAACCGGCTCGGCGCCTTCGTCGCCACCTTCATGGTGCTGTATCTCACGCTGGAGCGCGGCTACTCGGCCTCGTACGCCGGTCTCGTCGCCTCGCTCCACGGACTCGGCGGGGTCATCTCCTCGGTCGGCGCGGGCGTGCTGACCGACCGGCTGGGCCGGCGGCCCACGCTGCTGATCTCCCAGTCGTCGACGGCAGCTTCGGTCGCGCTGCTCGGTTTCATGCACGACCCCGCGGCCATCGCCGCCGTCGCGTTCCTCGTCGGACTGACCTCCAACGCCTCGCGCCCCGCGGTGCAGGCGATGATGGCCGACATCGTGAAGCCCGAGGACCGGGTGCGCGCCTTCTCGCTCAACTACTGGGCGATCAACATGGGGTTCGCGGTCTCGTCGGTCGCCGCGGGCTTCATCGCGGAGTTCAGCTATCTCGCCGGCTTCCTGGGCGAGGCGGCGATGACGCTGGCGTGTGCCGTCGTGGTCTTCCTCAAACTGCCCGAGTCCCGGCCGGAGCGCGTCCTCGTGGACGGGAAGAGGCAGCCGGAGATCGGGATGCGGACGGTCCTGCGGGACGGCCGCTTCATGAGCGTGGTGGGGCTGTCGTTCGTCGTGGCGCTGATCTTCCAGCAGGGGTTCGTGGGGCTGCCGGTCGCGATGGGCACGGACGGGTTCAGCAGCTCCGACTTCGGGATGATCATCGCGTTCAACGGTGTGCTGATCGTGGCGCTCCAGATCCCCGTCAGCCGCTTCATCGAACACCGCGACACCCGCGGGCTGCTGATCCTCTCCTCGGCCCTCGCGGGATACGGCTTCGGGCTGACGGCCTTCGCGGGATCGCTGGCCGTCTACGCGCTGGCCGTGTGCGTGTGGTCCATCGGCGAGATCATCAACGCCCCGACGCAGACCAGCGTCGTGGTCCGGCTGTCCCCGGTCCACGGGCGGGGCCGCTACCAGGGCATGTACACGATGTCGTGGGCGGTGGCGGGTCTGGTCGCGCCGCTGATGTCCGGCTTCCTGATCGACCACTACGGCGCCGACTGGCTGTGGGGGACGTGTGCGGTGCTGGGGACGGTGGCGGCCGGGGGTTACTGGCTGCTGATGCGGGGGGTGGGGGAGGACGGTTCCGGCGCGGGCGGCGGGGGCGACGACGGTGTGGCGGCGTCCGGTGCGGGGGGCTCCGGTACGGCGGGGTCCGCTGTGGCGGGCTCGGGTACGGGGGCGTCCGGTACGGCGGTGTCCGGAGCGGCCGGGTCCGACCGCGCGGCGTCGGCGCGGCCGGAGCCCGTTCAGCCTCTCCTGCGGGTGGAACTGGCGAAGCACGTCAAGCCGGTGGAGCCGACGCCCTAGACCTTCAGCTCGCGCTGCGCCTCGTACAGGTTGCCCGGCCGCATGTCCTGCGGCCTGCCGTACGACTCCAGCCGTGCGTTCAACTCGCCCTGGAAATCCGGCACATCGATCTGACCGAACTCGCGCACCTCGCTGATGCCGGCCGTCGCGCTGTACGGCGCGATCCCGTCGATCTTGATCAGGCCGGCGCGCTCGTTGCGCACGGTGACGTTCCAGTGGGTGAACCGCGCCCCGTAGAGCGGTCCGGCGGACGCGTCTCCGCCGTGCGTCCCGTTGTTGTCGATCGTGATCTCCGTACGGAGGTTGGCGAACGGCAGCCCCCGGTGGGTGTCGAAGGTGCCCATCTCCATCACGCCGCGCGACCAGACGTTGTAGCTGGAGAGCCCTTCGACGTTGATGCCGTGCAGTTGGGTGCCGGCCGGGGCCGGGACGGTCCGCGCGCCGATGAAGAAGTCCTCGATGAGGTTGTCGTGCGAGGCCTCACGGCAGAAGTACGGGTGGTGCGAACCGCGCCCCTCCACACGCGTACGGCGCAGCGTGCAGGCGGACGCGGCGACGAGGCCGAAGCTGTTGTCGGCGTGCCGGACGGTGACGTCGTCGGCCCAGCAGTCGTACGCGCACTGGAAGGTGACGCCGTTGTGGCCCTTGTCCAGGAGGTGCACCGACTGCGGTGTCTCGACCGCTTCGAGCGTCAGCCCTTCCACACCGGAGCCGGTGAGCGGTGTGACGAGGGTGGTGATCATGGTGTTCCACTCGGGGCGGATGTCCACCGGGAGCGGGCGTTCCAGGGTGAGTTCGCGTCCTCTTACAGAGGTGACGCGGACGGGCCACTCGTACGGCACGTAACTCAGCAGCTTCGACTTGTCGGACCAGTCGTACGCCTCGGTCGCCGGGCCGCCGCCCGACATGTGTTCCAGGAGGGTGTGGTCGGCGTCGTCGGCGACCCGGAAGAGGACGATCTCGCCGCGCTCGATCCTCGACGCGTCCTCGACCGTCACGGTGCGGTCGCCCCGGCGGGCGGGCGCGACGGCGGTGAGGGGCTCGAACTCGGTGCGTTCGTTGCCCGTCCACCCCTCCACGGGCCAGCGCTTGGCCTGGATGGCCTCGATGAGCGAGTTGAGCCGCGCCTCCGGCGCGAGCCAGATGAGACCGCCGGCCCAGGACCAGCTCGACTTGTCGCCGCCGAAGCGGCTGCCGTAGGGGCCGATCAGCTCGGTGAGGTTCTTCGTCGCGTACAGCTTGGTGCGCTTGCTGCCCGCGCCGCGCAGCACCACGTTGCTGTGGGAGATACGGATGAAGTCGTCGATGCGGTAGGTGCCGGCCGGGACGAGGACCGTGCCGCCGCCGCGCCTGCCCGCGTCGGCGATCGCGCGGTTGATGGCGGGGGCGGCGTCGGCCGAGCCGTCGTTCCTGGCGCCGTACGTGCGGACGTCGGCGACCACGCGCGGGCGCGGGAAGCGGTGGGACCCGGCTCGCTGGCCGGCCCGGCCGACGTACGGGATCTGGGGGTGGGTGAAGGGCGAGGCGGCGAACTCGCGCCAGAGCGGGGAGGTGCGCGGCGCGGAGGCGCGCGGGGCGCCCGCCGGTCGCGGGGGCGCGGCGGACGGGACGGTCGCGGCGGACGCCCGGCCGACACCGAATCCCGTGCCCGTGGCCGCGGCGCCGGCCGCCGCGACGGCGATGGCACTGGCGAGCAGGCCTCGTCTGCTGATGGTCCGTCGAACGTTCCCCACGATCATCAACCTCCACATATGTGAACCATGTTCATGTCTGCGGTCATCGTGAGCATGCCATGGCCCGGCGGAGGTAGGGAAGGGTCGTGCAGGGGGTGGTGGCCCGGCTCAGCCCGTCGAGGGCCGGGTCAGATGTGTGAAGGCGTCGAGATTCCTCGTGGACTCACCACGGGACACCCGCCACGCGTACTCCTTGCGGATCGCGGTCGCGAACCCCAGCTCCAGCAGCGTGTTGAAGGAGCTGTCGGCCTCTTCGAGTACGGACCCGAGCAGCCGGTCCACCTCGTCCTCGGTGACGGCCGCCAGCGGCAGCCTGCCGGAGAGGTAGATGTCGCCCATCCGGTCGACCGCGTACGCCACCCCGTACAGCTTGAGGTTGCGCTCCAGCAGCCAGCGGTGGATGCCCTGTTCGTTCTCGTCCGGGTGGCGCACGACGAAGGCGTTGACGGAGAGGGAGTGCCGGCCGACGCGCAGGGAGCAGGTCGTGGAGAGCTTGCGCGTGCCGGGGAGCATGACGACGAAGGAGCCCGGCTCGGGGCTCTCCCACTCCAGGCCGGAGTCGAGCGCGGCGGACCTCAGGCTCCGCTCGACGAGGTGGGCGGCCCGGCCGCTCTCGTCCGCGGGCGACGCCGCGGGGTGCGTGCCGTCGGTGCTCCCGCTCGCTTCGGCTCGCGCTTCGTCAGCCATGATCCGAGCGTACGCGAACGTGGTGATCATGCATGGCGGCCGTATAGACCTCCGCCGTCCCGGACGCCGCCGTGTCCCAGCCAAAGGACTGGGCGTGCCGCGTGGCCGCCTCCCCCATCCGCTCCACCAGCTCGGGCCGGTCGATGTAGCGGGTGAGCGCCTGGGCGTACGCCTCCGGCTCGTGCCCGGGGATCAGAAAGCCGGTCTTCCCGTTGCGTACCGCCACCGGGAGACCGCCCACCGCCGCCGCGACCACCGGGGTCCCCGTCGCCTGCGCCTCGATGGCGACGAGGCCGAAGGACTCGCTGTACGACGGCATGACCAGCACGGACGCCGCGCGGAACCAGTCGGCGAGCGCCTCCTGGCCGACCGGCGGACGGAACCGTACGACATCGGCGATACCCAGCCTGGCCGCGAGCTTGTGCAGCCCCTCCGGCCTCGCCAGGCCGCTGCCGCTCGGGCCTCCCACGACCGGAACGACCAGCCTCTTACGGAGGGCGGGTTCGCGGTCCAGCAGGACGGCCACGGCGCGCAGCAGCACATCGGGGGCCTTGAGCGGCTGGATACGGCCGGCGAAGAGCGGGACGAACGCGTCCTGCGGCAGCCCGAGCCGGGCGCGCGCGGCGGCGCGGCCGTCGGCCGGGCGGAAGAGATCGAGGTTCACGCCGGGGTGCACGACCGCGACCTTGCCGGGATCGGCCTCGTAGAAGCGGACGAGTTCGTCGGCCTCCTCGGAGGTGTTCGCGATGAGCCGGTCGGCGGCGCGCACGATCTGCGTCTCGCCGATGACACGGGCCGCGGGCTCGGGGGTGTCCCCTTCGGCGAGCGCGGCGTTCTTGACCTTGGCCATGGTGTGCATGGCGTGGACGAGGGGCGTGCGCCAGCGCTCGGCAGCGAGCCAGCCGACATGGCCGGAGAGCCAGTAGTGGGAGTGGACGAGGTCGTAGTAGCCGGCGCGCTGGCCGGCCCACGCCTGCATCACACCGTGGGTGAAAGCGCACAGCTGCGCGGGCAGCTCCTCCTTGGCCAGCCCTTCGTACGGACCGGCGTCCACGTGCCGTACGAGCACGCCCGGCGCCAGCTCGACGCTCGGGGGGAGCCCGCCGGTCGTCGAGCGCGTGAAGATCTCGACCTCGATGTTGATGGCGGCCAGCCGCCTGGCCAGCTCGACGATGTAGACGTTCATGCCGCCCGCGTCGCCCGTCCCGGGCTGGTGCAGCGGCGAGGTGTGGACGCTGAGCATGGCGATACGCCGCGGTTTGCGGGGATGGCCGGGAATCCGGAGCCGGGGTGGTGACACCAGGGTGCCGGCAAGCCTGGACACGTACTGGCTCACGTCGACGGCCTCTCGCTCGGAGCATGACTAGGAGAGGGTGTGGGGGCCCTCTATAGGCGCGTAACACCGGTGGGGGGCCTGTTCATTTCCGGCTTTGCCGAATCGTTAATCTCGGCCACTCAACCATCGGAGCGGGTCACGGGTCCGCGCGGTCGCCGGCCGACCGCGCCCGACCGCCGTCTGCCGTGCGGGGTCGGCTGCCACCCGCCGGACGGGGCCGGCCGGGTCGTTAGGCTCACGCGCATGCCCGCGCGCCAGCCCCCCTCCCCCCGCCGCCCCGTGGGCACGGTCACGCGCGGCACGACCAACCCGAACCGGCTGCGCCGTATGGACCGCTGGATCGCCGCCGTACACGGACCCGTACTGCGCCGCTCGGCCGACCCCGTGGCCGTCGACCTCGGATACGGCGCCGCGCCCTGGACGGCCGTCGAGCTGCTGCGGCGGCTTCGGGCGGCCGAGCCGCGCACCGAGGTGGTGGGCGTCGAGATCGATCCCGCGCGGGTCGCGGCGGCGCTTCCCTACGAGGAGGACGGACTCGCCTTCGTCCACGGCGGCTTCGAGATCCCGCTGCCGGGGACGGCGCGGCCGGCGGGCGGCGACCGCGCGCCGCTGCTGATCCGGGCGGCGAACGTCCTGCGGCAGTACGAGGAGAGCGAGGTCGCGGACGTCTGGACCCGGCTCCGCGCGCGCCTCGCCCCCGGCGGACTCCTGGTGGAGGGAACGTGCGACGAGATCGGGCGGCGCCATGTCTGGGTCGCCCTCGGTACGGAGGGTCCGCGCACCGTCACCTTCGCGACCCGGCTCGGCTCGCTGGACCGCCCCTCGGACCTGGCGGAGCGGCTGCCGAAGGCGTTGATCCACCGCAATGTGCCGGGGGAACCGGTGCACGCGTTCCTGCGGGACTTCGACCGGGCGTGGGCGGCGGCGGCCCCGTACGCCTCGCTGGGCGCGCGGCAGCGGTGGATCAGGGCCGTGGAGGATCTGTCGGCGGACTGGCCGCTGGCCGGCCCGGCGGCGGGTGGCGGGCGGAGCAGATGGCGCCAGGGTGAAGTGACGGTGGACTGGGCGGCGCTGAAGCCGAACTCTGGCGAAACGGACGCGTTCAAGGGAACGTGAGCGACGGGCTGTTCGTCCCTGACGGGTAGACGTGGCCGTCAACCGGCGGTGCCCTCTGTCGTTCCGGGGGCCGGCATGGCACGATCGCGTCGGCGCAGAACAGTTACTGACAGTTAGTCAGATGAATGGACCGGCCGACCTCGGCCGTCAACACAGGACGAGTTGTCGACAGTTGCCCGGAGGGGGAGCTTGTGAACCGACGCTGCTGGGTCACAGCCGCGATCACCGTCGTCTGCGCTCTGTCGGTGCTCACGTCACCGGCGTTGCTGAACCAGGCGTACGCGGCGCCGGCGTCTCCCGCCGATCCCGCGGGCCCCGCCTCGCCGAGTGACCCGCCGGTCGCGCCCCGGCCGTTCGACCGGTCCCTGCCGCCGGGAGCCGACGACCAGGTGACGGGCGCGGACGACTCCAAGCTCGAAGCGACGCGCCGGAAGATCGACGGCCTGTACGGCAAGGCGGCGTCGGCCACGGACGCGTACAACCTCGCCGAGGCGCGCGCCGACAACCAGTCGGCCGAACTGGTCAGGCTGGCCAGCCAGATGGTCAACGGCCAGGTCCGGATCGACAGGCTCAAGCGCCAGGCGGGCGCGGCGGCCCGCGCGCAGTACCGCGCGGGGGGTCTGCCGCCCGAGGCCCAGCTGATGCTCACCGACGACCCGCAGCTCTTCCTGGACGGGGCCGGCCGGGTCCAGCGGGGCCAGAAGGCGACGAAGGACCTTCTCGGTCATATGACCAGGGCGCAGAAGGACTTGACGGCGTACACAAAGAAGGCCGGTGTCGAGTGGACCAAGCTCGAGGCGAACCGGGTCAAGCAGGCCAAGGCGAAGAAGGAGATCAGCCGTCAGATAAAGGCCGCCAGGAAGATCGAGGCGGGGCTGGAGAAGGAAGAGCGTGACCGTCTGCTGATGCTGGAGCAGCAGGAAGCGGCCAAGGCGCAGGCGGCCTGGCTGGGTTCGGGCGAGCTCAAGGCGATCAACGGCAAGGCGAGCGCCAGGGGCAGGGCGGCGATCGCGTACGCGACGGCGCAGATCGGCAAGCCGTACGTGTGGGGTGCGGAGGGGCCGGGGTCGTTCGACTGCTCGGGGCTGACCTCCGAGGCGTGGAAGGCGGCCGGCACGGTCATCCCGCGTACCTCGCAGGAGCAGTGGCGGCTGCTCCCCCGTGTGCCGATCGCGGACATGCGGCCGGGCGATCTGATCATCTACCACGAGGACGCGAGCCATGTGGGGATGTACGTGGGCAATGGATCGATCGTCCACGCGCCGCGACCTGGCCGCCAGGTGACGCTGACGGGCGCGGGCTCGATGCTGATTCTCGGGGTCGTACGACCGGACAAGTAGACCGGCGCCGCCGCTGCCTGCCACGTGATGTTTGTCATGGCCGTTTCGAGCGCTCCGAGCGGGCCGATCGTGCCGGATGCGTGGTGGGAAGCGGCATATGGCGCGGGATCTTCTCCGTACGGCCTTCCGTACGGCATTCCTTTCGGGCGTCGGCTACCGCTAGGGTCCCGGTCGGTGGGGCGTCGATCGTCGCCCGACCGCGCCCTCGGGGGGAGGGAAGGACTCACAGACCGATGGCAGTACCCGTACCTGTGCCGCGACAGCGCACCGCCACGACAGTCGCGAGTGCGCCCGCCCCGGAGACCTCCGGCGGAGGCGGCGACCTCACGCTCCTCGTGATCGAGGACGATCCCGCGGGCACCTTCAGCACACCGGAACTCCCCGACGCGGCCGGCACCCGGGTCCGTGTCCGCACCGCGCGCAACCTCACCGAGGCCGAGCGGCTGCTCACCGACGACATCCAGTGCATCCTCGTGGACCTCGCCCTGCCGGGCCGGGACGGCGGCGACAGCGACGGCCTCGCGCCGCTCAAGGACGTGCTGCGGCTCGCGCCCCGACACGCCGTACTCGCGCTGGCCGCCGAGGGCGACAGCGAGCGCGCCGCCGCGGCCGTGCGGGTGGGCGCGCAGGACTACCTCTTCCGCGACGAGCTCGACAGCAGGCTGCTCAGCCGTGCCATCCGTTACGCCGTGGAACGCAAGCGCGCGGATGTCGCCCAGCGCCAGCTCACCGAGTCCCGGCTGCGGGCCCAGGAGAACGCCCGGCTGGAGCGCGGGCTGCTGCCGACGCCGCTCCTCCAGGGCTCGAACCTGCGGTTCGCCTCCAGATACCGGCCCGGCCGCTCCCGCGCGCTGCTCGGCGGGGACTTCTACGACACGGTCCGTACGCCCGACGGCACGGTGCACGTGATGATCGGCGACGTCTGCGGCCATGGCCCGGACGAGGCCGCGCTGGGCGTGGAGCTGCGGATCGCCTGGCGGGCGCTGACCTTCGCCGGGCTCAGCGGGGACGTCCTGCTCACCACGCTCCAGAAGGTCCTGGAGCACGAGCGGGAGAGCGAGGAGATCTTCGCGACGCTCTGCACGGTCGACATCGCGCCGGACGGGCGGCGGGCCGGGCTCTGCCTGGCGGGCCATCCGTCACCGCTGGTCATCCGCGAGGGCCGGGCGCCCGAGCTGCTGCCGTACGACGAGGGCGGCCCCGCGCTCGGCCTGCTGCCGCGGGCCCGCTGGCAGCGGCGTGAGGTCGAGCTGGGCGAGGCGTGGAGCCTGATGATGTACACGGACGGGCTGATCGAGGGCCGCGTCGGTGACGGTACGAAGCAGCGGCTCGGCCAGGACGGCATGGTCGAGATGATCACCGCTCAGCGGGCGCGGGGCCTGAGCGGCGAGGAGCTGCTGGAGGCCGCGGTGGCTCAGGTGCGGGAGCTGAACGGCGGCGAGCTGACGGACGACGTGGCCGTACTGCTGCTGGACCGCGTGCACGCGGTCGAGCCGGCGCCGGTCACCGTCTGAGCGGAACGGGCCCCGGCCCGGCCCCGGCCGCTCGCCTCGCCGTGGCTCAGCGACCGCCGTTGTAGGGCCCGTACGGCCCGTCGCTGCTGGAGCCGCCGCGCCTGCCGCCGCCACCGCCGCCGACCTGCTTGATCGCGGGGCGCACATCGACGAAGTACACGATGATCGCGATCAGCCCGATGATCGGCAGGAAGCTGAGGATCGGGAAGATCAGGCTCACCACGAAGGCGATCGCGAGAATGATCAGCCAGAACGGCTTGGTCTGCTTGTCCGCCGCGCGGAAGGCGTCCTCGCGCCGGATGAACGCGTCGACCAGCGCGAAGCAGCCGAACACGCTCAGCGGAATACTCAACAGCGCCACGAGCCCGTCGAAGCCGGCCATCAACACGTTGCCCACCGCCCCTTTCTGTCCCCGTCATCTGCCGCCAACGTACCCGTACAACGGACCGGACACCCGTGTGGTGCCCGGTCCGTTGTCATCGCTGTCCACTTGGCGACTGTTCGCCTACTTGCCCGCGGGAGGTGTGGCCTTCTTCGCGGGGGTGCTCTGCTTGCGGGCGGTGGCCGTGCTGGTGGACTTCCGCGCGGCCGGCTTCGTACCGGTGGCCTTGGCCTCCGGCTTGGCCTTGGTCTCGTTCTTGACCGTGGACCTGGCGGGGGCGGGCTTGGCGGGCGCGGGCCTGGCCGGAGCGGGCTTGCTCTGCTTCGACGCGGACCGGGGCTCGACGGCGACGGCGATCTCCGCCACCCCGTCCGCGGCGTCGCCGCGCCAGGTGCGTACGGACTGCTCGCCGCGCTCGGCGACCTTCTCGTACGTCTCACGGGCCTTGACCGCGTACTCCGCGGCCACACCGACGCTCCGCAGCGCCAGGTCCTGCGCGGTCTCGCCGAGCTTCTTCAGGTCGGTGTCGAGCGACCCGAGCACCTCGTTGACCTTGGACTGAACGGTCGTCTGCGCTTCCTTCGCCTGTGAGGCGACCTTGTCCTGGACGCGCTTGGGGTCGGCGTTGCGCACCGCGTCGATACGGCCCGGGGCCTCGGCGCGCAGCTGCTCGATCAGCCCGGGCACCTTCTTCGCCTGCTCGACGGCGAGATCCGCCGTGCCGGCCGCGAAGTAGAGGGGGGTCGGGTCGCTGAACGTCTTGCGCAGGTCATCGGCGATTGCCATGACTGTGGTCCTCCGGATCAGTGTGAGGGTGGGGTGGCGGCACCGCGGCCGTCGTCACCGGGCGTGTCCCCGTCGGCGTCCCCGTCACCGGTACCGGCGCCCTTACCGGCCGGTCCCGTGGTCGCCTTCGCTTCCGTGTTCTCGGTCCCGAGCCCGTTCTCCTTGCGGAAGGACTCGTAGATCTGCAGGAGCACCTGCTTCTGCCGCTCGTCTATCGACGGGTCGGCGAGGATGACGGCACGCGTCTCCAACTCCTCGCGCTCCCGCTCGTCGAGCATCCCGGCCTGCACGTACAGCGTCTCGGCGGAGATCCGCAGCGCCTTGGCGAGCTGCTGCAGGATGTCCGCGCTGGGCTTGCGCAGACCGCGTTCGATCTGGCTGAGATACGGATTGGACACCCCGGCGGCCTCGGAGAGCTGCCGCAGGGACAGCTGCGCGTTGCGCCGCTGTTCGCGCAGGTACTCACCGAGATTGCCGACGTTGAGTGATGCCATGACTCCAGGGTGCCCACACTTGCTAACTTTTGCAAGCACCCGCTTGCAAAAGTGTTCCAGACAACAGGGTCCCGGTCGGTGGTGATCGCCCCCGCCGGGAACTGGTCGTCACGGCTCGGTGAGGGCGCGCGCCCGGCAGCCGGGCGGGTGGGTCGGGTCAGGCGTTCTGTTTCCGCGGGTGCAGGTCGAGGGTGATGTGCGGGTGGAGCGCGTGCAGGAAGTCGGGGGCGTCGAAGATCTCGCCGGCGGAGGCGACGCCGACGGTCTTGGTGCGGCCGGTCAGGACGCGTTCGAGGGCCTCGGCGACGAGGGGCGCGGTGACGGCGTAGATGTCCTGGCCGCCGGCCGTGGCCCGGCGTTCGGCTCCGCCGGAGCGGACGACGACGTCGACGAGGAAGGTCTGGTCCGAGCGCCCGCTCTCGTCGGTGGCGGTCGGGGCCGGCGTGTGGGGGGCGGCGACGTCCCGGGCCGCCTCGACGGTCATGTAGGTGGTGACGTCGGGGATGTGGAGGTGCTGGGGGACGGTGACGACGTCCGCCATCGTGAACTCCCCGATCACCGGCCGGGGTCCTGTCGGTTCCGGGAAGGTCCACTCCAGGGTGGGCGCGGCGTCGGTGCGGTGTTCCCACTGTCCGCCGCTGTAGCGCAGGCGGTGGTCGCCGCGTCGCTCGCGGGAGACCGCGCCCGAGAGCCGGGTACCGGCGGTGGGGTGCCAGTTGCTGAGCGCATAGGCGATGTGTGCCTCGTCGGCCTCGGTCCAGTCGCCCATCGCCGCGGTGGCCAGTAGGTCGCCGAGGCCGCCGAAGAAGGCCATGGCCGGGACGATCACCGCTCCCGCGTCCCGGGCCCGCTCGCGGTAGTGGGCGAAGGTGTCGAGGTTTGCCTCAAGCTCGGCGGCCACATCCAGGTAGGGGATCCTCGCGCGGAGCGCGGCCTCGATCACGGGGCCGACTGTCGACGCGAAAGGGCCGGCGCAGTTGACGACCGCCGCCGTTCCCGCCAGGGCCCGGTCCAGCGAGGCCGGGTCGTCGACCGACGCCGCCCGGGCCTCCAGCCCGTGCTCGCGGGCCAGTTCCCCCAAGGTCCGCGCATCGCGCCCGGACAGCACCGGGACGAATCCACGCGCGGCCAGTTCGGCGACCACGAACCGCCCGGTGTGACCGTATGCGCCGAACACCGTCACCAGCTGACGAGACACCATGAGACCGCTCCCTGCACTCGAACGCCCGCCGCGAGGTCAATCCGCTACGGCCTGACACCCACATCCTGTCCGTCCGGGGGCACTCCGCGTGTGTGTCGGAAACGACATGCCGCGTACAGTTTCAGACATGTCCGCTGTCGCCCTGGCCGTCACCGACGGCATGCTCCACTACGAACTGTCCGTGGCCGTCGAGGTCTTCGGGGCCGACCTGACCCATGTCGTTGATCCCTGGTACGACTTCTCCCTCTGCGGGAGCGGTCCGGTGCGCGTCGGCCGCTTCAGCGTGGAACCCGACCACGGACTCGACCACCTCGCGAAAGCGGACACAGTGATCGTCCCCGGCTGGGCCGACACCGACAGCGACCCGCCCGCCGAGCTGGTCGAGGCGCTGCGTGCGGCCCACGCGGCCGGTGCCCGCGTGGCCTCGCTGTGCACCGGCGCCTTCGTCCTGGGCGCGGCAGGACTGCTCAACGGCAGGCGCGCCACCACCCACTGGGCCCACACGCGGGAACTGGCCCGGCGCCACCCGGCGGCCACCGTCGATCCGGACGTCCTCTACGTCGACGACGGCGACGTCCTCACCTCCGCGGGCAAGGCCGCCGCCATGGACCTGTGCCTGCACCTGGTCCGCCTCGACCACGGCTCGGCCAACGCCAACAAGATCGCCCGACGCCTGGTCATCCCGCCCCATCGCGACGGCGGCCAGGCCCAGTTCATCGCCACCCCCCTCCCCGCCCCGGGCAACCACCCCCTGGGCGAGCTCTTCCCCTGGGCGCTGGAGCGGCTGGACCAGCCGCTGACCGTGGAGGACCTGGCCCGCCGGGCCCGCATGAGCTCACGCCACCTCGGCCGCCACTTCAAGCACCTCACCGGCACCACGCCACTGCAGTGGCTCCACACCCAGCGCATCCGCCACGCCCAGGAACTGCTGGAGACCACCGACGCCACCGTGGACGCCATCGCCGCGGCCGCCGGCATGGGCACCGCCACCACCTTGCGCCGCCACTTCCACCGCAGCGTAGGCGTTCCACCCGACACCTACCGCCGCACCTTCCGTCCCTGACGAAGGAGCAGTTCCAAGACCCCGGCGGCCGATCGAGCAGTGCCAAGGCACGGTGCCGTCCGCAGTGGTGAGCGAACGCTGCCCGAACTCGTGAACACCGCCACTCGTCGGGCGGCTGATCCGAGCTGCCCTCGACGCGCCCGAGTGGCGTCGGATGCGCCTCAACAGTGAGACGGCCTTGCGAAGCGCGTCTCAACTCACATGCGGGCACCGCAGGTTCGGGGACCACCTCATCCGGACCTGTCCGAGACCGATCGGCATTGACAACCGCCCTCGCACCCCTCCATCATCATTCCACTAATCAAGTAGTGGAATGGTGGTGGTGATCGTGGAGTACCGCATCGACAGGCGGAGCGGGGTCCCCGCCTTCCAGCAGATCGTGCAGCAGACCAAGCAGGCCCTCCGGCTGGGCGTACTCGTGCCGGGTGACCGGCTGCCCACCGCGAAGGAGGTCGCCGAGACCAGCACGGTCAATCCGAACACCACCCTCAAGGCGTATCGCGAGCTGGAGCGTGAAGGCCTGGTCGAACCGCGACCGGGCCAGGGCACCTTCGTACGCCGCACGCTGGGCCGCCCCGAGACGGGCACCGACTCACCGCTGTACGCGGAGCTGGTGGCGTGGATGTCGAAGGCGGCCGGGGCCGGTCTGGAGCAGGAGGACGTGGCCGCGCTGGTCGCGTCGGCGATGGAGAAGCAGTACGCCGCCGGGAACGTGGCGGCGACGGGGTCCACAGAGGACACGACAACCAGGAGCACAGGTGAGTGAAGGTATGTACGCGGGGGAACCGGCGATCGAGGCGTACGGGCTGGGCATGCGCTACCGGCGGGGCTGGGCGTTGCGGGACTGCTCCTTCCGGCTCCCGGCGGGACGGATCTGCGGCCTGGTGGGACCCAACGGGGCGGGCAAGACCACGCTGCTGAGCATCGCGGCCCATGTCCTTCAGCCGACGAACGGCTCGATCAGCCTGTTCGGTGAGGCTCCGGGCTCGGTGGAGTCCGGTCGGCGCACGGCGTTCCTCGCCCAGGAGAAGCCCCTGTTCCGCCGTTTCACCGTGGCGGAGACCCTGCGCCTGGGCCGGGAGCTGAACCCCGGCTGGGACCAGCACGCCGCCGAGAACATCGTCCGCGCGGGCGACGTGCCCTTCGACGCGAGGATCAGCACCCTCTCCGGAGGCCAGCGCACCCGCGTCGCCATCGCCCTCGCCTTCGGAAAGCGCCCCGACCTGCTGATGCTGGACGAGCCGATGTCGGACCTCGACCCGGTCGTGCGCCACGAGATCATGGGCACCCTCCTCGCCGAGGCCGCCGAGCGCGGAACCACCGTGCTGATGTCCACCCACGTCCTCGCGGAGCTGGAGAACGTGTGCGACTACCTCGTCGTCGTCTCCGGCGGCGGAGTGCGCCTCGCCGGTGACGTGGACGAGCTGATGTCCGCGCACACCCTGGTCAGGGGCGCCAAGGAGGGTGACGGCATCCCTCGCGCCCTCGCCCTCGGGCACCACACCCTCGTCGAGTCCCGTACCAGCGGACGGCAGTTCACCGCGCTCGTCCGCCCCCACGGCCCGGTCACCGGCCCCTGGGACATCAACGCCCCGAACATGGAGGAACTCCTCCTCGCCTATCTCCGCTCGGCGGACGCACCGCCGCTGATCACCCCCACCGCCCAGGTCCACGGCCAGGGGTTCGGCGCCGAGGTGGTGGCGGCATGAGCACCTTCACCCGCGGTTCGACCAGCACCTCGACCAGCACCTCGACCGGCTCCACGAGCGACGGCAGGAACGGGACCATGAACGGGACCATGAACGCGACCACCCCGGAGGCCAAACTGCGCCCCCGACTCAGCGGTATGACCTGGCTGGTCTGGCGCCAGCACCGGGCCGGGTTCTGGACGATCCTCGCCGCCACCGCGCTTTCCGTGGCCTGGATCGTCCACCAGCGAGGCCAGTTGGTCGACTTCCTCGACGGCCACGGCTATCCCGGCAAGAGCCTCGACGAGGCGGGCGGCACGTTCTCGCAGTACGCCGACGCGTTCTCCTTCGTCTCCATCGGTCTCCAGGCGATACCCGTCCTGCTCGGTGTCTTCCTCGGCGCCCCGCTCATCGCCGGCGACCTGGAGAACGGCACCGCCAAGCTCGTCGCCGCCCAGTCCGGGAACCGGACCCGCTGGCTCACCACGAAGCTGGCGCTGGCCGGACTGGTGGTCGTGGTGAGCACCGGCGTGTTGTCGGCGGTGTTCGGCTGGTGGTGGAACCCCGTCAAGTCCGAGTCCCTGGCGATGGAATGGACCTCGGCCGAGGCGTTCAACACGACGGGCCCGGTGCCTGTCGCCCTCACCCTGCTCTCCGTCTTCGGCGGGGTGGCGCTGGGTGTGGTGCTTCGGCGCACGCTGACGGCCATGGTGGTCACCTTCGGTTTCACCGTCGCCCTCCAGCTCGTCTGGGGCTACTTCCTGCTGTCGCTCGGCAACGTCGTCACGGTCACGACGAACAAGGGTGTGATGGGCGAGAGCGGGCCCCCGCCGCTGCCCCACGGCGCCTACGAGATCGACCAGTCGTTCGTCACCGGCAGCGGGGATCTGCTGGGCTGGGGCACCTGTTCGGAGTCGGGGGCCGACGCGGCACGGCAGGCGTGCCTGGACAAGGCCGATGTCGTGGGCTGGTCGACGGATTACCTCCCGCTGTCGCAGATGAACGCCATGCAGTGGTTCGGGTCGTCGATCCTGTTCGCCCTGACCGCCGGTGTCGTGGCGTTCCTCTTCCTCTGGGGCCGTAAGCGGCTCGTCTGAGTCCGTACCCCCGCGCCCCTTCGCGAAGGGGCGCCTCCTTCCCCTCTGTTTCCCCGATCCGTCCGCCGGGCCGCTCCGCCATGCCCGAAGGTCCGGAGAGAAAGGCATGCCGTGAATCACCGTAGGAGGCGGGCGAGCGAGACTTCCGCTCTCGCCGTGCTCGTCGCCGCCGCCCTTGCCTCTTCCCTGCTCGGTGCCCCGGAATCCGGGGCCGCGGAGTCCGACAGCGGTACGGCAGGTACGGCCCGCGCCCTCGGCAAGGCCACCCCCGGCAAGGCCAGGACAGTCACCCTCGTCACCGGTGACCGGGTCACGCTGGACGCCACCGGACAGGTCACCGATGTGCGGCCCGGCAAAGGCCGGGAAGGCACCACCTTTCGCATAGCGCGGAGCGCCGGCGGCACCCACGTCGTCCCCCGTGACGCCGAGCGGCTCGTCGCGAACGGCACCGCCGACCGGCGGCTGTTCGACGTGACGCGGCTGGTCGAGTGGGGTTACGACGACGCGGCCCGCCCCGACCTCCCGCTGATCGTGACGTACGCCAAGGGCCGCACCCTCGCGCCGGGCGCGCTGTCCGCCGCCGGGGCCCGGGTCGGCCGGGACCTGCCCAGCGTCAACGGGGACGCGCTCAAGGCCCGTAAGTCCGAGGGCGCCGACCTGTGGGAGACGCTCACCGGCAGCGGGGGGACGGCCCGGGAGAGGTCGGCCGCCGCCGACCGGGTCGAGAGGATCTGGCTCGACGGGAAGGTCGAGGCGGCCCTGGACCGGAGCACCGCGCAGATCGGCGCCCCCGGGGCCCGGGCTGCGGGGTACGACGGCACGGGCGTCACGGTCGCCGTGCTGGACACCGGGGTCGACGACACGCACCCGGATCTGAAGGGCCGTGTCGACGCGGCGAAGAACTTCTCCGCGGCGGCGGACACGGTCGACCGGGTGGGTCACGGCACGCATGTGGCGTCCACGGTCGCGGGGTCCGGCTCGCACTCCGGGGGCATGTACAAGGGGGTCGCGCCGGGCGCCCGGCTGATCAGCGGCAAGGTGCTCGGCGACGGCGGCTCCGGCGAGGAGTCCGGGGTCATCGCCGGCGCGCAGTGGGCCGTCGCGCAGGGTGCCGACGTGGTCAACCTCAGCCTGGGCGGCCCCGACAGCCCCGGTGACGACCCCGTCGAGCAGGCGGTGAACGAGCTGTCCGCCTCCTCGGGCGCCCTCTTCGTGATCGCCGCCGGCAACGAGGGCCCGAGCGCCGGAACCGTCGGATCGCCGGGCAGCGCCGCCGCCGCGCTCACCGTGGGCGCGGTGGACCGTGCCGACGCGATGGCCGAGTTCTCCAGCCGCGGCCCGACGGCGGACGGTTCCCTCAAGCCCGACCTCACCGCCCCCGGCGTCGACATCGTCGCCGCGAGGGCCGCCGAGGGCACGGAGGGCGACCCGGCCGCCGACGGCTACGTGTCGATGAGCGGTACGTCCATGGCGACCCCGCATGTCGCGGGCGCCGCCGCGATCCTCGCCCAGCGTCACCCCGACTGGACCGGTGAGCGCCTCAAGGCCGCGCTCACCGCGTCCGCCGAGCCGGCCTCCGGTGTCTCGGCGTTCGCGCAGGGCACGGGCCGTACGGACATCGTCCGCGCCCTCGGCCAGCGGCTCACCACCAGCCCGGCCACCCTCGGCTTCCCCACCCAGCGGTGGCCGCACACCGACGACAAGCCGGTCACCAGGACCGTCACCTACCGCAACGACGGTGACCGCCCCCTCACCCTCGGCCTCACCACCGAGGTGTACGGCGAGGACGGAAAGCCCGCCGCCGAGGGCATGTTCGAGGTCTCGCCGAAGCGGCTCACCGTCCCGGCGAGCGGCATCGCGACCGCCCGGGTCACCGCCGACAGCGGCGCGGGCACGGCCGACGGCGGCTTCGGCGGCTCGGTCATCGCGACGGACGGCGCCGACAGCACCGTACGGACCGGTGTCGGCGTACAGCGCGAAGCCGAGTCGTACGACCTGACCGTGAGGCATCTCGACCTCAAGGGGAAGCCCGCCGGGCGGTCCCAGACCGGGGTGCAGGGGCTGGACAACGAGATCTGGAGCGACTACTCGGACGACACGGACGGCGAGTTCACCGTGCGGCTGCCCCGGGGCCGTTACAGCCTCGAAGGCCGTATCGAGACGGGCGCGACCCCGGACGCCGGGGACCTGGCCCTCCTCCTCCACCCCAAGTTCTCGCTCACCCGTGACACCACCCTCGTCATGGACGCCCGCAAGGCCGAACGGGTCCGGATCACCGTGCCGGACGCCAGGGCCAAGCACACCGACGCCACCCTGAACTACGGGTTCGACATCGACGGGACCCAGAGCGTCACCACGTACGAGATGGGCGGCTTCGGCAAGCTGCGCGTCGGGCAGTTGGGCGCCCGGCTGCCCGCCCGCGAGGCGTTCGCGCAGTACAACGGCACCTGGACACGCGGGAGTACGAGCTACCGGCCGGCGATGAACCGTACCGGCGATCTGGCCGGCTTCACCGCGAACCTGAAGCGCTCGCAGTTCGCCGAGGTCACCATGCCCGTCGGTGAGCCCGCCAGAGACAAAAGGGGGTCGCTCATCGCTGCGCCCCTCACACCGGGGGGCGGATTCTGGGCCGACTTCAACCCGACCGAGTTCTCCCTGCCCGCCACCCTCACCGACTACGTCCTGCCGGGCGTGCGGTGGCAGTACTCCGTGTGGCAGGAGAGCGGCCCGGACGCGGACGGCGAAACCGTGAACGACGCCGGCCAGTGGACCGTGAACCCCCGGGCGTACGGCGCGGGCAAGCAGTACACCGAACGCTTCAACACCGGTGTCTTCGGCCCGCGTCTCACGGGCCCGACGACCGGCAGCGAGGACCGTCCGGGCGCGGTCCGCGAGGGTGACACCTTCACGGCCTACCTTCCGCTCTTCTCCGACGGCGCCGGGCACGTGGGCGAATCCCGTTACAGCAAGGCCAGGAGCACCCTCCACGCGGACGGCACGAAGATCTTCGCCACGGACACGGACCTGGACGGCGTCTCGTACGAACTCCCCGCCGCCGAGCGCGCGTACCGCCTGACGACGGACGTCTCCCGCCCGGCCTCCCTCTCGGCGGTCTCCACCCGGGTCACCGCCGAGTGGACCTTCACCTCCGCGCACGTCACCGGCGCCGAGCGGCGGCTGCCGCTGTCGGTGGTCCGCTTCACGCCCCGGCTGTCCACGGCCAGCACGGCCGAGGCGGGTACGCGCTTCTCCGTCCCGTTCACGGTCGAGGGCGCGGCCACCGCGCGCACCGCCCGTAAGGCCGCCTTCTCCGTCTCGTACGACGACGGCCGGACCTGGCACCCGGCGAAGGCGGTCGACGGCAAGCTCCTCGATCTGTGCCACCCGGCGAAGGCGGGCACGGTCTCTCTGCGCGCAACGCTCACGGACGCGGCGGGCAACACCCTGAAGCAGACGATCCACCGGGCCTACCGGACCGTCACGTAGCCCTCTGTGCAGGTGTGCTGATGGGACGGCCCCAGGGCCGGCGCGCACGAGCCACAGGGGGAGTCGCCCGGGCCGGGTCGCGACTCCCCCTGTGGTGCGTAGGCACCAGGCCCGCCCACGGGGCTGGTCCCGGGGCACCAGGGGAAGACGGCGGGCGAGCACGATGGCAGGGGCGGGGCCGGGAGGAAGGGTGGGAGGTGCGGAAATTCCGCGCGTTCTGCCCTTCTAGCGGTGTCTGGAGTGATCAGAAAGTGGCGACAGCTCTTTACCGGATCGGACGGTGGGCCTTCCGACGGCGGCGGCTCGTGGGCGGTGTCTGGCTGGCGGCGCTGGTGCTCGCCGTCGTCGCCGCGGCCGTCGCGCCGGCCGGGGAGGAGGAGGACCTCTCCATGCCCGGCACCGAGTCGCAGAAGGCGTTCGACCTGCTGGACGAGAGGTTCCCCGAGAGCGACTCCCAGGGGGCCGAGGCCCGCCTGGTGTTCCGTGCCCCGGACGGGCAGCGGGTGACGGCCGCGGAGCACCGGGCCGCCGTCGAGGACACGCTCGGCTCGCTGGACGGGGGCGGCCAGGTCGCGTCGGCCACCGACCCCTACGAGACCGGCGCCGTCAGCGAGGACGGCACCGTCGCGTACTCCACGATCACCTACACCGTGGACGCCCTCGATCTGACCGGGCCGACCAAGAGCGCCCTGGAGGACGCCGCGAGCCGGGCCCGGGACACCGGACTGACCGTCGAGATCGGTGGCTCCGCGCTGGAGGCCGAGGAGGAGATGGGCGGTACGACGGAGATCATCGGCGTGGTGGTGGCGGCCGTGGTGCTGGTCATCGCCCTCGGGTCGCTGGTCGCCGCCGGGCTGTCGCTGCTGACGGCGTTCGTCGGCGTGGCCATCGCCTTCGGCCTGGTCTCCGCGCTGGCCGTGCCGCTGGGGCTGACGTCCACCGTCGCGATCCTGGCGCTGATGCTGGGCCTGGCGGTCGGCATCGACTACGCGCTCTTCATCACCTCCCGTTTCCGCGACGAACGCGCCCGGGGCTACGACCCGGAGGAGGCCGCGGGCCTCGCGGTCGGCACGGCCGGATCCGCCGTCGTCTTCGCCGGCGCCACCGTCCTCATCGCCCTGGCCGGCCTCGGGGTCGTCGGAATCCCCGAGCTGACCAAGATGGGCCTCGGCGGCGCGGGCGCCGTGGCACTCGCCGTACTCGTCGCGCTGACGCTCGTCCCCGCGCTGTTCGGCTTCGTCGGCCGGCGGGTGCTCTCCCGCGCCGTCCGCAAGACCGCCCGGCCGGGAGGCGGGCGCCCGCACGCGGTGCCCGCCGCGCCCGGCCGGGACGGGCTCGGCACCCGCTGGGCGCGGTTCGTGCTGCGCCGGCCCGTGGCCGTGCTGGCGGTCGCCGTACTCGGTCTCGGAGCCGTCGCCCTGCCGGCACTCAGCCTCGAACTCGGGCTGCCCGGCGACGAGTCCAAGTCGGTGGAGACCACCCAGCGCCGGGCCTACGACCTGCTGTCGGAAGGGTTCGGGCCCGGTTTCAACGGCCCGTTGACCGTGGTCGTGGACACGTCGGAGGCCGCCGACACCCGGGCCGCCACCGACCTGGTCGCCCGGACCGTACGGGAAGTGGACGGGGTCGCGTCGGTCGGTGACCCGGTTCTGAGCCGGGGCAAGGACACGGCCGTCCTCACCGCCATCCCGCGGACCGCCCCGAACAGCGGCGAGACCAAGGATCTGGTGCACGAGATCCGGGGCGCGGTCTCCGGCGTCGAGGCCGGGACCGGCGCGGTCGTCCTGGTGACCGGCACGACCGCGCTGAACATCGACATCTCCGAAGCCATGTCCGACGCCCTCCTCCCCTATCTGACCGTGGTCATCGGCCTGGCGGTCCTCCTGCTGACGGTGGTCTTCCGCTCGGTCCTCGTCCCGGTCAAGGCCGCCCTCGGCTTCCTGCTGTCGGTGGGCGCCGCCTTCGGTGTCCTCGTCGCCGTCTTCCAGTGGGGGTGGGCGGGGGACCTGCTCGGCATCGAGCAGACCGGTCCCGTGATGTCGCTGATGCCGATCCTGATCATCGGCATCGTCTTCGGCCTCGCCATGGACTACGAGGTCTTCCTCCTCACCCGTATGCGGGAGGCGTACGCCCACGGCGCGTCCCCCGGCGACGCGATCGTCAACGGTTTCCGGCACAGCGGACGCGTGGTGGCCGCCGCGGCGATCATCATGATCAGCGTCTTCGCCGGATTCATCGGGATGACCAGCCCCACCATCCGGACGATGGGCGTCGGCCTGGCCGCCGCCGTCGCCTTCGACGCCTTCGTGGTCCGGATGGCGATCGCGCCCGCGGCCCTGGCGCTGCTCGGCCACCGGGCCTGGTGGCTGCCTCGTATCCTGAACCGCGTGCTGCCGAATGTGGACGTCGAGGGTGAGGCACTGACCCGGCATGCCCCGGCCGCCGAAACCGGACCGGACGCGGCGGTACCCCGGCTCCCCGTCGGCAGGTACTGAGCCGTCATGACGAACACCGGTGGCGGCGGCCCGCGACCACGCGTCGACCGGTGGCGGGAGGCCGCGGTCACGGGGACGGCTTTCGCGCTCTGCCTGCTCGGCGGGGTGGTGCGGGTCGACGACACACTGTCCGCGCCCCCCGTCGCCGCCTACCTCGTCGCCCTGGTGTCCTGTGCCGTACTTCCCGTACGGCACCGGGCACCGCTGGCGATCATGGTGGTGACGACCGTGTGCGGCGTACTGGGTCCGGCCCTGGGTCTCCTGCTGAGCCCGCTCATCGTGGCCCCCGCCGTGGTCGCCGCCTACACCTACTCGCTCACCACCCGCACCGAACGGCGGGCCGCGACCGCGGTGCTGTTCACGTCCGCGGCGCTGATGGTCGCCTCCACGCCCCTGTTCGGGGGCCTCTCGTGGCAGGACGCGAGCAGGATGGGAGCGGTGGCGGCGTTCCCGCTGATGGCGGGGGTTCTCGGTCACTCGGCGCGTAACCGGCGGGCCTATCTGGCGGCCGTGGAGGAGCGGGCGCGCCGGGCCGAGGAGAGCCGGGACATCGAGGCGCGCCGGCGCGTGGCCGAGGAACGGCTGCGCATCGCGCGGGAGTTGCACGACCTCGTGGCCCACCAGATCACCCTTGCCAACGCACAGGCCACGGTCGCGGCCCACCTCTTCGACACCCGCCCGGAGCAGACCCGCAAGAGCCTCGGCGAACTCGTCGAGACCACGGGGCACGCGCTCGACGAACTACGGGCCACCGTCGGTCTGTTGCGTCACTCCGGCGACCCGGCCGGCCCCGCCGAACCGGCGCCGGGACTGTCCCGGCTCCCCACCCTCCTTGAGTCGTTCCGCCGCGCGGGCCTGGAGGTGTCGCTCCACGAGGAGGGCACGGCCAGGCCGCTGTCGCCGGGGGTGGACCTCACCGCGTACCGCATCGTCCAGGAGGCCCTCACCAACGTGACCAAGCACGCCGGGACGGGGAGCGCCCGGGTGCGCCTCGTCTGGAACGGCGACCGGGTGACCCTCACCGTGGCCGACGACGGGGGCGGAGTCCGGGACGGCCGTACGGCTCCGTCCACGCGGCCGGGTACGACCACACTGCCCGAACGGCCGCCCGGCTACGGTCTGATCGGGATGCGTGAACGCGCCACCGCCGTCGGGGGGCGGCTCTCCGCCGGCAGACGCCCGGAGGGCGGCTTCCTCGTCTCCACCGAGCTGCCCCTCCCGCCCGCCAAGGACCCGGCGCGCGGGACCGGCCGGGCGGCCGTCCCCGGGGGGCGGACGGCGCGGGCCGCGGCGGACGGAGAGACAGGGGCCGCGCTGTGACACTCCGTGTGCTGCTCGCCGACGATCAGGCCCTGCTGCGCCAGGCCTTCCGGCTGCTCCTCGACAGCGCCGACGACATCACCGTGGTCGGCGAGGCCGCCGACGGCCGGGAGGCGGTGAGGCTCACCCGTGAACTGCGCCCGGACGTCGTGATCATGGACATCCGGATGCCCGAGGTGGACGGTCTCACCGCCACGTCCGAGATCTGCGGTGACCCGGACCTGCGCGCCAGCCGCATCCTGATCCTCACCACGTACGAGACCGACGAGTACGTCGCGCAGGCGCTGCGCGCGGGGGCCGGCGGCTTCATCGGCAAGGGCATCGGGGCGGAGGACCTGCTGGACGCGGTGCGTACGATCGCCGCCGGCGACACCCTGCTCTCCCCCGCCGCGACCCGCTCCCTGGTCGCCCGCTTCCTCGCCACACCGGACGAGGCCCCGGTGCAGGGGCCCGAACAGCTCGCCGTGCTCACGCCGCGCGAACGCGAGATGGTGGCTCTGGTCGCGACCGGCCTGTCCAACCACGAGATCGCCGAGCGGATGTTCCTCAGCCCCTTCACCGTACGGGCCCATGTGCAGCGCGCGATGACGAAGCTGGACGCGCGCGACCGGGCGCAACTCGTCGTCATCGCCTACCGGACGGGCCTGGTCCACGCCGCCGCCCCCGACGGGGGCAGGGGCCCGGGCAGGGGGAACGACGGGGGCACGGACCGCCCGCGGTGATCCGGCCGCCCCGTCGGAGGTCGTCCCATCGGAGGTCGTCCCGTCGGAGGTCACCGCACCGGAGGTCACCGCGTCGTCGGAGGTCACCGCACCGGGGCGAACTCCGGCAGCGTAAGCGCCGAGTGGGCGGGCCGCTCGGGCGGCGAGGGCATCGTGACCAGACCCCGCAGCATGGTGTCGCGCCGCTCCAGGGCCCGCGCCGTGGTGGGGAACAGCGTCGCGCCACCGTTGTCGACCAGCGCCTGGTTCATGCCCACGAACCCGCGCAGGCCGCTTTCGTACGCGGCGAAGGCCGAGGCGTGGTCCCGGTTCGTGGCAAGGGCGTTGGCGAGCATGTAGGCGCCGGCCAGCGCGAGGCTCGATCCCTGTCCGGTGAGGAACGAGGGCGCGTACGCGGCGTCTCCGACGAGCGCGACGCGACCGCTGGACCAGTGGGGCATACGGATCTGGCCGGCCGTGTCGAAGAACAGGTCGTCCGCGTCGCGCATCGCGTCGACCATGCCCGGGACCTCCCATCCGGCGTCGGCGAAGACCGTGGTGACCAGGTCCCGCTGGGCGCCGGGGTTCCGGAGGGCGTACAACGGCGGTTCCGGCCGGTGGAAGGTCAGGAAGGCGTGCAGTTCGTCGCTGTCCCCGACGGCGTAGAGGGCCGCCGCTCTTCCCGGGGTGTTCCAGAGCACGACCTCGTGCGAGAGCCCGAGGGTGTTCGGCACGGTGAAGATGGCGAAGCAGTGGCCGAGATGGCGGTGGAACTGTTCTTCGGGCCCGAACAGCGACTCCCGGGTGTCCGAGTGCATACCGTCGGCGCCGACCACCAGGTCGAACGTGCGCCGTCGCCCACCGTGGAACGTGACGTCGACCCCTTGTTCCGACTGGTCGAGCGTGTCGACGGAATCGCCGAAGAGGAACTCGACGTCGTCGCGTACCAACGCGTGGAGGACCGCGGCCAGATCGCCCCGGCGCACCTCCAGGTCCCGCCCCTCGACACCTCCCGCGACGGCGCTCGGGCTGACCGAGGCGACCTTGCGGCCGTCGGCGTCGAGGAAGGTGCAGCGGCGTGAGTCGATGTGCGCCTCCCGCAGCCGTGGCAGTATCCCCATCCGCCGGACCACCTCCGTCGCGCTGCCGCGGATGTCGATCGGGTAGCCACCGCCGCGCGGCGCGCCCGCCTTCTCCACCACGGTGACCGCGAATCCGGACCGGTGCAGCCAGTACGCCAGCGCGGGCCCGGCGATACTGGCCCCGGAGATCAGAACCGTGCGCCTGGCGGCACCGCTCACATGTGCCGAGGGACCGATCGGTGTCATGCCTGGACTCCATTCGTCGTCATGCGGATTTCTTCGTCATACGGACTACGAGCAGTGAGAGCGCGGCGACGAGACCGGCGACGGCGAACCCGGTGACGAAGGCCGACTCGGCGGGCAGGCCCGTGCCCGGGTCGTGGCCGGCGGCGAGGATCGCGCCGCCGAGCTGGGCGCCGAGGGCGACGCCGATCACGCGGGTCACCACGAGCAGGCTGGTGGCGATGCCGATGTCCTTGGTCCCGACGGCGGTGGCCGTGCCGACGAGCAACGCCGTTGTCCCGACGCCCGCGGCGAACGCGGCCAGCGCCCTGGCGAGCACGAGCTGCCATGCCGCGCTGTGCACGGACGCCAGGGCGAGCATCGTGACGGCGGTGACGACGGTGCCGACGACGACGACGGCACGCGGGCCGTAACGCCGCGCCGCGATCCCGCCGACCGAATCGCTTACGGCTCCGGCGACGGCGGCGGGCAGCAGGAACAGTCCGATGTCGGTGGTGCTCGCCCCGAAGCCGTAGCCGTCGGCCGATATCGCGAACAGCTGGGGGAGCAGGAAGACGACCATGCCCGACGTGGTGGTGATGACGAGGGTGAGCACACTCGCGTGCCACATCGCGGGCCGTGTCAGCATCCGCAGATCGACCATCGGCGAGGCCGCCCGGCGCTCGACGGCCACCCATCCGGCCGCGAGCGCGGCCACGGCCACGGCGATGGCGCCGACCGCGAGCGGGGGCAGGCCGCCGCTCGTCACCGTCACGAGCCCGAGCATGAACGCGAGCAGGGTGGCGCTGAGCAGGGCGACGCCGGGCCAGTCGATCGCACCGTCGGACTCGACCGGCGGATCGTGCGGCATCAGCCGGGCGACGACCAGCGTCGTCGCGATGATCGCGATCGTCGGCAGCGCGAACATCCAGTGCCAGGACAGTCTCTCGGCGGTCGGCCCGGCGATCAGCGTCCCGACCATGCCTCCGCCCGTGAACAGCGCGACGACCAGCCCGATCGCCACCTGCGACTCGCCCGTCGGAAGGTGCTTGCGCACCAGGATGAAGGAGAGGGGCAGTGCGCCGACCATGACGCCCTGGAGTACCTGACCGAGCAACAGCACCGGCAGATTCGGCGCCAGGGCGGCCAGCAGCCCACCGGCCGACACGATGGCCATGAGCCGGACCAGCACCCGTTTTCCGCCGTAGCGGTCACCGAGTTTGCCCGCGACGGGCGTGACGACCGCGCCAGTGATGAGCAACGTGTTGCCGATCAGCGCCCCTTCGGCGGGACTGACCCCCAACTCGCGTTGCAGGAGCGGGAGCGCGGGCTCCACGACCGACTGCAAGGTGCCGAGGGCGAGGGCCAGGATGCCGAGGGCACCGATCGACAGCCTCCCGATACGCACCGGGGAGGCCACAGCTTCGGACATGGACGTCCTTTTCTTCGGAGACCGCGCGGGTTTTCACGCGCCCCCAACCCTTCCGCCCGGCGCCCGGCCTGCCATCGTGCTCCGCCCCCGTCTTCCCCTGGTGCACCGGGACCAGCCACCCGCCCGCGCTGGTGCCTACGCACCACCGGCGGAGCCCGGCCGCTCCCGGGGCCCCCGCGCGAGGATGTGGAGGAGAAGGAGCGCCATGACGGCGACGCCCGCCCACATCGCCTGCTGCCAGCCGTCCACGAAGGAGTCCTGGGCGGCGCGGATCAGGGCCTCCGTGTACGGGGTGGCCGTGCCGGCGGCTTCGAGGGCGTTGGCTATGCCCTCGCGCGCGGTGTCGGCGGTGTCCGCCGGGACCGGGAGCGCGTCGAGCCGGCCGTCGACGGCGGCCCGGTAGCCGGAGGACAGGAGCGCTCCGAGGAGGGCGACGCCGAGCGCCGTGCCGAACTCCCTCGTGACGTCGTTGAGCGCGGAGGCGACGCCCTGGCGTTCCCGGGGCAGCGAGGCGGTTATCGCCTCGGTGGCCGGGGTCATCGTCAGTCCCATGCCGACGCCCATGGCGAGCATGCCGGGCAGGACGGAGGGATAGCCGCCGTCGACGGAGACGAGGGTCGCCATGAGGGCCAGGCCCGCCCCGCCCAGCAGGATTCCGATGGCCATGGTGAGGCGGCTGCCGACGCGTTCGGCGAGGCGCGGCGCGAGCCCGGAGGCGGCCATCATCAGTACGGCCATGGGCATGAGCGCGAGCGTGGAGCGCAGCCCGGACCAGCCGAGTACGGCCTGGAGGAAGGGGAAGAGCACCACGAAGATCCCGGCCTGGACACCGAAGACCACGAGCAGTGCCACCGAGCCGCCGGCCAGACCGCGTTCGCGGAAGAGGCGGACGTCGAGCAGCGGCGCGGGCCGGCGCAGTTCCCAGGCCACGAAGCCGACGGCCGCGAGGACACCGGTCGCCAGGCTCATGAGTGTGACGGGTGCGGTCCAGCCCCGTTCGGGTCCTTCCTGGAGGACGAAGATGAGCCCGACCACGGCGATGACCGAGGTCAGCGCGCCGACCGTGTCGAAGGCGTGCTTCGAGGGCTCCCGCGAGTCGGGGACCGACCGCACCGTCATCACCCCGGCGACGAGCACGAGCGTCACGGGGAGCACGAAGAGCCACCGCCAACTCGCCACGTCGACCAGCGCGGCCGACAGGAACATCCCCAGGACGCCGCCACCGCCCGCGACTCCGGTCCACACCCCGATTGCCCGGCCGCGTTCGGCCTCGGGGAAGGTGGAGGTGATGACGGCCAGGGTGACGGGCATGATCATCGCCGCCCCCACGCCGCTGAGGACGCGTGCGGCGAGCATGACCTCGGTCGACGTGGCGAGCCCGGCCGCCGCGCTCGCGAGGCCGAAGACGACAAGACCGGTGAGCAGTACGGGCTTACGGCCCCAGCGGTCGCCCAGGGCGCCGAGCGGCAGGAGCAGCGCGGCGAGGCTGAGGGTGTAGCTGTTGATGATCCACAGGATCTCGCTCTGGGAGGCGTCGAACGCGACGGCCATGTCCGGCTGGGCGACGTTGAGCCCGGACACCGAGGCGATGACCGCCATCAGCGCGATACAGACCGTGATCAGGATCGCGCGACGCCGGCGCGGGTCCTGGACTCCCGTATCGGGGACGGTCGGGGCACTCGGCCGCTCGGGCTCGTTCGCACGCGTCGGAGGGGTACTCATGGGGCGGGGCCTCTCGGTGAAGGGGAGGGAAGAGGGGGCGGCGAGCGCCCTGTCGTGGCGGGGCCGATCGTGGCCAGGGGCCTGCCGGACGGGCAGAGTTGTCTGCCGATCGGCAAACTGGCGGGTGCGTGCGGCGACGGGGCGTGGTGGACGTGGTGCTCGGCCGGAGAACCGATAGCTCGGGCCGGGTCAGGCCTGCGTGGCCGCGAGCGCCGCGTGGGGTGCGTGCGGCGACGGGGCGTGGTGGACGTGGTGCTCGGCCGGAGAACCGATAGCTCGGGCCGGGTCAGGCCTGCGTGGCCGCGAGCGCCGCG
>NZ_JBHXRM010000002.1:29352-91184 GCF_042716895.1 Streptomyces sp. NPDC058653 | reverse complement strand
TCGGTGTCGGCGGTGGCGAGGTCGGCGTTGATGTGCGCGCCGGCCAGCGCGCCCGCGGCGGCGGAGGCGCCGACCTGCGCGCTGGGGTCGGCGGCGTTGCCGGCGACCCAGACGCCCGGGACCTCCGTGGTGCCGGCCGGGCCGGTGACGAAGTGGTCGCCCATGCCACCGGGCAGGTCCTCCGTCGGGAGGGCCAGACCGGCCAGGCCCTCGGTGCGCGCCCGCATGCCGGTCGCGACCGCGAGAACGCCGCGCGCCACGACCTGCCCGTCGGCCAGCCGCACGCCCGCGATTCCGCCGTCCTCGGTGGACTCGACCGCCGCCACCGGCGTGTCGACGACCCGGACACCCCGGGCGGCGAACCGCGCCCGGGTCTCCTCGTCCAGGTCGGTGCCCCGGGTGAAGTAGACGAGGTCGTCGGTCAACTGCCGGAACAGCAGGGCGTGATGGACGGACGCCGGGCCCACGGCCAGGACCCCGATGGGCGCGTCGCGCACCTCCCAGCCGTGGCAGTACGGGCAGTGCACCACGCCGTGCCCCCAGTGCCGTGCCAGTCCGGGCACGTCGGGCAGGACATCGCGCAGACCGGTGGCGACGAGCAGCCGGCGCGCCCGTACGGCGTCGCCGTCGGCCGGCGTGACGGTGAAGCGCGGATCACCGCCGGCGGAGGGGGCCGAGGGGACAGTGGAGACAACGTGGCCGGCCACGACCCTGCCGCCGTAGCCGCGTACCTCCTCCCGGCCGCGCCGCAGCAGCTCCGCCGGGGGGACGCCCTCCCTGCCGAGCAGACCGTGCACGCCGCCGGCGGGCGCGTTGCGGGGTGCGCCGCCGTCGATCACGATGACCGAGCGGCGGGAGCGGGCGAGCATCAGCGCGCCGCTGAGACCGGCGGCTCCGCCGCCGATCACCACGGCGTCGACGGTCGCGCCGGAGCCGTCGTCCAGCGCGTCGGTCACGGACTCGAAAGTCGTCGCGGTCATCCGCGTACCTCTTCCTGTGCTGTCCTCGGGTGTACGGGCTCCGAGCCGGGCCCGTGCCGCCGACAGTAGGCAGAGGTTGCGCACGAGGCATAGCATGTTGCCCATGACGCAAGAAGATGGCGATCTCGACAGCCTTGTACGCAAACGGATCCGCGCGCTGCGCGTGGCGCTGGGCTGGTCCCTGGACGAGCTGGCGGGCCGCGCCCGGCTCAGCCCCTCCACGCTCAGCCGGATCGAGAACGGTCAGCGGCGTCTCGCCCTGGACCAGCTCGTCACCCTCGCCCGCGCCCTGGACACCACGCTCGACCAGCTCGTCGAGACGGCGGCGGACGACGTCATCTCCAGCCCGACGATCGACGCCGCGCGTCAGCGGATGCGCTGGCCGGTGAGGGCGGACCCGGGGATGACCGTCGTACGCCAGCGCCTGACCGACCCGCCGCCCGACAGCCCCGCGCGTATGCGCGCGCACCCGGGCCGCGAGTGGTTCGTCGTCCTGTCCGGCACGGCCGTCCTGCTCCTGGGCAACCGGCGGTTCCGCGTGGAGACCAACCAGGCCGCCGAGTTCCCGACGATGCTTCCGCACGCCCTCGGCGCCGAGGGCGGGCCGTGCGACATCCTCGGCATCTTCGACCGCGACGCACGCCGTGGCCACCAACGCGACGACGACGGCGGCGCGGACGGCGGAGGGGGCACGGACGGCGGAGGGAGCACGAGCGACGGGTGATGGGGCCCGTACGCCGGTTTCTTGCGCGGCGAGCAGGCCAGGCGGCACCCTCTTGCTCTTCCGGGAAGCGACCGGGCCCTACGCCCGTGATCCCCCTAGCGTGGGCGCCATGACAGACACCTCCCCGCACCCGGCCCACGAGCACGCGCACGGAGCGCCCCAGGACCCCGACGACCAGTCGGAGATCCTCGACCTGGACGCCGAGGTGCTCGGCGAACAGACCGCCTCCATCATCGACTGGCTGCCCGTCAGGTCGGATCCCCGCCGCATCGTGGATCTGGGCTGTGGCACCGGGGCCGGCACCTTCGCCCTGCTCAGGCGCTTCCCGGACGCCGAGGTGACCGCCGTCGACTCCTCGGCCGGCCATCTGCACCGCCTGCGGCACAAGGCGGAGGAGGCCGGTCTCGCCGACCGGGTACGTACCGTTCGGACCGACCTCGACGGGACCTGGCCGGAGCTGGGCGCTCCCGAACTGGTCTGGGCCTCGGCCTCCATGCACCACATGGCCGACCCCGACCGCACCCTGCGCCAGGTCCACGGCGCGCTCGCCCCGGGCGGGCTGTTCGCCGTCGTGGAACTGGCCGGCTTCCCGCGCTTCCTGCCCCCGGACGCCCCGGCGGACCGCCCCGGCCTCGAAGACCGCTGCCATGCCGCGCTCGACCGCCACCATGCCGAGCATCTGCCCCACCGGGGCGCCGACTGGGGGTCCAAGCTGGCCGCCGCCGGGTTCACCGTCGAGGGCGAACGCACCATCACCGTCGACCTGGGTCCGACGCGCTCAGAGGCCGTCGGACGTTACGCGCTGAGCAGCCTCACCCGTATCCGCGGCGGTGTCGCCGAGGGGCTGGACGCGGAGGACCTCACCGCTCTCGATCGACTCCTGGACACCGAGGGCCCCCACAGCATCCTGCGCCGCGACGACCTGACGGTCCGCACCGAACGCGAGGTGTGGGCGGCGCGCCGCGACTGACCCCCGGCCTGCTCGTCCGCGCGGGTCAGACGCCCTGCCTCTGCCGCTCCCGCTTCTCCGGCCCAAGCTTCTCCGGCTCGCGCTCCTCCGGCTGCTCCTCCCGTACCACCTCCGGCTTCGCTTCCGGGCTCCGCGCCTCCTCCGCCACGTCCGAGACCGCGCGTACCGCCTGCTCGGCCTCGGCCGGCGTCGCGCGCTCCAGGAAGCGGAGCAGTTCGACCGGGAAGGGCAGCACAAGGGTGGAGTTCTTCTCGGCGGCGACCGCCACCACGGTCTGGAGCAGCCGGAGTTGCAGCGCGGCGGGCTGGCCGGCCATCTCCTGGGCCGCCTCGGCGAGCTTCTTCGACGCCTGGAGCTCCGCGTCCGCGTTGATCACCCGCGCGCGGCGCTCACGGTCCGCCTCGGCCTGGCGCGCCATGGACCGCTTCATGGTCTCGGGCAGCGACACGTCCTTGATCTCGACCCGGTCGATCTGGACGCCCCAGCCGACGGACGGGCTGTCGATCATCAGCTCCAGGCCCTGGTTCAGCTTCTCGCGGTTCGAGAGCAGATCGTCCAGTTCGCTCTTGCCGATGATCGACCGCAGCGACGTCTGCGCCATCTGCGACACCGCGAACCGGTAGTTCTCGACCCGGATCAGCGCGTCCGACGCGTCGACCACCTTGAAGTAGATGACCGCGTCCACGCGCACGGTGACGTTGTCGCGCGTGATGCCGTCCTGCGCGGGGACGGGCATCGTCACGATCTGCATATTGATCTTGTGCAGTCTGTCCACGAACGGCACGATCAGCGTGAATCCCGGCCCCCGGACGCCCTCGCGCAGCCGGCCGAGGCGGAAGACGACGCCGCGCTCGTACTGCTTGACGACCCGGGCCGCCGACAGCGCGTAGATCGCGCACACGCACACCAGCGCGATGACCCCGATGACCAGTCCCTCGACCATGATGAACTCCTGACGCCGGACCGAGGTGTCAATTACAACGATATGCCTGTATTGTCCCGTCGGTCGATCGGCCTACCCCGGGCACCCGGTCCCCGGCGGACACCCCGTCCCCGGCCTCACGCGTCCAGCACCGCGACTTCCACCCCGGCCAGACGCTCCGCGTCCGCGATGATGTCGATCTCCGTGACCTTCCGGTCCGCGATCGTGAAGGCGAGAACGAGGAACAGCCGTCCGCCGGGAGCCATCACCAGCCCCGGCGAGCCGTTCACCAGGGCGGGCTGCGTGAACCTGACCCGTTCCGCCGCCACGGACGCGCCCTTGCCGACGTTCTGCGCGCCGCGGAGCGTGATCGGCCCGCGCGTCGGGCCCGCCGACCGGTCGGCCCGCAGGATCACGTCCGCGTCGAGCAGCGCGACCAGCGCCTCGAAGTCCCCGCCCCGCGAGGCCGCGAGGAAGGCCTCGACCACCTCGCGCCTGCGCGCCAGATCCGGCTCCGCTACGGGCGAGGCTCCCCGGACCCGGCGGCGCGCCCGGCTCGCGAGCTGCCGCGCCGCCGCCGGGGTGCGCTCGATCATCGGGGCGATCTCGTCGAAGGGCACGGCGAACATGTCGTGCAGCACGAAGGCCAGCCGCTCGGCCGGGGCCAGCGTGTCGAGCACCACCAGCAGGGCCAGCCCGACCGAGTCGGCGAGCAGCGCCTCCTCCTCGGGGTCGCCCCGGTCGCTCCGGCCGCCGGGCCCCCCGTCCGGACCGGGCCGGCCGCCCGCGCCACCCCGTGCTCCGATCGGTGCGCGGTCCGGCGCGTCGAGCGGTTCCTCGCGCCGCGAGGCGCGCGTACGGAGCATGTTCAGACACACCCGCGCCACCACCGTGGTCAGCCACCCCCGCAGATTCCCGACCTCACGGGTGTCGGCGCGGTCGAGACGCAGCCAGGTCTCCTGAACGGCGTCGTCGGCCTCGCTCGCGGACCCGAGCATCCGGTAGGCCACCGCGCGCAGACGAGGGCGGTCCTCCTCGAAACGGTCCAGCAGCCGACTGCTCTCGTCCATCTGTCACATTCCTCCTTCGCCCGGTGTCACTGAAGTAGACCCCCTCGACCCAGTCGATGTGACCGGCAGAGACCCGGTCCGCGAGAGCTTGGAGAAGCCATGACGTCATCGATCCTGGTCACCGGCGGCACGGGCACCCTCGGACGCCTGGTGACACCGCTGCTGCGCGACACCGGCCACCCGGTGCGGGTGCTGAGCCGCCGGGGCCACGATTCACGGGACGGTGTCGAGTACGTCACCGCCGACCTGCTCAAGGGGAACGGGATCGAGTGCGCGCTCGACGGCTCCGACACGGTGCTGCATCTCGCGGGCGCCGCCAAGGGGGACGAGGAGGCGACCCGGAATCTGGTGGCGGCGGCGTCACGCGTCGGCGGCGTACGGCACCTGGTCCTCATCTCGGTCATCGGCGCCGACCTGATGCCGCTCGGCTACTTCAGGGCGAAGCGGGGCGCCGAGCGGGCGGTGGAGGAATCCGGGCTGCCGTGGACTACGCTGCGGGCGGCCCAGTTCAACGACCTGGTCCTCACCGCGACGCGCGCCCTGGCGAGACTGCCGGTGGTGCTGTCACCCGGCGGGGTGCGGGCGCAGCCGGTCGACGCCCGCGACGTGGCGGCCCGGCTGGTGGAGCTGACGCTCGGAGAACCGGCGGGCCGCGTGCCCGACCTCGCCGGGCCGAAGCTGTACGGCCTGGCGGAGCTGATCCGCGGCTACCTCCAGGCGCGCGGCCACGGCCGGCCGACCCGGCGGCCGACCTTGCCGTTCCCGGTTCCGGGGAAGGTGGGCCGCGCCTACCGGGCGGAGGACAATCTGGCCCTCGCCGGCGCCGACCTCGGCACGCGGACCTGGGAGGACTTCCTCGCGGAGCGGGTGGAGCAGAGGGAGCGGGTCGCCAGGCACTGACCGCGGGCCCGTACGGCGGGAACGTCCTGACGCGTACGGCGCGGTCCACCGAAGCCGCCCGCCTCAGCTCCCGTCCGCCTCAGCTCCCGCCCGCCTCGGTTCCCGCCCGCCTCAGCTCGCGCCCGCCGGTGCCGCCAATCGGAAGCCGACGCCGATCGCCACGAGGTCCTTCTCGTACGCGCCGTGCCGACGGGCGCAACGCGCCAGGTCACGGTCGTGCCGGAACGCGCCCCCACGCGTGACGTGCGGGTCGAACGCCCAGTCCTCCATACGGGGCACCTCCCCGGGCGCGCCCGGGTAGGGCGCGTAGAGGGTCGACGTCCACTCGTCCGCGTTGCCGGCCATGTCGAGCACCCCGAAGGGGGACGCGCCTTCCGGCAGCGAACCGACCGGCATCGTGGTGCCGACACCGAGGTCGACCAGATTGGCCAGGCCGGTGCGGTACTCGTCGCCCCAGGGGAACTCCCGGCCGTCGTCGCCACGAGCGGCCCGCTCCCACTCGTCCTCGGTCGGCAGCCGCACCTCAAGACCCCCGAGCCGCTCGCCGAGCCAGCGGCAGAAGGCCAGCGCGTCGTCCCAGCCGACACCGGTGACCGGATGGTCCGCCGGAGCCCCCGGAACCGCTCTGCCCGTGGCCCGCGCGAAGCGCGTCCACTGTCCGACGGTGACCTGTGTGCGGGCGATCCGGAAGGCCGGGACGGGGATCTCCGTACGCGGGGCCTCCTTGCGGTACCACTCCACCGGCACCCCGGTGTCGGCGTAGCGCCGCGCGACCTCGGCCACCTCGTCGGCGGGCGTCCCGCGGAGCAGCACCCCGGCCGGGATCTCGACCCAGTCCACCTGTTCCACCGGCATGGTTCCTCCACCGCTTCCTCGACGAGCCCCCAGGATCACCCCGGCTCCCGCAAGGCTCATCGGGCGATGGGCGGAGGGCGGCAGGGACCTTGGGACCAGGTTCCGGCCGTGTCAGCCCCGGAGCGTGCCGTGCGTGCGGAGCGTGCGGAAGAAGGCCCGTACGTCGGCCACCAGCAGTTCCGGCACCTCCAGCGCCGGGAAGTGGCCGCCCCGGTCGTACGAGGTCCATCGCGTGATGTTGTTCGTCCGCTCCGCGACACGGCGCAGGGGGATGAAGTTGTCGTGCGGGAAGTCGGCCAGCGCGGTCGGGACCGGGGACGGCTCGGGCGGCGAGGGCCAGTAACCGGCGTGCGCCCGCTCGTAGTAGATGCGGGCGGACGAACCGGCGGTGCCCGTCAGCCAGTACAGCATCACGTTCGTGAGGAGGCGGTCGCGGTCGACCCCGCCGTAGGGGCGGCCGTCCGTCGTGTCGGTCCACTCGTGGAACTTCTCAGCGATCCACGCCAGTTGGCCGACCGGCGAGTCGTTCAGTCCGTACGCCAGGGTCTGCGGCCGGGTCGCCTGGATGTCCGCGTACCCCTGGCGGTCACGGGCGAACTCCCGCCCCCGTTCCCAGGACGCCCGCGTACGCCGGCGCTCCTCCGGGCCGAGCGCGGCGAGTTCCGTCTCGGTCGGCTCGTGCGTCGCGCCGCCGCCGGGCAGCAGATTGAGGTGTACGCCGATGACCCGGCCGGGCCGGATCCGGCCCAGTTCGCGGGAGACGGCCGCTCCCCAGTCACCGCCCTGCGCGCCGTACCGCTCGTATCCGAGCCGCTCCATCAGCACGGCGAACGCCCCGGCCACCCGCCGGTACTCCCAGCCCTTCTCCCGCGTGGGGCCCGAGAGACCGAAGCCGGGGATGCTCGGCAGCACCAGGTGGAACGCGTCCGCCGGATCGCCGCCGTGCGCGCGGGGGTCGGTGAGCGGGCCGGCCACATCGGAGAACTCGACGATCGAGCCCGGCCAGCCGTGCGTCATGATCAGCGGCGTCGCGTCCGGCTCGGGCGAGCGGACGTGGGCGAAGTGGATGTGCGCCCCGTCGACGGTGGTGGTGAACTGCGGCCAGCGGTTCAGCTCGGCCTCCGCCGCCCGCCAGTCGTAGGTGTGCCGCCAGTGGTGCGCCAGCTCCCGGAGCGGGTCGCCCGGCATGCCGTACGCCCAGCCCGCGCCCGGGAGTTCGTCGGGCCAGCGGGTGCGGTCGAGCCGCTCGTGGAGATCGTCCAGCTCGCTCTGAGCGATGTCGATACGGTACGGATCGACAGGGGCCGGGCCGATACCGGCCGGGTCGATACCGGCCGGGTCGATACGGGCCGGGTCTGCGGGCGAGTCGGCAGGCGGGCCGGCGGGCGGGTCGGTGCTCATAGCGGCGCATGCTAGTTCCGGCGCCCGGCACCTCGCCGTGAATATCCGGCGCCCTCCCGCGGGGTCGGGTGAAACTCCGCCAAGTCGGTCGCGGCGCACCCCTCTCCCGTCCTACCGTCACCGCATGGACCACCACGTCCCCGCCCCCGCCGCTCCGGCCATGACCCACGCACGTGCGCTGTGGACCGAACTCGCCGGTGTCCAGGTCGAGTTCACCTCCCCCGCCGATGTCGTGGTCGCCCCCGACTCGTTGCTCTGTCCGCCGGGATGGGCGGGGATCGTACGGATCGGCGACGCCGCCGTCGTCACCGCGCCCGACACGCGGGGCGCCGACGCCCTGCGCCGGGCGGCTCGACACCTCTCGTCGGCCGAGCTGGTCGACCCCGCCAGGCTCCGCGAGGCCCTCGGCGCCACGGCCCCGCCACTCGACGTACTGGGGCCCGCCGCGCTCTTCTATCTGGACCGGGGCCGGGACACGTTCGTACCCGCGCTTCCCGAGCGGTCGGGCGCCGGCGACCGCCTCAGCCTCGCCGTCGAGCCGGCGACGGGGGACCACTCCGCGCCGACGGAAGGGCCGGCCGCGCCGCTGGCCGAGCTGCTGACCGCCGTCGGGACGGCCGACGCGGACGAGAGCGGTCTGGAGGAGATCACCTCACCCGCGTTCGTGCTGCGCGACGGCGGGGACGTGGTGGCCGCCGCCGGTTACGCGCTCTGGCCACGGTCGGTCGCCCACGTCTGCGTCCTCGTCGCCCCGGGCCTCCGCCGCCGGGGCCTGGCCCGGATCGTGGCGTCGGCGGCGGTGGCGCACGCGCTCGACACCGGTCTGCTGCCGCAGTGGCGGGCCCGGCCGTACCCCTCCCGGCGGGTGGCGGCGGCCCTCGGCTTCCGGGAGCTGGGCGCTCAGCTCAGCGTGCGGATGTAGCTCGTTCCCGGGCGCCCGCTGATGTCGATGTCGCCGGTGGCCACGAATCCCGTCCGCGTCAGCACGGCGCGCGAGGCGGGGTTGTCGAGGGTCGTCCTGGCACGCAGCGACGTCAGCCCGTAGGTCCCGGCGGCCAGCGCACACAGCCGCCGGACGGCGTCCGTCGCCAGACCCTTGCCCGCCGCCTTCTCCGCGACCCGGTATCCGAGCTCGGCCGAGCCGTCCTTCACATCGACGAGATTGAAGCGGCCGAGCACCTCGGCCGGGCCGGCGCCGTCGCCGCTCACCAGCACATGGAAGAAGAGCAGTCCGGCCGCCTGCTCGGTGAGCAGATCGCCGAGCCGCTCGGCGAAGGAGGCGAAGTACGAGTCACCCCGGTCGGGAATCGACGCGGCGAAGTAGGCCCGGTTCTCCTGCTCGAAGGCGAGCAGTGCGGGGGCGTGATCGAGGCGGAGCAGCTCAAGGTCGGCCATGTTCGGCACGCTACCCGGACGGGACCGGGTCATGGCCCGGGATTTTTCCCGGAAGAGCACGTCAAGGGCGGTGTGCCGGTCCGGCCGCCATGAACGTACGTTCGGTGTACACCGAGCGTACGGTGTCGGTTCGCCGCCCGTACGAGAAGAACCCGGCACGCCCGGCAGGGGCTGGACACGGACCACGCACGGCCAGGACGCGGTATTTCGGTGGGGCGGCGCGGCGGCCACGAGTACCGTTCCGTCGCGTGACAGCAGACCTCGATCATGAACTCGCCGACCGCGAACTCATCGACGTGGCGACCCGGCTCGTGGTGGCCCACGGCAAGGGCGACAACCACACCGTGGCCTGTGCCGCCCGTGACCGTGACGGCCGGATCGTCACCGGCCTGAACGTGTACCACTTCACCGGCGGCCCCTGCGCCGAGCTGGTCACCATCGGCGCGGCGGCGGCCGTGGGGGCGTACGACCTGGTCACCGTCGTGGCCGTCGGGAGCGACGGACGGGGTGTGCTGCCGCCGTGCGGGCGCTGCCGCCAGGTGCTGCTGGACTACTTCCCCCGGGTCGGGGTCATCGTGCCGACGGAGGAGGGTCCCCGGGCGGTGCCGGTACGGGAGCTGCTGCCGTACGCGTACGAGCTCGCCCAGAACTCCGAGGGCGCGGCGAATTCCGAGGACCCCGCATGATGCACGCCGACGAGGTACCCACCGACGAGGACCTGGTGCGCCGGCTGCTCGCCGCGCAGTTCCCGCAGTGGGCCGGGCTTCCCGTCGAGCACTTTCCGTCCGGCGGGACCGTCAACGCGGTGTACCGGCTCGGCGACGACATGGCCGTACGGCTCCCCCGTATCGAGGGCGGTGTGGCCGACCTGGCGAAGGAGCACCGGTGGCTGCCGTGGCTCGCCGCCCGCCTGCCGGTGCCCGTCCCCACCGTCCTCGGCCTGGGCGCGCCCGCCGAGGCTTATCCCTGGCCCTGGTCGGTCAACCGCTGGCTGGACGGGGTGCACCCGGAGGCCGGCCGGCTCGCCGAACCCGGGCCGCTGGCGCGGGACCTGGCCGGCTTCGTCAGGGCACTGCGCCCGCTCGACACCACGGACGCGCCGCCCGCCTACCGCAGCGGGCCGCTGGCCGAGGACGACGACCCGACCCGCGCCGCGCTCTCCGACCTCCGTGACCTGGGCGGGATCGTGGACACCGAAGCGGCGACCGCCGCGTGGGAGGCCGACCTCCGCGCACCCGACTGGGACGGGCCGCCCGTCTGGGTCCACTCCGATCTGATGCCGGGAAACCTGCTGGTGGACGGCGGACGGCTGAGCGGGGTCATCGACTTCGGCACGACGGGGGTGGGCGACCCCGCCTCCGACCTGATCCCCGCGTGGAACCTCCTTCCGGCCGGTGTACGGGACGACTACCGCGCCGCCCTGGGCACCGACGACGCGACATGGGCGCGGGGGCGCGGCCGGGCGCTGTCGATGGCGCTGATCCAACTGCCGTACTACCTGCACACGAACCCGCTGATCGCGGTCAACGCGCGCCATGTGATCGGTGAGGTCCTGGCCGACCACCGGGACCAACAGGCCCGCCACGACGGCCGGTCGTAGGCGGGCCGACCGGTCGTAGGCGTGCCGGCGGCTCAGAAGGGCAGTTCGGCGCTGTGCAGCACGTGCAGCCGGGACACCGCCCTGGTCAGCACCACGTACAGCCGGTGCGCCCCGCGCTGTTCCGCCGCCGCGATCGTGGCCGGTTCGACGGCCACCACATGGTCGTATTCGAGCCCTTTGGCGAGCGAGGCCAGCAACAGCGTGACGCGCGCGCCCAGTTCACCGGGTGACCCGGGCGTCAGACCCGCCCCGGTCAGCGCCGCACGCAGGCCCGCCATGTCGCCGTCGGCGGCGATGACGGCGACCGACCCCTCGTACGGCAGCGCCGCCCGTACCGCCTCGATCACGGCCGCGCCCATCCCCGCCGCCTCCCGCACCCTCTCGATCCGCAGGTCACCGTCGGCGCGCAGGGACGTGGCGGGCGGTACGTCCACGCCCAGCGTGGAGAGCAGCCGGTTCGTCAGCGCCACGATCGCCCCGGGGACCCGGAATCCGACGGTCAGCCCGGCCACCGGGGCGCCGGGCGCGCCCAGATGCGTGAGCTGCTCCCGCCAACCGCGGGCCGCCCAGGGGGTGGTGCCCTGCGCCAGATCGCCGAGCACGGTCAGCGACCCGAATCCCGCGCGGCGCGCGATGGCGCGGCACTGCATCGGGGAGAGGTCCTGCGCCTCGTCGACCACGATGTGGCCGTAGCTCTCCTGGCGTTCGAGCAGCCCGGCCACCTCGTCGAGGAGGAGCAGATCGGCCGCCGACCAGGGGGCCGTACGCGCGGAACGACGTCTCGGCCACTTCAGCGCCCGCAGTTCGGCCGCGTCCAGGATGCCGTCGGCCGCCGGTCCGGCCGGATCCGAGAGCAGCTCCGCCACGACCTCCTCGGGGGCGGCCTTCGGCCAGACCTCGTCCACGAACGCGGACACCGGGCGCGCGCGGGAGATCCTCTGGAGCCAGGCGTTGTTCGTGACGCCCGAGCGCCGTTCGGCCTGCCGCTGGATCAGCCGTACGGCGCGGGTGCGGACCCGCTCACGGCCGACCGCGTACGGCGGCGCCTCCTCCCGTACGTCGGCGACGATCCGCGCCAGCTCGGCGGCCGGCACCCGCCAGCGGTACGAACCGTCGGGCACCTCAAGGGAGTTGACGGGAGTGGTGACCCGCCCGTACAGCGCGCGGCGCAGCACCTCTGCCATCCGTACGTCGTGTTTGACGAGCGCGGTGGCCGCGCCGTCCTCGGCGCCGACCGGGTGGCGGGCGACCTCGTCCTCGATCGTGGACTGCCGGACACCGGTCTCGCCGAGGGAGGGGAGCACCTCGGCGATGTAGGAGAGGAAGGTGCGGTTGGGCCCGAGGATGAGCAGTCCGCCGCGCTTGATCCGGTCGGGGTGCGTGTAGAGGAGGTACGCGGCGCGGTGGAGACCGACGGCGGTCTTGCCGGTGCCGGGGGCGCCCTGGACGCAGACGGATTCGGCGAGTCCGTCGCGTACGAGATCGTCCTGCTCGGGCTGGATGGTGGCGACGATGTCGCGCATCGGGCCGACGCGGGGGCGCTCGATCTCCTCGGCGAGGATCGCGCCGGGGGCGGAACCGGCGGGGGAATGGGGGGCGGTGGCGCGGGGTCCGGCCGTCGCCCGCAGTACCTCGTCCTCCAGGCCCGTGAGGTCCTCCGACAGCCCCTTGCTCCACGGTGCCCAGCCGAACCGGCGGCGGACGGCGACGCCCTGGGGGTCGGCGGCGCGTGCCTGGTAGAACGCCCGGGAGACCGGGGCGCGCCAGTCGATCACGAGGGGCGGGGACGCCGGGTGTTCGCTGACGCGGATACGGCCGATGTGGTAGCTCTGCCCGGCGTGATCACCGGGGACCTGGTAACGGGCGCGGTCCGGGGCGCCGGCCGGCTCGGTGCGGCTCGCCTCGGAGTCCGTCTCCCCGCTCCCGAAGTCCAGCCGTCCGAAGAACAGCGGACCCTCCGGCAGTTCGGCCAACTCCTTGGCATGGCTGCGGAATTGGTAACCGAGCACTTCCGCGTCCGCCCCGGAGGCGGAGACGTCCGCTCCGGAGGCGACCCGTTCGTCGGCCCCTTCGATCATGCCCTTAAGGGCCGTACGGCAGATGTCGTGGTAGGCCCGCTCTTCGCCGAGAGCAAGGCTCAGCTCATGGTCGAGTGACGTCATTCCATCGAGAATAACGTAACCGAGTTAAATTTGATACCGAGAATCAATTGTTGAGCGGGAGCCCGTCCCGCAACTGCCCGAACCCGAGCCCCGCCGCCGCCACCGCGTCCGGGTAGACCCGGTCGGCACTCTCACCCTCGGCGATCCGCCGCCAGTTCCCCTCGGCGAGTACGCGCTGCACGGCGACGATCTGCCCGGCCGCGAGCCGCGCGACGACCGGCCCGCCGACGGCACCGCCCCCCGCCTCCGTCAGGACCTCCGTCAAGGCGTCCGCCAGGACGGCCTCCGACCTGCGCTGATAGGCGTACGCCCCCGCGACCAGCGAGGGTGTGCCGTACAGCAGACCGTGGTAAGCCAGCACCCCCGGATCGTCGTTGAGGCCGGTCACCGGGTCCCGGCGGGCCAGCCCGTCGGCGAAGTGCAGGCGCAGCGCGTCCAGCGCGGAGCCCGCCCCGCGCGCGCCGGTCACCACCCGCGCCGCCTCGTCCTCATGGTCGGCGAAGCGGTGCAGGACCAGGTCCTCCTTGGTGGGGAAGTACCGGAAGAGCGTCGGCTTCGAGACGTCGGCCGCTGCCGCGATCTCGGCCACCGACACCCTCTCGAAACCCCTCTCCAGGAAGAGGGTGATCGCCGTTTCCGACAGACGCTCGTACGTCTGCCGCTTCTTGCGCTCGCGCAGACCGTCCGCGCCGTCCACCGTCGTCTCGCCCATGGAGATGAAGGGTACGCAGCGGCCCGGAGCACCGGCCCCCGCCGGCCGCCTCGGCCGACCGCCGGTCACTTCTCGCGCTGGCGCGCCCGCCTCGCCGCGACCGGCGTCTCGGCCGGCGTGGCCAACTCCCCCTCGGCCAGGCCGTTCATCAGCCGCAGGAAGGTCTCGCGGTCGGCGTCGGAGAACCCCGCCAGTGCCCGCCGGTGCACGTCGTCGACGATCTCCTGGCTCCGTACGGCGAGATGGGCACCCTTGTCCGTGACCGCGATGATCCGCGCGCGCCGGTCCGTGCTGGACGGCTTGCGCTCGGCGAGCCCGGCCTTCTCCAGGGCGTCCACGGTGACGACCATCGTCGTCTTGTCCATGTCGCCGATCTCGGCGAGCTGGATCTGGGTGCGCTCCTCCTCCAGGGCGTGCACCAGCACGCAGTGCATACGCGCGGTGAGCCCGACCTCGGCGAGCGCGGCGGACATACGCGTACGCAGCACGTGGCTGGTGTGGTCGAGGAGGTAGGAGAGGTCCGGGGCCGAGCGGGTGGGCGTCATGGCGGTCATGTCCACCAGCGTAACAATTCGATCCGTGACGGATTATCCGGAAGACTCCCATGCAAGTCCGAGAGAGATAGTCTGCAACGGAACTATCCGCTAAGGTCTCTCCTGTCGGCCCATCGAGGCGATCCATCGACAGGAGAGACCCATGTCCGAACCAGCCACCGTCGCGGGAAAAGCCGCAGCGACAGGCACAGCGACAAGCGCAGACACAGACACAGAGACCGAGACGGAGACCGCGACAGACAGCGGCACGAGCGGCACCCCGGGCGGACCCCCACCCCCCTCCTCCCGCACCCGCGCGCTCGCCCTCGGCGTCCTCGCCTCCGGGATGCTGATGATCGTTCTCGACGGCTCGATCGTCACCGTCGCGATGCCCGCCATCCAGGACGACCTGGGCTTCACCCCGGCCGGCCTGAGCTGGGTGGTGAACGCCTACCTCATCGCCTTCGGCAGCCTGCTGCTCCTCGCGGGGCGACTGGGCGATCTGCTGGGCCGTAAGCGCGTGTTCCTCGCGGGCACCGGTGTGTTCACCGCCGCCTCGCTCCTCGCGGGAGTCGCCGGCTCCCCCGCCGTACTGATCGCGGCCCGCTTCCTGCAGGGCGTCGGCAGCGCGATGGCGGCGGCGGTCAGCCTCGGCATCCTCGTCACGCTCTTCACCGAGCCGGCGGAACGGGCCCGGGCCATCGCCGTCTTCAGTTTCACCGGCGCGGCCGGGGCGTCCATCGGCCAGGTCGCGGGCGGACTCCTCACCGACGCCCTGAGCTGGCACTGGATCTTCTTCATCAACCTGCCGATCGGGCTGGCCGCCCTCGCCCTCGCCGTCCGCGTACTGCCCGGCGACAGCGGCGTCGGCGTCCGTGCGCGGGGCCTCGCCGCCGGCGCGGACGTCATCGGCGCGCTGCTGATCACGGCCGGACTGATGCTGGGCATCTACACGGTCGTCGAGGTCGAGCGGTACGGCTGGGTGTCGGCGCACACCCTGGGGCTCGGCGCCCTCGCCGTCGCCCTCGTCGGCGCGTTCGTCGCCCGCCAGGCGAGCGCCGCGACCCCGCTCATGCCGCTGCGGATCCTCCGTTCGCGCGCCGTCGTCGGCGCCAACGCCGTGCAGATGCTGATGGTCGCCGCGCTGTTCTCGTTCCAGATCATCCTGGCGCTGCACCTCCAGCGGGTGCTCGGATACGGCGCCGGCGAGACCGGTCTCGCGATGCTGCCGGCCGCGGTCGTCATCGGCGCCGTCTCACTGGGCGTCTCCGCCCGGCTCAACGCCCGCTTCGGCGAGCGGAACGTGCTGCTCACCGGCCTTCTGCTGCTGATCACCCTCCTCGTACTGCTCACCCGCATACCCGCCGACGCCGACTACGCGACCGACGTGCTGCCCCTGATGCTCCTCGCCGCCGGCTTCGGCCTCGCCCTTCCGGCGCTGACGTCGCTCGGGATGTCCGACGCGGGCGAGGAGGACGCGGGGCTCGCCTCCGGGCTGTTCAACACGGCACAGCAGATCGGGATGGCGGTGGGCGTGGCCGTCCTCTCCACACTGGCGGCGTCGCGCAGCGAGCGCCTGCTGGCGGACGGCGCGACCGAGGCCGAGGCGCTGACCGGTGGCTACCGTCTGGCCTTCGGCGTCGGGGCCGGACTGCTGGTGGCCGCGTTCGTGGTGGCGTACACGGTGCTCGGGCCACGCCGCGGACGCGTCAGGCCTCGTACTGGGTGAGGTCGATGCTGTGGATGTTCAGCGCGAAGCCGTGCTCCGGGTCCTTCGTCTCCCGGTCGAGGACCATGTCCAGCTTGCGGAGCACGTTCTCGGACTCCTCGTTGCTGATCCGGTTCACGGCGACGACCCGCTCCAGGCCCCGGTCCTGGAGGGCGAACTCCAAGACGGCGTGGGCGGCCTCGGAGGCGTAACCCTGGCCCCAGAACTGGGCTCCGAGCCGCCAGCTGATCTCCACCTCGTGCTGCACCTCCGGCGGGGAGCCGGGTACGGAGAGACCCGCGCAGCCGATCAGTTCGCCCGAGGCGAGCAGTTCGACGGCGAAGATCCCGAACCCCTCGTCGTCCCACTCCTCCTCCCAGCGCTCGATGTCCCCGGCCGTCTCGTCGAGATCGAGGACCGAACCGTCGCCGATCCAGCGCATGACCTGCGGGTCCGAGTTGATCTCGGCCAGGGCGGCGAGGTCGTCGTCGGTCCAGCGGCGGAGGAGGAGGCGTGGCGTGCGGATCTCGGTCATGTGCCCATCCTGTCAGGGGCGGTCAGGGGTGCACGACCGCGTAGTCGACGGTGCGCCAGGCCGCGCGGAAGGCACCGTACGTCGTGCCGTCGGTGCCTCCGGTCGCCCAGATCCGTACGGTCCCGGCCTCGCTGGCCTCGGCACCCGTGCCTGCCTCGCCCGCCGCCCGGCCTGCCTCGTCCGCCGCGCCCAGCGGCTGCCAGCCCGGGTCGCCGGTCGCGGCGAAGTCCGCCCACGCCCGGATCATGCGACGCGACAGCTCGTGGTCCTCCGCCGACGGCGGGCCGCCGATGAGGAAGGCGAGTTCGGGGAGGTCGAGCGTGCCGAAGACGAAGGGGATGTCGGCGCAGTGCCAGGGGTGTACGACTCCGCCTTCCGTAACGCGGCGCCGGGCGAAGCGCGAGAGATACGTCCTGCGGCCCGCGCGGGCGTGGCGTTCGGCGAAGCGGCTGCTGTACTCGGCGAAGGACATGTCGCCGTAGATCGCCAGGTACACGTCGAGCACCGACGCGTCGGGCATCAGCGCCCGATAGGCCGCGACGAGACGGTCCGGCAGGCCGAAGTCCCTCGCGAACGTGTTGAGTTGGGCCTCCGTCGTGACCTTCTTGCTGCTGCCGACGGCGTCCAGCAGCCAGAACTCCTCGGTCGCGTGGCAGACGAGCAGGTCGACCTCCGCGCGGTCCGCCGGGTCGACGGCGAGGGGGTCGGCGGGCAGCAGGTCCCCGTCGGCGACCGGGCCGTACAGCACCGGGTCGTAGTGGCGCGCCCCCGCCGACGGGTCCTCGCGCAGATGGGCCACGACCTGGTCGGAGGCGCGGACCAGGTCGTACGGCGACGCCCCCGTCAGCCCCTCGACGGTGGCCGGGACCCCGGCGGCGTCCGCCACCAGGCGCGTGGTGACGGCGGCGAGCCGGCGCGAGTAGACGGGGCCGACCAGGCTGTGGGCGATGGCGCGGTGGAACAGCCCGCGTGCCCGCTTCGCCACGGTCAGACAGGCGACGGACGTCGCACCCGCCGACTGCCCGGCGACGGTGACGTTGGCGGGGTCCCCGCCGAAGGCCGCGATGTTGTCGCGCACCCACTCCAGGGCGGCGATCTGGTCGAGCAGCCCCCGGTTGTCGGGGTACGTCGGGTCGGGGAGATGACCGAACCCCTCGAAGCCGAGCCGGTAGTTGAGGGTGACGACGACCAGCCCGGCCTCGACCAGGGCCGTGGCGTCGAAGTCGGGCTGGGCGGAGGAACCGAACGTGTAGGCGCCGCCATGGATCCAGACGAGCACGGGCCGCCGCCCGTCCACGTCCCCGCCGGTCCACACGTTGAGGCTCAGCACGTCCTCGTCCCCGGGCGACCAGGCGGGTGTCCCCGGCAGCACGGCGGACTGCGGCGCGATCGTCCCGAAGGAGACGCACTCCCGCACGCCCCGCCACCCGTCCGCGGCCCGCGGCGCCTTGAACCGATCGCCCCCGAACGGCGGCGCGGCATAGGGAACCCCCAGCACGGCCACCACCCCGCCCCCGACCCGCCGCCCCCGTACCTGCCCGTTCCCCGTCACAAAGAGATCCACGCCCGCACTGTATGCCGCCCCCGGCGCCGGCAGTCCGGACCAACCCTCCGCAGACGCGTCAGGCCGGCGGATAGATCCTCAGCATGCCGTGGGCGTGCTTCCAGAGGCCGTCGAACATGGCCTGGAACTCCGTGAGGTAGAGAGAGCCCTGAGTCTCGTCGTCGGTCGCCGAATGGTAGAAGAGATTGCTCTGCAGCCCGAGAACGTCGAGTGCCAGAACCACCGAATCGTCATCCAAGATCATGTTGCGGGGCGCGAGGGCGTAGACCCCGAAGAGCAGCGTGACATCGTTCAGGATGTAGAGCTTGATCGTAGGTGTGACTTCAACACGTTTGATCTCCAGGCGGACTTCAGTGGTGACGTCGCTCTTCTCGCGCAGAATCATGACCTTCTGTTTCAGTGCGCTCAGATGCACCTCCACGCTCCGGCGCCAGCGCTCGAAAGGGCCCGTGTCGCTCTGGTCCACGGCCGCCGGGTAGGCGGGCTGGAAATCTCCCGATGGGACCAGAAGGCGGAGCGTGACGCTGTCGGGCCTCAGCTCGCCCCGCTCCACCGCGTCCAGCTGGCCGACCAGATGACGGCCCAGCGACTCGGTGGTGAGGGAGTAGGCGTCCAATGTCACCTCCTTCTCCAGGAACGCCCGCTTGATCACAGATTCCAGGCTGTTCACATCGGGGTCGGCCTGTCGCGCGTCCGTAAGGATCTGCCGGGTACGGACGACCGAGGCCTCGTCCGCCTCTTCGCCGGCCGCCGATCCCGCCCCGGCCCGGGTCACCTCGGACCGCGCGCCCTGCCGCGTCTTGATGAATCCTTCGCTCTCAAGCCGGGCCAGGGCGCCCTTGATCGTCTCCCTCGCCACACCGAACTCCTCGGCGAGCGCGCGCTGGGAGGGCAGTTTTTCCCCGAGCGGATAGACCTGATCCTCGATCCGCGCCCTCAACTGGTCGGCAATCTGCTGTGGTAGCGGGCCACTTACCCGTTCGGTAGGCATACCAGCACGGTACAACCGGACCACTCGGTAGGTACAGGTTCCAGCCAACTTACCTAACTGGACTGCCGATCAAGCAAGTCTCATGCCTTACTTATAGACAAGTAGTCCAGTTGCTAGTCAAGTTACTCCGGGATCGGAAGCATGATGACTGCCTCAACCCCGTATCAGCTCCACGGCACCACGGCGCACCGGCTCCAGGCTCCGGACGATCATGGCTTCCGGCGCGCCCGCACCGCGGAGTTCGTTGTACTTCCGCTCGTTCCTGGCGTAGCCCAGAAAGGCGACACCGGCGGCCTCGGCCGCAGCGACGTCCGACGCTCCGTCGCCGATCATCAGGGCGTCCGACGGTGGCAGGCCGAGTCCGTCGAGAGCGCGCGAGAGCGAGTCAGGGTGCGGTTTGAGCAGGCCCACGTCCTCGGTCCGGCCGTGGACATGGGCGGCACCGAAGTACGGGAGCAAGTTCCTTCGCGCGAGATACAGACTGGCGGCCTCAGCCGAGTTGTTGGTCGTCACCGCCAGCCGACGGTCCAGGGCGACCAACGCACGGATCAGCGGACTCGCACCCAGAGTCGGCTTCGCCGTCAGGGCGGCCCGTACCTCCTCCCCCGACAGGATGGCGTGAAGCTCCCGTGTGAGCGGGTGGCCCGGCCGCCCCTTCGCGAAGATTTTCAGCACGCGAAGCGGGTCGCGGGTGGACAGGAGATCGCTCGCCAGTTCCTCGGCAGGGATGTCGCGCAGGATCCGCTCCACCAAGCGCGTGGCGATGTCTCCCGCCGAGCGGCCGAAGAAGAGACGCGCCACCGGGCCGTCGAAATCGAGAAGCACACAGCGAGCCGGGGCCAGCAGGTCACGAATGACGGTCACGGCCGAACCCTATCCGGCGACTCCGCACGCGTATCAGCCTCTTCGGCGGACGCGCACCGCACACCTCGTCCCTGAAGGAGGGGCCATGCTGCCTCTGATCGGCTTCGCGCTGGAGCAGTTCGTTCAATGGAAGTTCGGCATGGCGGGCGCGGCGTCACTGCTCCTGCTGACCATCGGAGTCAAGGCCAGGAACTCCACCTGCGCCACCATCGGCGCGGTGGTGCTGGCCCTGCTGCTGGTGCAACCGGCCACCGGCTGATCGCGCGTCGACCCGGCGGCCGGGCCGGTCGCCGGGCTCTGAGGCGGGCCGGAAGGCGGCCGGCAGCGCGCGGTGTTCAACTCAGGTCGAGGTCGGTGGCGATGGTCGTCCAGAGCGCCTCGAACCAGACCTGCGACTGTTCGACGAACGCCTGGTCCCGATGGGGCTTCCCGGCTTCCGCCCCGAACGAGAAGAGCAGCGACTCGCTCCCCAGCGCGTCGTACAACGCCACAGGCCTGCGGTCGATCTCCGTCTCGCGCTCCGTCACCCGGTAGTACGCGAACAGCGCCTCACTGCCGTTGATGAGATACAGCTTCACCGGCGGGGTGAAGGGCAACGCCTTGAACTCCACGTCCACGTCGATGTCGTGGGCCGAGCCCAGCTCGCGCAGATGGTCCCGGAGAACGGTGCCGTGCGCGTTGCGCATCTGTAGCCAGCGCCGGTGGACGGGATCGGCCTCCTCTGGGCTGCTGATCATCCGGGGAAAAGCCAGGTTGATGTCCCGGTTGGGCATCAGCACACGCACCTTGACCGTGGCGGGCACTGACTTGCGGGTGCAGATGAGTCTGCACTGCTCGCCAAAAGCCATGTTCAGCGATTCCGCGGTGAGACAGATGGCGTCCAACCGGACGTGCTCGGCGCCGAAGGCCGCGTCGATCCGGGGGCCCAGCACCACCAACGTCGGGCGAGGGGTGCCGTCCGCCGCCTCCGCGCCAGCGACGCGGGCCGGCGCTCCTCGGGTGGGCTCGGTGAGCCGCCCCTCCTCCTGGAGGATCTTCAGGGCCCCCCGCACGACACCGCGCTGCACCTCGAACTCCTTGACCAGGGCGGCCTGCGTGGGCATGGCGTCGCCGACGGGGAGTTCACCGGAGTCAATCCGGTCGCGGAGAACCTCCGCCATTTCCTCCGGTGTCGTCCTGGCCCTGCCGCTCGGTGCGCCGCCTTCAGGGTTCACCATCCCGACGCTACAACCTCCGTGCGCCTGACGTGAGTTGTCAGAAAATGTCCGGGCACCACGGTCGGCGGGACGTGCGGAACAGCGCGTCCGTGCGGGACGCCGCGTGGGGCCTGTCCTCCGTCAGCGTGCCCAGCGCCGACAGCCGGACCGCCGACTCGTCCCCCAGGTACAGCGCCCCCAACTCCCGGACGTCCAGCGTCAGATCCGGCGATTCGGTGGTCGGGGCGCATGTGGTGCCCTCGGGGGTGGTGTCCAGGCGGAAGCAGCCCGAGGCCAGGGACGCGCGGTCGTGGACATCCAGGACCAGGGAGCCGGAGGCCGCGTACCTACGGGACTCCAGCGCCCGTACGGTGTCCAGGATCCGCACCCACAGGAAGTCCGCCTGCGTGACGATCCTGGCCGCGCGCGGGTCCGGCAGGAAGAACGGGAGCAGGTCGTCGGGGGCGCGGTAGCCGGTGCGGACCGTTTTGATCCAGTCGATCGAGCAGACGTAACCCCACAGGGCGCGCTCCGCCGCCGGCGTCACGCCGATCGCGTCGACCACCGTGGCCGTGTTCAGAGGCTGTTTGGCGTCGCCCCACGCCTCGTCCGCCCGGTACGTCAGCATCCCCTCGACCTCGCCCGACGCCGTCCGGTACACCGCGTGGAACGGCTCGATCCAGGGCCCGCGGTGCCAGGGCGCCGCGCTCGTGAAGCCCTGCCACCACTGGTCGTCGCGGCTGATCACACCGTGCCTGGCCGAGCGCAGCCGGTCGTGGAGCGCGGGGCCCAGCTTCCGTACGGTCGCGCCGTCGACCAGGTCGATCCGCCCGCCGTCGTCCGGCTGCCCGGAGCGGCGCGGGTCCAGGCCCGCGCGCGGCACGTCGATGGACCAGTCGGTGGTCCAGGCGGCCGGGCCGAAGCCGTACCGCCCGTAGATCGGGTACTCCGCCGCGATCAGCGTGGCCACGACGTCGCCGCGCTCCTTCGCCTCCGCCAGATCGTCGCCGATCATGCGGCTGAGCAGCCCGCGGCGTCGATGCGTGGACGAGACCGTGACGTTGGTGATCGCGTTGGCGGGGAGCGGCGCGCCGCCCACGGCGGTCAGTTCCTGCGCGAAGGTGCGGTACGTCGCCACGCACCGGCCGTCGTCGAAGGCGCCCCGCATCCGGCTCGCGTCCAGGGTCGGCCGGCGCTCCTCGGCCTCCTTCTCGCTCACCGAGGGCGCCCTGAGGAAGCCGGTGTTCAGGGCGCGCAGCCAGTCGGGGAGTTCGGATTCGCGGATCACTCGGACGTCGATGGCCATGATCCGTACGCTAAACAGAAGAGGGACGGAAAGTCCTCCGGTTTTTCGCGGCGCCCTCAGAACACCGTCCGGACCTCGCCGACCTCCGCGTCGCCCCCCATCAGCGGCGCCCGCCCGATCCGGGCCAGCACCGGGCTCTCCACCCCGAGCAGTCTCAGCGCCCGCGCCAGTACCGGCCCCAGCGCGCGCGGCCCGCCGTCGTCCACCTTGAACGCCAGCGCGCGGCCGTCCGCCAGCGCCACCGCCTGCACGGCCTCCGCGCCCATCTTCGAGAGCGTGCCTGGCACCTCGCGCATCAGCCAGGTGTCGGTCCTGCGCGTACCGGCCACGTACTCCGGATGCGCGCGCATCGCGTCCGCGACCCGGCGCTCGGGACTGCCGGGCTCGGCGAGTACGAAGTGGCGGAAGGCGCGGGCGAGTCCGGTGAGGCCGATGGCCATCAGCGGGGCGCCGCAGCCGTCCGTACCGATCGCCGCGACCCGCTCCCCCGACGCCTCCTCGACCACGTCGGCGACGAGCCGCTGCAACGGATGGGACGGTTCCAGATAGGTGCCGAGCTGCCAGTCGTTCTCCACACAGGCCGCCAGCATCGCCGCGTGCTTGCCCGAGCAGTTCATGGTGACGCGGTCCCTGACCCGCCCCGCCGCCAGATACCTCTCGGCCTCGACCCGGTCCAGCGGGAGATCGGCCGGGTTCAGCAGATCGTCCGCCGTCAGTCCCGACTCGGAGAGCATCCTCTGTACGAGATCGAGGTGGAACGCCTCGCCGGAGTGGCTCGCCGCCGCCAACGCCAGCCGCTCGCCGGTCAGTTGGGCCCCGGCACGCAGGACGGCGGCGGCCTGGAGGGGCTTGTTGCTGGAGCGCGGGAAGACCGGCACGTCCACGTCGCCGAGCGCGAACTCGACACCCCCGTCGGCCGCGAGCAGCACCAGCGAGCCCCGGTGCCTGCCCTCCACGAAACCGGACCGCACGACCTCCGCGAGAACCGGGGACACGGCATCGGGAGCGGCGGGGAGCGGTCCGGCGTCGGTGACCGTGGCGTCGGTGACCGTGGAGGTGGCCGCGGGCGTGTTCCCGGCTGCTGGCGTGTTCCCGGGCGCGGGCGTGCTCCCGGCCGGGGGCGTGGTCGTGGGCGTGGTCCTGCGAGTCGTCATCATCGGCCTTCCGGGCGGGGACCGCTCCGGAAGGCAGTCATGGCATTACGTGAGCAGGTCGTCTACTTGTGCTTCGCCTTCACGGTACCTGCGCGCGATCTCCGCGCTGCACTCGTCCGCCGTCCGTTGGAGAAGATGACGCCGCCGCGAAACCTGCTGCTCATGCCGGACAAGCCTGCCCATCGCCGCGTGCAGCTCCTCGTCCGTACGGGCTGCCAGGTCGGAGAGCTCCACCTCGGCGAGCGCTTCGGCGGCCAGCAGTCGGAACTCCTCGTTCCGGGGTGTGGAAAGAGTCACATGCCGCGCCGACGACCGGTGGAGCGAGGGAGTGTCCGCCAGGATCTCGGAGAGCCGGTCCACGACCGGAGTCTCGGGCGCCGCCCGGCGCGCCAGTTCGGCCCGCAGGATGTCGATACGGCCCTGGAGCAGCCGGCGCAGATAGCTGAGGTCGGCCTCGTCGCGCGTCGCGTCCCGGCGCAGGGCCCGCAACTCGGGCAGCCGCAGGGCGTTCTCACCGCCCGGCGCCCGCTGTGCCGGTGGCCGGACCGTCGCCGCACCGGCACCGGCGCCCCTGCCGGACGTCGTACCGATGATGGGTACAGGACCGGGCGACTGCCCGGCACCAGATGTGCTCATGCGCGCTTACTTCCCCTCGCTCCGCCTGCGTGCATCGTGCCACTCCTGCACGTGCACATGCAGGCGATCTGCACCCGTTCGGCCCTGGATGGGCGCACGACGGGCCCTGGATAGGTTGGTCCGTATGCGAGCAGTGGTGCAGAGAGTCGACGGCGCGAGTGTCGCCGTGGTGACGGAGTCGGGGACCGAGACGGTCGGCGAGATCGAGGGCGAGGGGCTGTGTGTGCTGGTGGGAGTCGCCCATGAGGACACGAGGGAGAAAGCGGCCCAACTGGCCCGCAAACTCTGGACGCTGCGGATTCTCGCGGACGAGAAGTCCTGCTCGGAGGCGGACGCACCCCTCCTGGTGATTTCTCAGTTCACCCTCTACGGGGACGCCCGCAAGGGCCGCCGCCCCACCTGGAACGCCGCGGCGCCGGGCGCGATCGCCGAACCGCTCGTCGACGAGGTCGTGGCGCGGCTGCGTGAACTGGGGGCGAGGGTCGAGACGGGCCGGTTCGGAGCGGACATGCGCGTCACGCTCACGAACCAGGGCCCGTTCACGGTGCAGTTGGAGATGTGAGCGGGCGCCCGCCGGGCGAGCACGTGCCGTTGCACGTGCGAGGAGGGAGACAGGAGGCCCGGGCGTCCGCTCAGGCCTCCACGACCACTTCCTGCGCGGCCGGTGTGTTCCCCGCCATCAGCGGCGCGTCCAACGGCACATTGCGCTTGACCAGGGCCAGCGCGATGGGCCCCAGCTCATGGTGGCGGGCCGAGGACGTGATGAAGCCGAGCTGCCGGCCGTCCTCGCCGTCGGCGGCGAGCCGTACGGGCGTACCGTGCCCGGGCAGCACCACCTCGCTCCCGTCCAGGTGCAGGAAGACCAGCCGGCGCGGCGGCTTCCCCAGGTTCTGCACGCGCGCGACCGTCTCCTGGCCCCGGTAGCAGCCCTTCTCCAGATGGACGGCGCTGCCGATCAGGCCCAGCTCGTGCGGGATGGTGCGGTGGTCGGTCTCGAAGTTCAGCCGGGGCCGGTGCCCCTCGACGCGCAGCGCCTCGTACGCCAGAATCCCGGCCGGCGGGCCGTTCAGCCGCGCGTACGACTCCAGGTCCGCGCGCGGCAGGAAGATGTCGCGGCCGTACGGCGTCTCCCGTACGGCGGCACCCTCCGGCGCCTCCGCGATGGACCCGGCCGGCACGTGGACCACGGCGAAGTCGTCCGTACGGTCGGCGACCTCCACGCGGTAGAAGAACTTCATCGACTCCAGATAGGCGACCAGTTCCTCGCGCGTGCCGGGCTCGACATGCGCCCAGACCGTCTCGCCGTCGTCCACGAGATACAGGGCGTGCTCGATATGGCCGTTCGCGGAGAGGATCAGCGCGTCGGTCGCCCGGCCGGCGGGCAGTTCGCTGACGTGCTGGGTGAGCAGCAGATGGAGCCAGCTCAGCCGGTCGTCGCCGGTGACGGCGACGACGCCGCGGTGCGAGAGGTCCACCAGACCCTTGCCGTCGGCGAGCGCGCGTTGTTCGCGGAACAGATCGCCGTAGTGGGCGGCGACACCTTCGTCCTGTCCTTCGGCGGCCACGGCACCGGGCAGGGAGAGGAGCGGGCTGGTCGTTGACTGTCGCTGCATACCGACAAGCGTACGACCCGGCTACGAGTCGCCGCTCGCCGCGCGGGCGGTGCAGTTGCGGCAGCTGCCGAAGATCGCGAAGTGCTTCATGTCCGTCGTGAAGCCGAACGTGTCGCGGAGCTTGTCGGTGAAGTCGGCGGCGACCGTCACGTCCGCCTCGATGACATTCGTGCAGTCGCGGCAGACCAGATGGATGTGGTGGTGCCGGTCCGCGAGGTGGTACGTCGGCGCGCCGTGCCCCAGATGCGCGTGCGAGACCAGGTCGAGCTCCTCCAGCAGCTCCAGCGTCCGGTAGACGGTGGAGATGTTCACGCCGGAGGCCGTCTTGCGTACCTCGACGAGGATGTCGTCCGGAGTCGCGTGCTCCAGGGTGTCGACGGCTTCGAGGACAAGCTGGCGCTGCGGGGTCAGGCGGTAGCCGCGCTGCCTCAGGTCACTCTTCCAGTCGGTGCTCACCACGCACCCAGTGTAGGCAGCGCGGGCCGCGCGCGGGCCGGTCCAACTATTTGAAGAACGCGATCCCGTCGTCCGGAAGATCGCCGAGGTCCTTGGCCCAGGCCGCGACCTGCTCCGGCGAGACGACCTTCTTCAGATGCGCGGACATGTACGCGCGCAGCGGCACCTCGGGCGTGGACTTCTCGCCGACCCACATCAGGTCGCTGTTGACGTACCCGTAGAGCCGCTTGCCGCCGTTGTACGGGCCGGCCGACGCCGTACGCGCGACCGCGTCCGTGACGAGATCGATCTGCGGCTTCTGGTCGGCGAGCTCCCCGTACCAGATCTCCACGACGCCCTGGTCGCGGACCATGACGACCTCGACCTTGCGGTCCTTGTCGATGCGCCAGAAGCCGGACTCGGACTCGATGGGGCGGAGCTTCTTGCCGTCGGCGTCGAGCGCCCAGGTGTGCGAGGCGTACTCGATGAAGTCCCGGCCGTCGTGGCTGAAGGAGACTTCCTGGCCGAAGTTGGCCTTCTCCTCACCGGGGAAGTCGAAGACGCCCACGCCCTCCCAGTCACCGAGGAGGAAGGCGAGCGGAACAAGGTCCGGGTTGAGGTCGGACGGGATCTCGATCATGAGCAGCTCAGGCGATCTGTAGGAATTCGGGTGGAGGAGGAGCGGGGTGGTGAGGGGGGAGCGCCGGGCGGCCGGGGGCCGGCCTCGGTCAGTGCTGCCCCTGGTACAGCTTCTTCACGACCAGCACGGCGAAAGCGAGGACGCCCACCACGATCAGGGCCAGCAGGGCGGAGAAGAAGTCCTCAAGCACGGGGTGCTCCTCGAAGGGCGTCGGGGCGTGGTGGGCGGGTCCCCAGCCTAATGGGTGGGAACCGGCCTCTCCGTGCGAGGTGCGCGGGGGGCGGCGGGGGGTGGACCGGCGGGACGGGGCCGGGGCCCGGCGTACGACCGCGCATTACAGTTCGGGCCATGGCGAAGAAGCTCGTGATCAAGGTAACCGCAGGCGCCGACGCCCCGGAGCGCTGCTCGCAGGCCTTCACCGTGGCGGCGGTCGCGGTGGCCAGTGGTGTGGAGGTCTCCCTCTGGCTGACCGGCGAGTCCGCGTGGTTCGCGCTGCCGGGACGTGCCGCCACGTTCGAGCTGCCGCACGCCGCGCCGCTCCCGGAGCTGATCGAGTCGATCCGGTCGGCGGGCCGGATCACGCTGTGCACGCAGTGCGCGGCGCGGCGGGACATCGGGGAGAAGGACGTGCTGGAGGGCGTACGGATCGCGGGCGCGCAGGTGTTCGTCAGCGAGGCGATGGCGGACGACGTACAGGCGCTCGTCTACTGACGTGCGGGGGGGGCGGGGCTTCCGTACGGTCCGTTCACCGGGACGCGCCGGGTGCGACGGGACGCGCGGCACCCCGCTAGGACCGACGGGGGCGCGCCGGACGCGCCGGGGTGCGACGGGATCGCCGTGCCCCGGCGAGGACCGACCGGGACGCGCCGCGACGCGCCGGGCGCGACCGGTACGACGGAGTGCGCCGTACACCCCGCTCGGACCCACAGGGCCGTATCACGGTCGAGGAGGCACGTAAGCGCTCCGTCCGCGACGGCGACGACGCTGCTGCTCGCGGTGGTCGCGCAGCGGGATGGGCCGACCGGGGCACGGGGGGGCGGGGACGGGGGCCGGGGGGCCGTTCACTTCGGTGGCTGCGGCGGCTTCTTCTTGCCGTCGAGCTCGTCCCACCACTCGTCCGACTTCGGATCGCCCGACGGCTCGTCCGGCGGCTCGTCCCACCAGCGGTCGTCGGGTCCGCGCCTGTTCGCGACGATCGCCGCGACCGGCGGGATGGCCATGGCGACCACGCACATGCCGATCGCGGCCGGCACCGACCACAGGCGTACGAACGCCCAGGCGGAGACGAACAGGGCGATGCACACGCCCATCAGCACGAAGTAGCTGCGACGGCGCCGCGAATACATACATTGAGCTTACGACGGCACGAAGGACCGCGCCCCGTCTGTGGAAGCGTCCAACTCCCGTGGGGCGCGGCCCTTCGGCCGCTCGTGTCGCGCCCGGACCGTGATCCGGCTCAGACGGCGATGGCCACCTCGGCCAGTCCGCCGGTCCGCGCGACGACCGTACGGTCCGCCGTGGCACCCGGCACGAGGGCCCGCACGGTCCACGTGCCCTCGGCCGCGTAGAAGCGGAACTGTCCGGTCGCCGAGGTCGGTACCTCCGCGGTGAATTCTCCGGTCGAGTCCAGCAGGCGTACGTAGCCGGTGACGGGCTCGCCGTCACGGGTCACGGAACCCTGGATGGTGGTCTCACCGGGCTTGATCGTCGAGGGGTCCGGGCCGCCGGCCTTCGCTCCGCACATAGGGATCTGTCCTCCGAGTCAGGCAGCTGGTCTCGCGGGATGGTCCGGGCGTCCCCGACCGGCGTGCCGGTCGGGGCTCCGGGCGTCGGGGCAGGGCAGGTTTACTTGGCCGCGCCGAGCTCGATCGGCACGCCGACGAGGGAGCCGTACTCGGTCCAGGAACCGTCGTAGTTCTTGACGTTCTCCTGGCCGAGCAGCTCGTGCAGCACGAACCAGGTGAGCGCGGAGCGCTCACCGATGCGGCAGTAGGCGATGGTGTCCTTCGCCAGGTCGACCTGCTCCTCCTCGTAGAGGGCCTTGAGCTCGTCGTCCGACTTGAAGGTGCCGTCGTCGTTGGCGTTCTTCGACCAGGGGATGTTGCGGGCGCTCGGCACGTGGCCGGGGCGCTGCGACTGCTCCTGCGGGAGGTGCGCCGGGGCGAGCAGCTTGCCGCTGAACTCGTCGGGCGAGCGCACGTCGACCAGGTTCAGGCTGCCGATCGCGGCGACGACGTCGTCACGGAAGGCGCGGATGGACGTGTCCTGCGGCTTGGCCTTGTACTGCGTGGCCGCGCGCTCGGGCACCGCGTCGACCAGGTCGCGCGAGTCCAGCTCCCACTTCTTGCGTCCGCCGTCGAGGAGCTTGACGCCCTCGTGGCCGTAGAGCTTGAAGTACCAGTAGGCGTACGACGCGAACCAGTTGTTGTTGCCGCCGTAGAGGATCACGAGGTCGTCGTTGCCGATGCCCTTCGCGGACAGGAGCTTCTCGAAGCCCTCCTGATCAACGAAGTCGCGGCGCACCGGGTCCTGGAGGTCCTGCTTCCAGTCGATGCGCACGGCGTTACGGATGTGGTTCTTCTCGTACGCCGAGGTGTCCTCGTCGACCTCGACGATGACGACCTTCGGGTCGTCGATGTGGGCCTCGACCCAGTCGGCGTCTACCAGGACGTCGCTGCGGCTCATGTGTTCTCCTCCGGGGCAGTGTGCGGCGGGTGGTGCGGGCGGCGGCGCCTTCCGGGCACGGGGGCGCGGCGGGCTGCGTACGGCACGGGGTGGCCCTGACATGGTCGAAGGGCCGGGGAGAGAAGGCGGGCTGGACGTGTCCCGCTCAGGCGGTGCGACAGAGCATGGCGGCGACGCGGCACAGGTCGACTGCCCGCCGCTTCGTGAGGTTCGCCTGTCCCCGCTGCTGGAGACCGCTGATGAAGCACTGCATGCGTCCGATCGTAGGGACGGATACGGTGCGGTGTCACCGACGTGTCGGATGATGAGACGCGATCGTCCAACACCCGGGACGACTCGCCTCCGCCGCCTGCGGTGACCCGCCCCCCAGGCCCCTCGAACGCCCGACGCATCTGCGTGATGGACATCCCCGTCTCACGATACGGCGCGTCAGGCGCCCGGGTTGGCGCACCCGTCGACCCGGCGCGCCACGCGGCGGGTCCGGGCCGTGGGCCCGGCAGGGGAACGCGTCAGCGCGTAACCGGCAAGCGGGAGTGCGCCCGCGGGCCAGCCGACCGGCAGGTCAGCGCGCCGACAGGCGAGCCCAGCAGCTCGCGAGCGGCCAGCAAGCGGTCGGGCAGGTTGCCGTGCCCGGCAGGAGAGCGCGGCAGCCCGTGAGCGTGCGCGGCGGGCAAGCCCGTCGGTCTGCCAGCCGACCCGCTGGCCAACGGGCCCGGCCCGCGCGGTCGACAGCACGGCGCGCCGGTACGGCAACCCAGAAACCCCGTCCGCCGCAAGCTCACCAACGCGTCAGGCGGCCGACACACCCGGCAGGGCAGCGCGTGAACGCGTAACCGGCAAGCCCGCCAGCCGGGCGGCACGGCGGCACGCCGATGCGGCAAGCCACAAACCCGTCCGCCGCAGGTTCGCCAACACGTCCTGCGGCGGCCGTACCCCGCAGAGCAGCGCGTCAGCGCGAAACCGGCAAGCCCGCCAGCTCATGAGCGCGCCCCGCAGATGAGCCCGTACGGCAGCCGAGCCCGCCAGCCGGGCGGCACGGCGGCACGCCAGCGCGGCGAGCCACAAACCCGTCCGCCGCAAGTTCGCCAACGCGTCGGGCGTACCCGGCAAGGCACCGCGTCAGCGCGTAACGCCAAGGTCGTCAGCTCATGAGCGCGCCCCGCAAATGAGCTTGTACGGCAGCCGAGCCCGCCAGCCGGGCGGCGCGGCGCGCCGGTGCGCCGAGCCACAAACCCTATCCGCCGCAGGTTCGCCAACACGTCAGGCAGCGGGCGTACCCGGCGGGTCTGCGCGGCCAGCAGAGGAGCGCGTCAGCGCGTAACCGGCATGCCCGGCAGCTCGTGAGCGTCCCCCGCAGGTGAGCCCGTACGGCAGTCGAGTCCGCCAGCCGACGGCGCGGCGGCGCGCCCCGCCGTAGGCCCGTCGACGCGTCGGGCGGGCGGCGTAGCCGGCCCGTCAGCCGCCGACGCGGCGAACCCAGCAACTCGTGAGTGCGCGGCCCCGCAGGACTGCCGGGCCCGGGTCCGGCAGTCCGCCGCAGTCGGCCAACGCCCACGCCCCGGACGCGGGTGCGTCAGTTCGTGAGGTCGACGTCCGTGCCCGTGCCCGAGAAGCGGAGGCCGTCCTTTGTCGACGTCGCCTTGTCCAGCGTGATCGTCGACGGCAGGCCGTCGATCTTCAGGTCGTAGTCCACGACGTCCCTCAGCTTGTCGTCCACACCCGGCACCGGCAGCTTGGGGAGGTCCTCGGCGCGCAGGCGGACCGTGTCGCCGTTCTCCAGCGAGACCGTGCTGTAGGTCGTGAAGTCTTCCTTCAGCAGGCCCTTGAGGGCGTTCGGTACGTCGATGCCCGCGCCCTCCGCCAGCTCGTCCAGCGGTCCCGAGACCTTGACCTGGCCCTTCGCCGCGCGCTCGGGCCCCGCGTAGCCGACCGTCGCGCCCTTCGGCGCGGACTTGGTGAGGTCCTCGTACGAGATCAGCGCCGAGCCCTCCGCGCTGCCCGCGATCGCCGACGAGAAGCTGCTGTTCACCCGTACGTCCCGCAGCTCGGCCCTCACCTCGGTCACCTCGACCTCACGGCCCTCGGCCGTGGCGGTTATCCCGCCGACGCTGACCTCGATCTCGTCCAGCGAGTTGCCCAGGACCTGGGTGAGGAAGGGGAAGCCCTTGATCGACACGTCGGGCTCGCTGCCGAGTCCCTGGCTGCTCTTGATCTTGCTCGCCGCCTCGGTCTCCGCGAAGTACACGGCGGCCCGGTCGGCGGCGACGAACAGCCCGCCGAGGATCACGACGACGATCAACAGAATTCGCAGTGCGCGCATTGCTCGGTGTCCCCCACCCTGGTCGTACCGGCCCCCATGACGACCGTGAGCCTAGTAGCAGCGCCGATCGCTCCGGACATGCGGATCCCGGATGAACTCGGACGATCCGGGTCGATCCCGGACGATCTCGAACGCGGTCGATGCGCCGACCGCACCTGGCTCGACGTCCGCGGCGGTGGTTCGGTTCCCGGGGGCGGCTCCCCGCGCCCGTCGGACGGACCGCCCGCGCGGCCCGTCCGGCAACGGCCCGGGATCAGGCCAGCGCCCGTCCGAGCAGGTAGATCGCGGGCACGGCCATCGTCAGCGGCAGCGCGACCCCGGCCGTCATGTGGACGAAGCGCGACGGGTAGTCGTAGCTCGCCACCCGCAGCCCGATCAGCGCGCAGACACCGGCCCCGAGACCGAGGAGCGCGCCCTGGCCGCCGATGTCGGTCATTCCGCCCACCGCGACCCCGGCCCCGGCGGCGGCCGCGAGCGCGACCACGATCGAGACGGGGCCCGGCAGCGGGAGCGCGCGGGCGACGGTCGCGGCGGCGACGGCGATCGCGCCGACCGTCACGGCGTCCGCGGTGACCGCGAGATTCCCGGTGGCGATGATGGCGAGCGAGGCGGAGGCGACGGTGGCCATCAGGCCCTGCATCCGTTCGTCGGCCCCCGCGTAGCTGCGCAGTTGGAGCACGACCGTGAGCAGCACCCACGCGCCGAGGGTGCCGAGGATCGCCGCGAGCGTGTGCTCCTCGTCGACGCCGAGCACCGCGACGTCGGCGACGAGCGCGCCGGCGAAGGCGAGCGCGATGCCCTGGCGGGCGGGCCACATGCCGTTCAGCCGGAACCACCCGGCGGCGGTGACGGCCTGGAGGATGACGAGCGGGACGGCCAGCGCGTACGGGCCGACGGCCGCGCCGCCCGCCAGCAGCAGGCCGAGCAGGGCGGTCAGCCCGGCGGGCTGGATGCCGGGCGGGATGATCGGTGAGCGGCCCTCGGCGCGGGCGCGCTGGGCATCGGTGATGCGCGCGTTGCCCATGGTGATGGGCGCGCCGTAGCTGTCGGCGGGGGCGGCCGGGGCGCCGGGACCCGTGGCGGGGACGGCGCGCGCGGGCGCGGGCTCCGGGGCGGCGGCCTGGAACGGCGCCTGGACCGGCTGCTGGTACGGCGGGTGACCGTCGGCCGGCACCTCCGGCGGCAGCGGGTGCGCGCCGGACTGCTGCGGCAGATAGGCCGTCTCGGCGGCGGCCTGGTGCCCCTGGTTCGACGGGTGGGGCGACGGATGGGGCGACGGATGGGGCTGCTGGTACTGGACCTGCGGCTGGTACTGCGTGTCCCAGGTCTGGCCCTCCCAGGTCTGCGCGCCCTGCCCGCCGCCGGGCTCCTGGTACGCCGGTTCCGGGTACGAGGGCTCCGGAAAGGACGGCGCCGGGTACGACGGTTCCTGGTACGGCGCCTGATGGGGGTCGTACGGCTGGGCCGGTCCCGGTACGCCGTACTGCTGCTGCCCGTACTGCTCGGAGTCGTAACTCCGGCCGTGCCCCTGCCGTCCGTGCCCCTGCTGCCCCTGGCCCTGCCGGCCCTGCTGCCCGTGCCCGCGATACTGGTCGTGCTGGTCGTCGCTCATGCTCTGCTGTTCACCCTCCTGCGAACGGCGGGAGCACTTCGACCGTGCCGCCCTCGGCAAGCCGTACGGTCTCATGCCCGCGGGTCCCGACGGGGTCACCGTCGACGAGGAACGAACACCTCTGGAGTACGCGGACCAGCTCACCCGGGTGTTTCTCCCGGGCCACGTCGAGCGCCTGAGCCAGATTGTCCGCCGCGTAAGGCTCTTCGGCGACGCCCGCCGCCGCCTTGGCCGCGGCCCAGTAACGGATGGTTCCCGCTGCCATGGCGCACTCCTCCCGCTAATTTCTCGGCAATATTCCCGTAGGAATCCGTTGGATTCCGCCGGCTCCCCATGATGGCCGATCCCCAGCCCCGCCACGGCATCCAGGCTTCCCGGGGCCGCCGCGGAGCAGGCGGGCGGATCGATGACTCGCTGTTCGCACCCTCTGACAGCGAGCGCCCGTGGGTTATTCTCCTCCGGAGAGGATCCGGGCAATGTAGCCCCCGGGTCCTTTTGCGCTTTCCGACCCCCGGGCGCGGGCCGGACCAGCGGTGCCACATACGCCCCCACCCCCTCACAGGTGTGGGAGGTGCCCCCTTGCAGGGACCGAGGAGGAACCGACGTAATGGGCGAACCAACGATGCAGACATGTGAATACTGTCCGACCCAGGCAGGTGGACGGCGATGAGTTCTCTGCTGCTGCTCACGAACGCCCTCCAGCCGTCGACGGAGGTGCTGCCGGCCCTTGGGCTCCTTCTGCACCACGTACGGGTGGCGCCGGCCGAAGGGCCGGCCCTCGTCGACACCCCGGGCGCCGACGTCATACTGATCGACGGGCGGCGTGACCTCCCCCAGGTCCGCTCGCTCTGCCAGTTGCTGCGCTCCACCGGGCCCGGCTGCCCGCTGGTCCTCGTGGTGACCGAGGGCGGGCTCACCGCCGTCACCGCCGACTGGGGCTTCGACGACGTCCTGCTCGACACCGCGGGACCGGCCGAGGTCGAGGCGCGGCTGCGGCTGGCCACCGGGCGTCAGCAGATCTCGACCGACGACTCACCGATGGAGATCCGCAACGGTGACCTCTCGGTGGACGAGGCGACCTACAGCGCGAAGCTGAAGGGGCGGGTCCTGGACCTGACCTTCAAGGAGTTCGAGCTGATCAAGTATCTGGCGCAGCACCCGGGCCGGGTGTTCACCCGCGCCCAGCTGCTCCAAGAGGTCTGGGGCTACGACTACTTCGGCGGTACGAGGACGGTCGACGTCCACGTACGGCGACTGCGCGCGAAGCTCGGCCCCGAGCACGAGTCGCTGATCGGGACGGTCCGCAACGTCGGCTACCGCTTCGTCACCCCGGAGAAGGTCGAGCGGGCGGCGGAGGAGGCGAAGGCCAAGGCCATCGCGGAGGCCGCGGCCAAGGTCAAGGCGGTGCGGGCACCGTCCGACGCCCCGTCCGACCCGGCCCGCAAAGGCTCCGGCGAGGGCTCCCGCGAGGCCGCCAGGAGCACGCGCGGAACCGGGGACGAGGACACCACGCACTCGGCCGACACGTCCGAGGTACGCGAAGGGGCCGTCCGGCCTGCCGGGAGGTAGGTCACCCCGCGTAGACTGCCGCGCGTGGCCAAGGTGACGCGGGACGACGTGGCACGACTGGCGGGAACTTCGACCGCGGTCGTCAGTTACGTCATCAACAACGGACCGAGGCCGGTCGCCCCGGCCACGCGCGAGCGTGTACTCGCCGCGATCAAGGAGCTGGGCTACCGGCCCGACCGGGTCGCGCAGGCGATGGCGTCGCGGCGCACCGACCTCATAGGGGTCGTCGTGCCCGACGCGCGCCAGCCGTTCTTCGCGGAGATGGCGCACGCGGTCGAACAGGCCGCCGCCGAGCGCGGAAAGATGGTGCTCGTCGGCAACTCCGACTACCGCAACGAGCGCGAGGTCCACTATCTGCGGGCCTTCCTCGGTATGCGGGTGTCCGGGCTGATCCTGGTCAGCCAGGGCCCGAGCGAGCGCGCGGCGGCGGAGATAGAGGCGTGGGACGCCCGCGTCGTCCTGCTGCACGAACGGCCCGAGGGCATCGACGACGTCGCGGTCGTCACCGACGACATCGGCGGCGCCCAGCTGGCGACCCGTCATCTGCTGGAGCACGGCTATCCGTACGTGGCGTGCCTGGGCGGCGTCGAGTCGACACCGGTCGTCGGCGACCCGGTGACCGACCACGTCGAAGGCTGGCGCCGGGCGATGCGGGAGGCCGGTCTTCCGACGGAGGGCCGGCTCTTCAAGGCGCTCTACAACCGCTACGACGCGTACAACGTGGCCCTGACACTGCTGGCCGGCCCGGACCGGCCCCCGGCGATCTTCTGCTCCACCGACGACCAGGCGATCGGCGTCCTGCGCGCGGCCCGCGAACTGCGGATCGACGTCCCGGGCGAACTGGCGGTGGCGGGCTTCGACGACGTCAAGGAGGCGGCCCTCACGGACCCCCCTCTGACCACGGTCTCTTCCGACCGCCCGGCGATGGCCCGCGCGGCGGTGGACCTGGTACTGGACGACGGCCTCCGGGTGGCGGGCTCCCGCAGGGAACGGGTGAAGCAGTTCCCGTCGGCACTGATCGTCAGACGCTCGTGCGGGTGTTTCTGAGCGCGCCGGCGGGCCGACAGGCCTGTGGTCACTCGGGTGTGAACTCGTACCGCAACTCGTAGAGGTGGCCCGCCTTCGCCATCACCGTGACCTCGACGGGGTGCTCGTCGGCGTCGTAGACCACTCGCAGTGTCCGCAACACCGGCAGATCGCCGGGCAGTCGGAGTGCTTCGTACTGCTCCTGTGTCGGTATGCGGGCAGAGACATGGTCGACGCTGAGCCGGGGCCCGTGGCCGAGTTCGGTAAGCAGGGTGGGCGTTCCGCCCTTGATGCGGCGCTGTTCGGCCAGCGGGGTGCCGCGGGCGATGTGCGGCGGGTAGTAGGAATGGACCAGTTCCACCGGGTCGCCGTCGAGCGTGAGTACCTGGTTCCGCAGGATCGCACTGCCCTCGGCGGGCAGGCGAAGGGCCGCCGCGACGTCTGCCGGCGGCGTCACCTCCGTAACGGCGAGAAGCGTGCTCCGGGCGTGGCCGCCGCGTTTCGCGATCTCCCCGAGCCAGGGGTAGGGATCGCCGGTGGCGGCCGGGGCCAGGGACGAGGCGGGGCGCACGGTCGACTGCCGGTGCTCCCGTACGGTCACGGAGGCGCCCGCGCGCCCGACGACCAGCCGCTCGTTCTTGAGGAGTAGCAGTGCTTTCTGCACGGTCGCGTTCGAGGCGCCGAACCGCTCCTTGAGCCGTACGGTCGAGGGCAGGCTTGCGCCGGGGGCGAGATCGCCGGACATGATCTCGTCACGTAGATCGGCGGCGATCCGCTCGTGAAGCGAGCGCCGGTCGTACCCGTTTTCGTCGCTGAGCGGCACAGTCGTCATCCGATCCCGGTCTCGATCTCGTAGCGCAGCCGCTGGCGGTGCGCGGGCATGGTCATGATGTCGGCCTGGATAGGCCGGTCCGCGCTGTCGAAGGTGACCCGGACCAGCCGCAGCACCGGCTCGCCCGGCTCGGTACGCAGGGCCGCGCGCTCTTCCACGTCGGGCATCCGCGCGGACACATCCTCCCGGACGCGTGCGCCGGTATGTCCCAGCCGGGCAAGGAGGGTGACGGCACCGCCGGGGATCTTGGCGGTCCCAGCGAGAGGCGTGCCGCGCGCGATGGACACGGGGTAGTACGTGTCGGTCAGCTCGCAGGGAACGTCCTCCAGGAACATCACCCGCTTCCGCATGACGACGGCCTCGCCCGGTGCGACCCCGAGCAGTTCGGCCACCTCGCCGGCCGCGGCGACCTCACCGGCATCCACGATGCGCTGCCCACCCCGCCGCCCCTGGGCTGCCAACTCGGCGCTCCAGGCGTCGGGGTGGCCCTCGCGCTGTGGAGTCAGATACGGCATCGAGGTACTGACCCACGCACCGGTGCTCATGACGTCCTCCTGTGATCCTGACGGGGACCCCGACCTTGCCGCTTTACACAGTAAGCGACTCACCGCGGCCCCAGCCTCAACTCAACCTTGCCGCTTTTCGTGAATAGCGATACGCGCTACGAGCGTCACACAAGGCGCTGGCCGGGTGGGGACTGTCCACGCTGGAGGACTCGGCAGTCCTGGTGCTGTCGGAGTTGGTCACCAACGCGGTGCTGCACGCTCGCGTACCGGCAGGACGGGAGATCGAGACGCGCTTTCTGCCGACAGGTTTCCCGGTCCCCGATGGGCTGCGGATCGAGGTGCATGATGCGTCCGCCTTGCGGCCGTACCGGCGAAAAGACGATCCGGACGCGTGCGACGGGCGGGGTCTGCCCATCGTGGACGCGCTGGCCGACGCGTGGGGCGTCTCCGAGCGGGACGGCGTCGGGAAACTGGTGTGGGCACTGTGGCGCTCCCCCGAGACCGAGGGACGGCAGCAACGGTTGTGACGGAAGCGACCGACATCACATCCCGGTAGATCACTCCCGCCGACTTTATATGGGACATACACGGTTCTGTCGGGCTTCTCAGGGCGTCTTCAGACGGCTCTCATCTTGCGGGCGGACTCTCGGTGGCATGACCGAGAACTACCGTCGCAGCGGCGACGACGACGCGAACCGGCAGGACTACGACAGCGGCCAGGCGTACCCGCCGCCGCCTGCGTACGATCCCAGTGGGCAGGGGGTCCATCACGCGGGGTACGGGTATCCGCAGCACGGGCACTGGGGGTGGGGGGCTCCAGCCCCCGTGCAGGGGCCCACGCATGCCCGGCGTGCCAAGCGGCCCGTCGCGTTGCTCGCCGCCGTCGCGTTCGTCGCGGCCGTCGTCGGTGGGGGGACCGCCGCGCTGACCGAGTCGCTGACCGACAACCCGTCGAACGCCGCCACCGGCACCGTCAGCGGTACGACCGTGTCGCAGAGCAGCAAGGGCACGGTCGCGGGCGTCGCCGCCGCCGTCTCGCCCGCCATCGTGGAGATCCAGGCCTCGTCCGGCTCCGGGCAGTCCACCGGCTCCGGTGTGGTCATCACGGGTGACGGCGAGATAGTGACCAACAACCACGTCGTCGCGGGCGCGCAGACCGTGAAGGTGCAGCTCAGCACCGGCAGGACGTACACCGCGGACGTCGTGGGCACCAGCCCGGACAAGGACCTCGCGCTGATCGAACTCCAGGGCGCGAGCGGGCTCAAGACGGCGGCGCTCGGCGACTCCGACAACGTGAAGGTCGGCGACGAGGTCGTGGCGATCGGTTCGCCCGAGGGGCTGACCGGCACCGTGACCAGCGGGATCGTCTCCGCGCTCGACCGGGACGTCACCGTGTCGAAGGAGCAGGACCAGCAGCAACAGCAGGGCGGCGACCGGTGGCCGTTCGAGTTCGGCGGTCAGCAGTTCAACGGCGACACCGGCTCCTCCAAGACCACGTACAAGGCGATCCAGACCGACGCGTCGCTCAACCCGGGCAACTCCGGTGGCGCGCTGATCAATATGAACGGCGAGATCATCGGCATCAACTCGGCCATGTTCTCGGCCGGCGGTGCGAACGGCGGCGACAGCTCGACGGCCGGCAGCGTCGGACTCGGCTTCTCCATCCCGGTGAACACCGTCAAGGCCGACCTGAGCGCGCTGCGCGCCGGGTAACAGCGACCGCGACGCACCTGACGTGCGAGGCTGAAACGCGCAAGAGACCGGAGCCCCGGAAGCCGTGAGAGAAAGAGCGACGACATGAGCCCCGCCGAAGGCGATCCGCACCGCGTCCTGATCGTCGACGACGAGCCCGCCGTCCGCGAGGCGCTCCAGCGCAGTCTCGCCTTCGACGGGTACGGGACCGAGGTCGCCGTCGACGGTGTCGACGCCCTGGCCAAGGCCGCCGCCTACCAGCCCGACCTGATCGTGCTCGACATCCAGATGCCGCGCATGGACGGGCTGACGGCGGCCCGCCGACTGCGCGCCACCGGATCGACCGTGCCGATCCTGATGCTCACCGCGCGCGACACCGTCGGCGACCGCGTCACCGGGCTCGACGCCGGCGCGGACGACTATCTGGTGAAGCCCTTCGAGCTGGACGAGCTGTTCGCCCGGATCCGCGCGCTGCTGCGTCGCAGTTCGTACGCGGGTTCGGCGGGCGGCGAGCTGCCGCAGGACGACGTCCTCGCCTTCGCCGATCTGCGGATGGACCTGGCGACCCGCGAGGTCACACGCGGGACGCGCCGGGTGGAGCTGACCCGTACCGAGTTCACCCTCCTTGAGATGTTCCTGGCCCACCCGCGTCAGGTGCTCACGCGCGAGCAGATCCTGAAGGCCGTCTGGGGCTTCGACTTCGAGCCCAGCTCCAACTCCCTCGACGTGTACGTGATGTATCTGCGCCGCAAGACGGAGAGCGGCGGCGAGCCGCGCCTGGTCCACACGGTGCGCGGGGTGGGGTACGCGCTGCGCGCGGAGGGCGGGCCCGGCGGGCCGAGCGGGCACGGCGGCGCCGAGTGACCTCGCTCGCCCGGCGGTTGCGTACGCTGCCCCTCCGCTCCCGCCTCGCGATGCTCGTCGCCACGGCGGTCGCCGTGGCCGTCGCGGCGGCGGCCGTCGCCTGCTGGCTGCTGACCCGCGCCCAGCTGGAGGCGGAGCTGGACAACTCGCTCCGTAACACCTCGGCGCCCGTCAGTCTGGTGCAGAACGCGCTGTCCCGGTGCGGGACGACCGCGGAGCCCTCCCCGCACAGCTCCGGCTTCGCCTACATCCAGATCGTGAGCGACGAGGGCGCCCGGTGCGTGGACGCCTCCTCGCAGCCGGTGAAGGTCCAGCACGCGGACATCGCCGTGGCCGACGGCAGACAGCAGAGCGCGCTGCACGACTCCACCACCGACGAGGGCGCCGCCGTACGGGTCCACACCCAGCTGGTTCTCGTCTCCCGGACCGGTGAGCAGGTCGCCGTATCCATCTCCCGCCCCCTCGCCGAGATCGACTCCTCGCTGAACCGGCTCGCGCTGCTGCTGACCGCCGTCGCCGGCGCCGGGGTCATCGGGGCGGGCGTCGCCGGGCTCTGGGTCGCCAGGACCGGTCTGCGGCCGGTCGACGGACTGACCCGCGCGGTCGAGCATGTCGCCAGGACCGAGGACCTGAGCCTGCGCATCCCCGCCGAGGGGGAGGACGAGATCGCCCGTCTCTCCCGCTCCTTCAACTCCATGACGGCCGCGCTCGCCTCCTCGCGCGACCGCCAGGCGCAGCTCATCGCCGACGCGGGGCACGAGCTGCGTACGCCGCTGACCTCGCTGCGTACGAACGTCGAGCTGCTCGCCCGCAGCGACGAGACCGGCCGCGCGATCCCCCCGGAGGACCGTACGGCGCTGATGGCGTCGGTGAAGGCGCAGATGACCGAGCTGGCCGCGCTGATCGGCGACCTCCAGGAGCTGTCCAGGCCGGACGCCGCCCATCCGGGCCCCCTCCAGGTCGTCGCGCTGCACACGATCGTGGAGAGCGCGCTGGAACGTGCCCGGCTGCGCGGGCCGGACCTGCGGATAGAGGTGGAGCTGCGGCCCTGGTACGTACGGGCCGAGCCGGCCGCGCTGGAGCGGGCACTGATCAACGTCCTCGACAACGCGGTGAAGTTCAGCCCGCCGGGCGGGGCCATCGAGGTCGCGCTGAGCGCGCGGGGCGAGCTGACGGTACGGGACCACGGACCCGGCATCCCGGCGGAGGAACTGCCCCACGTCTTCGAACGCTTCTGGCGCTCCCCGTCGGCCCGGGCGCTGCCCGGGTCGGGCCTCGGCCTGTCGATCGTGGCCCGTACGGTGCAGCAGACGGGTGGCGAGATCGCCCTGCGCCCCGCGGCGGGCGGCGGGACGGTGGCGGCAATCCGTATCCCGGGCGCCGCGACGCCTCCGCCGAGCCGCCCGGGCGAGTGAGGACGGCTCAACGGCCCCTGGGGGAAGGGGCGTTGAGCCGTCGGCGGTGGGCCGGGCCGCGGCGGGCGACCCGGACGCCTCGCGGTCAGCGCGTCTCGCGCAGCCAGTCCCGGTAGTGGGTGTTCATCAGTTCCGCGTCCGACCTGGGGACGAGCACGTCGCCCTCGATGGCCCCGAACATCCCGGCCTGCTCGTCGACGACGACGTTCCGGGTGTCGCCCCGTGCCTCCAGGGTGATCCTGCCGAGCTCGTCGAGCGTGAAGCGGTCCGGTCCTCCGAAGTTCTTGACCCCGTCCAGCGGCTCGCCCACGGCGACCTCGAAGACGGCGGAGGCGACGTCCGCGGCGGCGATCGGCTGGATCGGGGTCGTGGGCAGCCGGACGGTCGTGTCGTCGGAGGTCCAGTCCATGACCGAGTCCATGAACTCGAAGAACTGTGTGACGCGGACGATCGAGTACGGCGTCGGCCCCTGCCGGAGCAGCTCCTCCTGAAGAGCCTTGGCGCGGTAGTAGTCCAGCTGCGGCACCTCGTCCACGCCGACGATGGAGACGACGATCTGGTGCCCGACACCGGCCTTCTGGCCCGCGGCGAGCAGATTGCCCATGGAGGTCCGGAAGAAGTCGAGCGACTTCTCGTCGAAGGTCGGCGAGTTGGCCACGTTGACCACGACCCGCGCACCCTCCAGCGCCTCGTCCAGCCCCTTGCCCGTCAGCAGGTCGAGACCGGTCGACAGCCCCACGGGGAGGGCCTCGTGTCCCGCGTCGGTCAGCTTCCGGACCAGCTGCGAGCCGATCCGTCCGGTCCCGCCGATCACCGTGAACTTCATCTCCGCCACCTTTCCCGGCACGCCGGCGGGCGCGCGGTCGCGCTCGCAGGACGCACCCCAAACTCGGATACTTCTTGTCCGGGATATTAGTCGGATATCCTTTGTCCGAGTCAAGCGGAGGGAGGCGCGAGCGTATGAAGTTGTCAGGTGGGGTCGAATGGGCGCTGCACTGCTGCGTGGTTCTGACCACGGGGACGGAGCCGGTGCCGGCGGCCCGGCTCGCCGAGCTGCACGACGTGTCCGGCAGCTATCTCGCCAAGCAGTTGCAGGCGCTCTCCCGCGCCGGACTCGTCACATCGGTCCAGGGCAAGGCGGGGGGCTACGTCCTGACCAGGGCCCCGGAGCTGATCACGGTCCTCGATGTGGTCACGGCCGTCGACGGCGAGCGGCCCGCGTTCGTCTGCACGGAGATCCGGCAGCGCGGCCCGCTCGCCTCGCCGCCGGAGGCCTGTACGAAACCGTGTGCCATCTCACGTGCGATGGCGGGCGCCGACGCCGCCTGGCGTGCGGCCCTCCAGGCGATATCCGTGGCGGACCTCGCCGCAGGCGTCGAGGAGGACTACGGCCCCGAGGCCCTCGGGGGCATACGTGACTGGCTGACCGGGCCGACCGGGCCGGGCGACGTCACCGCGTCGCCTCCCGCGCGGTGACCGCGCGCCGGCCCGGCCCTTGGTGGACCGTCCTGTTCGACGAGCCCCGTCGTGAACCCTGGTACGTACGCCAGACGTACGTATGTCAGCCGTACCTGCGTCAGACGTACCTACGTCAGACGTACATTCCTCAGCCGTATCCGCGTCAGCCGTTGTGGCGGATCAGCGAGTCCACCAGCCCGCCCCTGGTCTCGGGGTAGTCCATCGGCACGATGCCCAGACCGCGCCAGCCCGCCGCCTCCGAACTGTCCATCAGCGTGTGGACCCTCGGGTTCAGCCGGTCGGAGTTCCAGCGGATGGGCAGCAGCGCGGCCGTGCTGACGTAGTTGATGAACTGCTTGCCCGGCTGCTGTACGGCCTTGCGGAAGTGCGCCTCGATCTTGGGGTACTTGGCGCCCGGCTCCGCCATGTAGTCGTCCTGGATGTCGAAGAGCCCGCCGTCCCCGTACCGCACGCCCGGCATCCCGCCGAGGTCCGAGAGCAGGACCACCTTGCCGCGCGCCTCGCCGAGCGCGGGCAAGTTGCTGTCGAGGCGGAAGAGGGAACGCCAGCCCTTCCCGTCCAGATAGGTGTCGAAGATCCGCCGGAACTCGGCGTCGTTCACCGTCGAGTACTCCTGCTTGAGGCGCATCAGGACGGTCTCCGAGGGGTGCGCCCGGAGGAAGTCCCGGCAGGCGTTCAGCACGTCGTCGAAGTTGAGATTCTGGTAATAGGCGGCGTGGTGGATCGGGAAGGCGTTCTCGAACGCCCGGCAGCGTATGTCCAGGAAGCGCACGCCGCTGTTCAACTGCTCGGCGATGCTGGTGCCTTGGCAGGCGACGTACGCACCGCCGACGCGCGCGCCGGAGTTGTGCGTACCGGGGAGGGTGAGGCGCTGTACGGGGGTGGAGTCGCCGATGCCCGAGAGCCAGTCGGAGGGGGAGAGCGCGCGCCGGGCCTTGGCGCGGGCCGCGCCCCGGGCGGCCGTCCCGGTCGCCGTCGAGGGGGCCGCTGCCGCCGTCGCGGAGCCCGTACCGACGAGCGCGGTGGCGGAGAGCGCCACGGCTCCGGCGAGGATTCCTCGACGGGCAAGTCCAGTGCTGGTGGGGGGTGTTGATCCGCTGTCTGTGACCATGCGGCGAATTATGGCGTGACCACGTCACCTCTGGACAGGGTCTCCGGGTGCCGCGGAAGCCTCCCGGCCGAATGTCAGTGGTCGCGCCTAGGGTGCGTCGCATGGGAGTCAGACAACTCGAACAGTTACTGCGCGAGGACCCGGACGACCTCGCCGCCCGGCGCGCCCACCGCGAGGTCCTGGTCGACAGGGCCGTCGCACGTCCGCACGCCTTTCCCTCCAAGGCCGCCGTCACCTGGTCGGCCGAGGCGCCCGCGCATGTGGCCGATGCCCTCCGGGCCCGCTTCGTGACGGCGGTACGGCTCCGGCCGGGCGCGGACGCCGAGGACGCGGACCAGGAGTACGAGCGCGACGAGCCCGACACCGACCAGAACGACATGCCGCTCCCGCCTCCCCTCCACGAGGCGGGCGCTCTCCCGGACATCGACTTTGGCGGAATCCGCGAGCTGGACCTCTCGTACTTCCGCGTCGGCGACCCCGGCGCCGTGGGCCTCGCGGAGACTTCCTCCACCGGCCGGATCGACACGCTCGACCTGCGTTACTGCGGCATCGGCGACGAGGGCATCGCGGCCCTGGTCGCCTCCGGGAAGTTCGGCGACATCCGGCGGCTGCACCTCCAGCACAACCGGCTCACCGGCGAGGGTGTGCGCGCGCTCGCGCCTCTCCACGGGCTCCGGGAACTCGACCTCCGGTACAACCGCATCGGCGCGGACGGCGCGGCGGCGCTGGCCGAGGCGCCGTTCGCCGGCTCCCTCACGCGTCTGCTGATCCATCGCGAGGACGTCACCGACGCCGGTGTGCGGACGCTGGCCTCCGCCTCCCGGCTCCCCTCCGCACTGCGCGGTTTCTGGAGAAGCGTGTGAGCGCGGGTCCCGGTCCGCCCTCCGACGACGAGGTGGCCCGCCACCGCGCCGAGGCCGACGCGACCGACGCCGAGGCCGCCACGACGATCGACGGGCTCGGCGTCTCCCCCACCCGACGGCCCGCCAGAGAGCGGCGCGCCTCGCCGAAGCGGACGACGACCGACGAGTGAAGGGGTCCGCCGGGGCGGGGCGGGGCTACTCCGGCACCGGCGAGGCGATCACCGCGAAGACTCCGCCCTGGGGGTCGGCGAGGACGGCCATCCGGCCGGCCGGTGTGTCGAAGGCGGGGTCGAGGACAGCGGCGCCCGCGCGGACGGCCGCGGCCTGGACCTCGTCCACGTCGTCCACGTTGAAGTACGGCCGCCAGTGCGGGGGCACGCCGGGCTGAAGTCTCTCCGGGTCCATGATCCCGCCGACCTCGCGCCCGTCCACCTTGAACTCGACGTACCCCTCGGCGCCCGGGGCCTCGGAACGGGCCGTGGTGAGGGGCAGGACGGAGGAGTAGAACGCGGAGGCGGCCGGGATGTCGGCGGTGGTCAGCTCGTTCCAGACGAGCGCGCCGTGCTCGTTGACGATGCCCGCGCCGTCGAAGCTCCCCGCCTGCCACAGACCGACGACGGCGCCCGTCGGGTCCGCGATCACGGACATCCGGCCGAGGTCCATGACGTCCATCGCGCCCATCATGACCGTGCCGCCGGAGTCGCTCACGGACCTGAGGGTGGCGTCGATGTCGTCGGTGGCCAGGTAGGTGGTCCAGGCCACCGGCGGCATCGGGTCGGGGACGGTGCCGTCCGGGTTCATCGCCTTCATGATCCCGGCGACCGGCTTGCCCTTGAGGGTGCAGACCGCGTACCCGCCGGTCTCGGGCGGACCGACCTCGCCGCGCCAGCCGAGCAGGTCGCTGTAGAAGTCGATCGCCGCCTGCTGGTCGGGGACCATCAGATCGATCCAGCACGGAGTGCCGGGCTTGTAGGGGCGGTTCATCTCGGGCACGGGGGCCTCCGTCGGTGACGCGGGGAAAGGACGAGCCGCTCCCTACCCGCCCCATAAGCCGCGAACCGGATTGTACGGGTGAATCCACCCCGTCACCCTCGAAACTGCGCTCCCTATCTTCCCGTAAACCACCCTCATAAGGAAGGATGGGGTAGCGTACATACGCATGGAGAGCAGTGACCGCGAGCTGTACTCGGTCGGCGAGGTCGCCGAGCGGTTGGGGCTACATGTGCGGACCGTGCGGAACTATGTGCGGGACGGGCGGCTGAAAGCCGTACGGATCGGCAAGCAGTACCGCATCAGCCGGGCCGACTTCGAGGCGCTGACCAGCCTCCCGGAGGCCGAGGAGCCCTCGGACGCCAGCCCGTCACGCGCGCGGTACGTCGAGGTGTCGAGCATTGTGCAGATCGACTCGGTCGGTCCGCGCGCGGCGGACCGGCTGAGCACCCTCGTCACGGCGAGCGTGCAGTCGGTGCGGGCCGTGCGCGACACCTCGGACCCCCTCCGTATCCAAGTGGTCTACGACAAGGAGCGGGCCCGCATGAAGATCGTGATCCTCGGCGGCGCCGCCGACACGGCGGAGCTGCTGCGCATCCTCGACAGCGTCCTCGGGCCGGAGAACGACCTGCTGGGCACCGACCGACAGGAGACGGACCATGCCTGATCTGCTCGTGGAACACCACGGCATACCCGTCCTCGTCTGCGACGCCGACGGCGCGGCTATAGCGACCGAGCAGGACGCGCTCGACCATCTGGTCGGCGCCGCCTTCACCAGCGCCGCCGAACTGATCGCCGTTCCGGCCGAGCGGTTCGACGCGCGCTTCTACGACCTCAGCAGCGGCCTCGCCGGCGCGATCCTCCAGAAGTTCTCCACCTACCGGCTCAGGCTGGCCGTGGTCGGGGACATCTCGCACCATCTGCGCGCCAGCTCGGCGCTGCCCGATCTCGTACGGGAGGCGAACCGGGGCCGGGACATCTGGTTCGTCGCCGACCTGGACGAACTCGCGGCGAGGCTCGCCGCCTAGGGCGCCTGGCGGAAGACCCAAATGCTCAGGAGCGGTTCAGCACCGCTCCGCCCGCGTACCGGGCGGATGTTCCCAACTCCTCCTCGATCCTGATGAGTTGGTTGTACTTCGCCGTACGGTCGGACCGGGACAGCGAGCCGGTCTTGATCTGGCCGCAGCCCGTCGCCACCGCCAGGTCCGCGATCGTGGTGTCCTCCGTCTCGCCGGACCGGTGCGACATGACGACCGTCCAGCCGGCGCGGTGCGCGGTGGCGACCGTGGCGAGGGCCTCGGTCAGGGTGCCGATCTGGTTGACCTTGACCAGGACGGAGTTGCCGACACCGGTGCGGATGCCCTCGCGCAGCAGAGTCTCGTCGGTGCAGAACACGTCGTCGCCGGTGAGCTGGCACCGGTCGCCGATAAGCGCGGTCAGCTCCCGCCAGCCCTCCAGGTCGTCCTCGGCCATCGGGTCCTCGATGGAGACGACCGGGTACGCGTCGACCAGCCCGGCCAGGTATTCGGCGTGTTCGGCGGGCGTACGGCGGACGCCCTCGCCCGCGTACACATACACGCCTTCGTGGAAGAACTCCGACGAGGCCGGGTCCATGACCAGGCCGATGTCGGTGCCGGGCCGGTAACCGGCGCGCCCGACGGCCGCCATGACGAAGTCGAGCGCTTCCTCGGCGGTACGGAGCGCGGGCGCGAAACCGCCCTCGTCGCCGACGCCGGTGGAGTGTCCGGCGGCCAGCAGATCGCGACGGAGCGTATGGAAGACCTCGGAGCCCATCCGGACGGCTTCCGCGAAGGTCTCCGCCCCGATCGGGGCGATCATGAACTCCTGGAAGTCCAGCGGGTTGTCGGCGTGCGCGCCGCCGTTGACGATGTTCATCATCGGCAGCGGGAGAAGGCGGGCGTCCGCGCCGCCGAGGTAGCGGTAGAGCGGCTGGCGGTGGGCCGCCGCCGCGGCCTTCGCGGTGGCGAGGGAGACGCCGAGGAGCGCGTTGGCGCCGAGCCGGGACTTGTCGGCCGTACCGTCGAGCGCGACGAGCGCGGCGTCGAGTCCCGCCTGGTCGTCGGCGTCGCGCCCGACGACCGCGGACGCGATGTCGTCGTTGACGTGGGCGACCGCGCGGTCGACGCCCCTGCCGTGCCAGCGCCGGGGGTCCCCGTCACGCAGCTCCACGGCCTCCCGTGCGCCGGTGGAGGCGCCGGAGGGGACGGCGGCCCGGCCGAGGGATCCGTCGGCGAGGAGGACATCGGCCTCGACGGTGGGGTTGCCCCGGCTGTCGAGGACCCGGCGGGCGATGACGGACCGGATGGTGGTGGGCTCAACTGCCTTGGAAATCATGGGAGTTCCTTTGCGCTGACGCACGCCGCGGCTCTGCTGCGACAACGCTGGCGCCTGCCGCGACAGCGTCGACTCTACAGCAATGCTGCACAGTTTCGCTGTTCAGTTCTGCTGTTCAGTTGTGCTGTCCAGTTCCCTTGCGCAGGTCAGGGGCACATCCACGCCCGCCGACCACCGGTTAAAGTTCCCTATGCCCACCCCGGAACCCGCCACCGTCGCCACCGAACTGCGTAACGCGATGGGCAAGCTCACGCGGCGCGTGAAGCACGAGGACCGGATCCCGCTCAGCCAGGTGTCCGTGCTCGGCACCCTCGATCGCGACGGGGCCATGACCACCAGCGATCTGGCGGCCGACCAGCGCGTACGCCCCCAGTCCATGGCCCGCGCGGTCGGGCTGCTCATGGACCAGGGGCTCGTCGTACGCCGCGCGCATCCCACCGACGGCCGCAAGTCGCTGGTCGAGCTCTCGCCCGCCGGACAGGCCGCTCTGGAGGCGGAGCGTGGTCGCAGGGCGGGCTGGCTCGCGCAGGCCATCGAGCTGGAACTCACCGGCGAGGAGCGCGAGGTACTGGCGCGCAGCGCCGCCCTGATGGAGCGGCTCGCCGCGCGCTAGGGCGCGACGCCGGGATCAGCGGATCGGACGGGCTCGGACGGGACCGGGCCAGGACGCTTCGGGACGGCGAAGGGCGGCGGGACGAAAATCCGTCCCGCCGCCCTCGGACACGCTCTGCCGGTAGGCCCGTTGTACCGGTGGACCCGCTCTGCCGGTGACTACTTGATGACCGTGATCCGGTCCGTGGCCGGCGGCGCCAGCGGCGCCTCGGCCGTGGAGTGCGCCGCCAGGTAGGCGTTGAACAGGTCCAGGTCGGCCGGGCCGACCAGCTTGTTCGTGCCCTGGCCCAGCGCCGCGAAGCCGTCGCCGCCGCCCGCGAGGAACTCGTTCATCGCGACGCGGTACGTCTTCGCCGGGTCGAGCGCCTCACCGTTCAGCTTCACCGAGTCGGTGACGATCCGGGCGGCGCCCGCCTTGGTCATGTCCAGGGTGTAGGTGAAGCCCTTGGAGACCTGGAGGATCTTGTTGGACGCCTCGTTGGAGCCGCTGACCTGCTGCTGGAGAGCGGTGACGATCTGCGCGCCGGTGAGGTCGACGACGTTCATCATGTTGGTGAACGGCTGGACGGTGAACGCCTCGCCGTACGTCACCACACCGTCGCCCTCGCCGCCCGAAGCCGCGTAGACGAGGTCGGCGCGGATACCGCCCGGGTTCATGAACGCCAGCTGCGCGCCGCCCTTGTCGGCGGGAGCCAGGCCTTCGAGCTGCGCGTCGGCGATGACGTTGCCGAGCGGCTGCTCCGGCGTACCGGCGCCGCGGCCGTTGATGTCGGCGGAGATGAAGCCCTGCGGGGCGCTCGCGATCGGGGCCGCCGTCTTGTTCCAGCGGGCGATCAGGTCGGTCATGTCCTTGGCCTTGGCCTGCTCACGGCTGACCACGTGGTTGGCCGACTGCACCTTCGTACGGACGATGTCCTTGGTCCGCAGGTCGTAGGTGAGCGTGGTGTCGGTGTAGACCTTGCCGAACGACGACGCGGAGGTGACCATGCGGTCGTTGCCCGCCGGGTCCGGCACGGTGCACGCGTACGCCTGGTGCGTGTGGCCCGTGACGAGCGCGTCGACCTTGGGCGTGATGCCCTTGGCGATGTCCACGATCGGACCCGAGATGCCGTCGCCGGGACCCGGGCTGTCGCAGTCGTAGTTGTACGAGGTGGAGGCCGGGGCCCCGCCCTCGTGGACCAGCGCGACGATGGACTTGACGCCCTGGCGGTCGAGCTCCTTGGCGTACTTGTTGACGGTCTCGATCTCGTCGTGGAACTTCAGGCCCTTGACGCCCTCGGCGGTGACGATGTTCGGCGTGCCCTCCAGGGTCACTCCGATGAAGCCGATCTTGACGCCGTTCTTCTTCCAGACCGTGTACGGCTTGAGGACGGGCTTTCCGGTCTTCTCGTACGTGGCGTTGGCCGCCAGGTAGGGGAAGTCGGCGCCCTTGAACTTCTTGCCCTTCTCGTAGCAGCCGTCCGTCGGGTGGCAGCCGCCCTCCTGAAGGCGGGTCAGCTCCGCGGAGCCCTCGTCGAACTCGTGGTTGCCCACGGCCGTGACGTCGAGGTCCATCTTGTTGAGCGCCTCGACGGTGGGCTCGTCGTGGAAGAGCCCGGACAGCAGCGGGCTCGCGCCGACCATGTCGCCGGCGGCGGCGGTGACCGAGTACGGGTGGCCCTTGCGGGCGGTCCGCAGCGAGCTGGCCAGGTACTCGACACCACCGGCGGGAACGGCCTTGACCGTGCCGTCGGCCTGGATCTCGTTGACGTTGCCGGAGGAGCCGGCCGGCGGCTCCAGGTTGCCGTGCAGATCGTTGAAGGACAGCAACTGGACGTCCACGGTGCGGGGCTCGGGGTGCCCGTGCCCGTTCCCGTGTCCGTGGCCGTCGCCCCACCCGTGCGCCCCGGCGGCGGGCGCGGCGGCGGCGAGTGCGCCGAACGTGGCGAGTCCGGCCACGGCGGCCAGCACCCGCCGGGCCGCGCGGTTTTTCTGCGGTGTCGCTGACATCGGTCCCCTTGTTGCTTCCGCTTGTAAGTTCCGTGTGAGGGATGGGAGGTGCGAGCGGCAGCTTAAAGTCCACGCGCGTAGAGGAACAGGGGTGTTCGGGTTACGACCTGGTTGCCAGTGGCCGTCGGCGGGCGGTCGGGAGGTGCCGGCGACCGGGCGTGAATCCGGGAGCCCCGCCCGGGGGCGCCGTACCCTCGACGCATGACTGAAACGGCAGCCCCCGACCCGGGCCGGCAGATCGACACCCTTGACGAGATCACTCCCGAGCAGGCACGGGACGTCCTCGAACTGCTCGACGCGGCAGCCCGTTCCGACGGGGTGCAGGCCGTGTCCGAGCAGGGGCGGTTGCAGCTGCGCGGGGGGCCGAGGGCCGGCGTGCGGCATTTTCTGCTGACCGTCGGCGGCGAGCTGCTGGGGTACGCCCAGCTGGAGGACACCGATCCCGTGGAGGCGCCGGCCGCCGAGCTGGTCGTGCATCCCTCGCACCGGGGGCGCGGGCACGGGCGGGCGCTCGGGGCCGCGTTGCTGGCCGCTTCGGGGAAGCGGCTGCGGGTGTGGGCGCACGGCGGCAAGTCGGCCGCCCGGCATCTGGCGCAGGTGCTGGGGCTCTCCATGTTCCGTGAACTGCGCCAGCTGCGGCGGCCGTTGGAGCCTCTGGACATCCCCGAGCCCGTACTGCCGGACGGGATCACCGTCCGTACCTTCGTACCCGGCCAGGACGACGAGGCCTGGCTCGCGGTCAACGCCGCCGCCTTCGCCCACCATCCCGAGCAGGGCGGGCTCACCCAGCGGGACCTCGACGACCGGGTCGCCGAGCCGTGGTTCGACCCGAAGGGTTTCTTCCTGGCCGAGCGCGACGGGCGGCTGGTCGGCTTCCACTGGACCAAGGTGCACGCCGACGAACAGCTCGGCGAGGTGTACGTCGTCGGCATCAGCCCCGACGCGCAGGGCGGCGGTCTCGGCAAGGCCCTCACCGCGATCGGGCTGCGGCATCTGGCCGCGCGGGGCCTACCGACCGCGATGCTCTACGTCGACGCCGACAACACGGCCGCCGTGACGGTCTACGAGCGCCTCGGCTTCATGACGCACGAGGTCGACCTCATGTACCGCACGGAGTCCTAGGGGCTCACCGGCTCACGGCCTTACCGGCTTACGGCTTTACCGGCTCACCGGCCGGGAGACAAGTACGCGGAGGGGCGGTGCGGTTGACACCGCCCCTTCTCCGTTCCATGCTTTCACTACTTCCCTAGTGAAAGGGTGCTTGCGGGTGATCGAATTCCGCATCGACCGGCGCAGCGGTGTCGCCACGTACCTCCAGATCGTCCAGCAGACCAAACAGGCCCTGCGGCTCGGCCTGCTCGAACCCGGCGACAGGCTCCCCACGGCACGCGAGGTCGTGGAGGCCACCGCCATCAACCCCAACACCGTCCTCAAGGCCTACCGCGAGCTCGAACGCGAGGGTCTCGCCGAGGGCCGCCGGGGGCTCGGCACCTTCGTACGCGGCACCCTCGGCGGCGACTCCGCCGACCACCGCGCGCTGCGGGCCGAGTTGCGCGCCGAACTCGCCGCGTGGACCGAACGGGCCCGCGCGGGCGGGCTGGAGAAGGACGACCTGACCGCACTCTTCACCTCCGTCGTCGACGAACGCTTCGAAGGCCCGGACACAGACCCACGGAAACAGGGGGACCTCTCATGACAGCCGCGGCGATCGAGGCGACCGGTCTCGGCAAGCGCTATCGCGGGAAGGGCCGTTGGGCTCTCCACGACTGTTCGTTCCGGGTGCCGGCCGGCCGTGTCTGCGCCCTCGTCGGCCCCAACGGCGCCGGCAAGTCGACCCTTCTCGCCCAGGCCGCCGGGCTGGCCCCGGTCACCGGGGGAGACATCCGTGTCCTCGGCGAGTCCCCGGCCGGCGCCCGTGACCGCATCGCGTACGTCGCCCAGGACAAGCCCCTGTACGGGCAGTTGACGATCGGCGAGACCCTGCGCATGGGGCGGGAGCTGAATCCCGGGCGCTGGGACGCCGGGACCGCCGAGCGGATCGTGGCCGAGGGCCGGCTCGACCCCGGCGTACGCGTCCGTACGCTCTCCGGCGGCCAGCGCACCCGCGTCGCGCTCGCGCTCGCCCTCGGCAAACGCCCCGAACTCATGCTGCTCGACGAGCCGATGGCCGACCTCGACCCGCTCGCCCGCCATCAGCTGATGGGCACGCTCATGGCCGAGGCGGCGGAGCACGGGACCACGGTCGTGATCTCCTCCCACATCCTCACCGAGCTCGAAGGAACCTGCGACTACCTGCTGCTTCTCGACGAGGGCCGGATACGCCTCGGCGGCGAGACCGAGGATCTGCTCACCGCGCACCGGCTGTTCAACGGCCCCGTACGCGATCTGGCACCGCACACGGTCGTGGACTCGCGCACCACCGGACGCCAGCTCACCGCGCTGATCCGCACCGAAGGCCCGGTCGACCCCGGCTGGGAGACCCTGCCCCTCTCCCTGGAGGAACTGTTGCTCGCCCATCTGCGCTCCCCGGGCGCGCCCGTCCTGCTCACCCCGAGCGCCGAGCGGAACGACCGCGCCGCCACCACCTCCGCCCCGGCGGTGACGGCATGAGCACGCTCCTCGAAGAACGGCCGGAGGCACCGCGGGCGGCCTCCGCGCGACCGGGTACGCGCGGCCCCCTGTGGCTGGTGGTGCGCCAGCACCGCACCACCCTGCTGATCGGCGCGGCCGTCATGGTCGCGGGCGCGCTGGCCCTGATCGCCTACCGGATCTGGGCCGGGAACCTGGCCGACGACTTCGCGGCGACGGGCTGCGACGTCACCGGCACGGACCGCCGCCCGGACTGCTTCACACCCGCGAGCGACTTCAGCGACCGGATGTACGGCTTCGACCGCGCGGTGAACTACGGAAGCTACGCCCTCCAGTTCCTGCCCGGCCTGCTCGCCGCGTTCGTCGCCGGGCCCATGGTCGCGCGGGAGCTGGAGTCGGGGACGTACCGGCTGGCCTGGACACAGTCGGTCAGCCCGGCCCGCTGGCTCGCCTCGAAGCTGTCCCCGCTCGCGGTGGCCGTGCTGGTGCTCGTCCCGCCGCTGACGGCGGTCCGCGCCTGGGTCGCCGCGTCGGTCCCCGACAACAGTCCGTACCCCCGGACGCCCTGGCACGAGCCCACCACCTTCGTCTCGCTGGGCACCGCGCCGGTGGCGTACGCCCTGCTCGGGATCGCGGCCGGCGCGCTGGTGGGCCTGCTGATCGCGCGTACCCTCCCCGCGATGTCGGCCGCACTGCTGGCGGTCGGCGGGGCGTTCCTGGCCATGAACCAGGTACGCGCCCACCTGTGGCCGAGCGCGACCGCCACCAGCCCGCTCGACGGGTATCCGCGGCCCGGCGGAACCTGGTGGTGGCTGGACGAAGGACTGCGCGGGGCCGACGGGGACCGGCTTCCCGACATGGCGTGCAGCGGCCCGTACGAGGTGCAGTTGCGGTGCCTCGCGGAGCACGGCGCCGCCGCCCGGTACATCGACCTCCACCCCGCCTCGCACTTCTGGCCCCTCCAGCTGGTCGAGTCGGGCATCGTGCTCGCCTTGGCGGCGGCGTGCGCCTTCGCCGCGTTCAAGGTGCTGGGCCGGCGGCACGGCTGACCGTCCGGCGGGGCGCCGGAGCGCTGGGCCCGCGCACCCGACGGCGGTTACCGGCCGGGGACCGGGTCCCGCCCGCCCACGGGGGGAGGGCGGGACTCCGTGCGTTCACCCCGGCCGTTCACCCGTTCCCACCTCGTACGACCGTGTTCCGCCCCCGTGGAGCCCCGCCCCGCTTCCCTGCACGTCATGTCGCCGTTACCGGCCATTCAGACGCGCTTGCGACCCTCACGGAATGCAGCCCGCTGTGCCCCCCACTCCGAACGGCAGGTTCTACCTCGCCCCCGCCGGTTCCGACGCGCCCGTCGTGCCCTCCGCGCGGAACAATGGAGGCATGAGCCAGCAGCCTGCCGAGATCCCGGTCCACCCGCAACCGTCCGTGGGGTCCATCGCCTCGCACCGGCACCCCATGGTCGGCGCGGCCACGTCCGACCTGGAGCCGGACCTCGACGGCGACCTCGACTCCTACGACCGGGACGGCCACGGCGAGGGCGGAGAACTGCCCCAGGGACGCTTCCTCGACCGCGAGCGCAGCTGGCTCGCCTTCAACGAACGCGTGCTGGAGCTGGCCGAGGACCCGGCCACCCCGCTACTCGAACGGGCGAATTACCTCGCGATCTTCGCGTCCAACCTGGACGAGTTCTTCATGGTCCGCGTCGCCGGCCTGAAACGGCGCATCGCGACCGGCGTCGCCACCCGATCGGCCTCAGGGCTCCAGCCCCGTGAGGTGCTGGACCTGATCTGGACCCGGTCGCGGGAGATCATGGCCCGCCACGCCGCCTGCTTCCAGCAGGACGTCTCCCCCGCGCTGGCCGAGGAGGGCATCCATCTGATCCGCTGGGGCGATCTCACGGAGAAGGAGCAGGCGCGCCTGTTCACCCTGTTCCGGCAGCAGATCTTCCCGGTCCTGACGCCCCTGGCCGTGGACCCGGCCCACCCCTTCCCGTACATCTCGGGTCTCTCCCTCAACCTCGCGGTCGTCGTCCGCAACCCCGTCAGCGGCCACCGGCACTTCGCCCGTGTCAAGGTGCCGCCGCTGCTGACGCGCTTCCTGGAGGCGTCCCCGCAGCGGTACGTGCCGCTGGAGGACGTCATCGCGGCACACCTGGAGGAGCTGTTCCCCGGGATGGAGGTGCTGGCGCACCACATGTTCCGGGTCACCCGCAACGAGGACCTGGAGGTGGAGGAGGACGACGCGGAGAACCTCCTCCAGGCGCTGGAGAAGGAGCTCATGCGGCGCCGCTTCGGCCCGCCGGTGCGCCTGGAGGTCGAGGAGTCGATCGACCCGTACGTGCTCGACCTGCTGGTCCGTGAGCTGAAGGTCCGCGACGCCGAGGTGTACCCGCTGCCGGGGCCGCTGGATCTGACCGGGCTGTTCGGGATAGCGGCGCTCGACCGGCCGGAGCTGAAGTTCCCCAAGTTCATCGCGGGCACCCACCGCGACCTCGCGGAGGTGGAGTCGGCGTCGGCGCCGGACATCTTCGCGGCGCTGCGCGAGCGCGACGTCCTGCTGCACCACCCGTACGACTCGTTCTCCACCTCCGTCCAGGCGTTCCTGGAGCAGGCGGCGGGCGACCCCGACGTGCTGGCGATCAAGCAGACGCTCTACCGGACGTCCGGCGACTCTCCGATAGTGGACGCGCTGATCGACGCCGCCGAGTCCGGCAAGCAGGTCCTGGTCCTCGTCGAGATCAAGGCCCGCTTCGACGAGCAGGCGAACATCAAGTGGGCGCGCAAGCTCGAAGAGGCCGGCTGCCATGTGGTGTACGGGCTGGTCGGGCTGAAGACGCACTGCAAGCTCTCCCTCGTGGTCCGGCAGGAGGGCGAGACCCTGCGCCGCTACAGCCACGTCGGCACCGGCAACTACCACCCGAAGACGGCACGGCTCTACGAGGACTTCGGCCTGCTCACGGCCGACCCCCACGTCGGCGCCGACCTCTCCGACCTCTTCAACCGGCTGTCGGGCTACTCGCGGCGCGAGACCTACCGCCGGCTGCTGGTCGCCCCCAAGTCGCTGCGCGACGGGCTGATCACCCGGATCAACAAGGAAGCGGCACACCACCGTTCGGGGCGGCCCGCCTACGTACGCATCAAGGTCAACTCGATGGTCGACGAAGCGATCATCGACGCCTGCTACCGCGCGGCGCAGGCGGGCGTACCCGTCGACATCTGGGTGCGGGGCATCTGCGCCCTGCGCCCCGGCGTGCACGGCCTGTCGGAGAACATCCGGGTGCGCTCCGTCCTCGGACGCTTCCTCGAACACTCCCGGGTCTTCGCCTTCGGCAACGGCGGCGAGCCCGAAGTCTGGTTCGGCAGCGCCGACATGATGCACCGCAACCTCGACCGTCGTATCGAGGCTCTGGTACGGGTCACCGACCCCGCGCACCGCGCGTCCCTCACCCGGCTCCTGGAGACCGGCATGGCGGACGACACCGCCTCCTGGCATCTGGGGGCCGACGGGAACTGGACCCGGCACTCCGTCGACGCGGACGGTCAGCCGCTCAGGCACGTACAGGAAATGCTCATTGACGCCCGGAGGCGCCGGCGTGCAGCACCATGAAGCAGACACCGTCGGCTCGGTCGGGACGGCCCGGCCCGCCGGACCCGTCCCCGGGAACGAGGCCTTCGAGGCCACCGCGGGGCAGGTCCTCGCCGGGTATCTGAACACCCGGTGCGGGGACTTCCTGCGCAGCCTGCGGCTGTACGGGGAATGCGGCTCGGACACGGCCGCGGCCGAGGAGGCGGCGTCCGCGCTGCGCTGCTCGGCACGGCGGATCGGGGGCAGCCTGCACACGTTCCGGGTGCTGCTGGACCCGGTGTGGGCGGACCAGCTCCGTACGGAACTGGGCTGGCTCTCCGGCACCCTCGCGCAGGAGTACGCGTGCACGGCACGGCTGCACCGGCTGGTGTCCGCGCTGGGACGGCTGTCGGGAGCGGGAGCGGCGGCGGTCCCGGGCGCCCGCAGCAACGGCGGGAGCGGCAAGGCCGGTACGGGCACGGGTCCGGACGGCGCGGCCGGCTCGGGCGCCTCCCCGGCTCCGGGAGTCCTGACCGTCGGTGCCTCGCGCGCCGGGGCGCTGCTGGAGCGGCAGTTGACGCTGGCGCGGACGCGGGCGCACTCGGCGGCGCTCCAGGCGCTGGGCTCGTCCCGCTTCCACGCGGTGGCCGACGCCGTCGCCGTACTGGCCTCGGAGGTCCCGCTGGCACCGGTCGCCGGGGCGTCGGCGCCGGAGATCCTCGCGGCGCCGCAGAGCGCGGCCGAACGAAGACTCCTCGACGCGGTGTCCGTGCTGCCCCTGGCCCGCGCCGCGCAGCCGTACAACGCGGAGGCCCTCATCCACGGCCTCTCCACGCCCGCGGACGGCGAGGCGCAGGACGCGCCGTGGCACCAGGTACGGCTGCTGCTCAGACTGCACCGGTACGCGCAGGAGGTCCGCCCCGTGGGCGGCGCCCCCGACCCGGTGCTCGCCGAGGCGGGGCGCGCGCTCGACCGGCACCGTGACGCGGCGGAGGCCGCCGCCGCCGCCGCGAACGCGGCCCGGACACCGCGGATCGCCCCCGCGACGGCGTACGCGCTCGGCGTGCTGCACGCGGACCAGCGCCACGAGGTGGAGGCGGCGCGCTACGAGTTCCTCCAGATCTGGCAGCGGAGGGCGGTGACCGCCCCATGACCGACACCGCCGACGGCGGTGGCGCCGGCCGCGGTACGCGTACGCCGAGGACGGGACCGGTCCTGGCGGCGGGCTGTGTGCTGTGGCGGAAGTCGCCGTACCGCGCCGACGGTACGGAGATCTGTCTGGTCCACCGCCCGAAGTACGACGACTGGTCGCATCCGAAGGGCAAGCTGAAGCACGCCGAGGACGCGCTCGCCGGGGCGATGCGCGAGGTCCTGGAGGAGACGGGGCACCACTGCGCCCCGGGCGCCCGGCTCGGCACGGTCAGCTATCTGGCCAACGGCCGTCCCAAGCAGGTCATCTACTGGGCGGCCGAGGCGACGGACGGTGCCTTCGCGGCGAACGACGAGGTGGACCGTATTCTCTGGCTCCCTCCGCCGACGGCGCGCGACCGCCTGACCCAGCCGCGCGACCGTCTGCTGGTCGACGCGCTGCTGGAGGCGCTGCCCGCGAGGAGCGGGCGGGAGGCCTGAGTCGCTTTTGCCGAACACCGCGACCTCGCCCAACCTCTGTCCGCCGCGCTCCCAGAGCTCGATCGACCGGTGAGTGTCGATTCGCTCCCGGACCACGCCGCCGGCGTGCCGTCGAGCAGCCCGAACCCCGTCAGCCTGCCCTGACGCACATTCAGCGGCGAGACGTCCCCGCCCCTCAGCGCCGACTCCCGACGTCCTCGACCGAGGTCGGGCCGAGCTGTCTGGCGCTGGCGTACTCCGGCATCGACATGGGCCTGTCGAAGAGGAAGAAGGACTGGTTCGTCCCCACCGTGAACTCCATGAACGCACCCGTCGTGGCATCGAAGCCGTAGTACGTGTCGCACATCGAGCCGGCCGAGTACGTGCCGTCCATGCCCGGCAGCGGCACCGCCACCTTGCCGTTGGTGTCGGAGTCCACCTTCTCCGTCGGCGTGAGCATCTGGCAGCGCGCGACGGGCATGCCCTTCATGACGAAGTACCCGTACTCGCCCTTGGCGTTCTGGATGTAGACGTAGCTGAGCTTGCCCTTCTTGCCCCAGGTCCTGACCCACTGGTTGATGGCCTCGCGGGTCGGCGAGTACTCCATCCTCCCGGCGGGCTGCTTCGCCACGAGCTGGTCGTAGCTCTTCTGCTTGGCCTTGGTCTCCTTGCTCTGGCTGGAGTCGTCCTGGCAGGCGGCCAGGGTGAGCAGCAGGGTGAGCGCCGCCGCCGAGGCCACGGAGACACGAGTGATCGTCCTCATGCTGTACTGCCCCTTTCCCGAGAAGCGCGGTGATCAGTTGGCGCACGCCGTCCTGTCGGCGTCCGCGTGCAGGCGGTACGGCAGATCCCGGTCGAGGAAGGGGGCGCGGTGCTCCTGGGCGGCCTTCGAGTTGTACTCGTTGATCGACTCGGTCCGGCTCGACCTCAGGGCGGTGATCGACTGGTCGATCTGGCCCCTGCGGGCGGCCGACGCCGAACCCCGCTCCTCCTGGAGCGCCCGGATCGACCCCTCGGCGTTCTGCGCGGCCTCGCACAGATCGAAGAAATCCTGGTACGTCGACTGCCGGAAGGTGCCCGACGCGACGGTGTTCTCCCGCACCTCGGACGCGCCCCGGAACGGGGCCGTGATCCACCCGGCGCCCCCGAAGACGAAGGTGCCGAAGACCCCCAGAACCGCCAGACCGACGACACAGCTGACGGCCCACACCCGGAGCCGTACTTCCTCGTGCCTGACTCCCATCGCTTCCCCCTCTCCCTTGCCTTTCCCGGCCGGACAGCCTCGTCGGACGCGAGTCCGCCGCTGGTACTCCGAGTCTGGCCACGCCTCGACCGGGGGCCCATAGGAGGGAGTTGGAAAGTGGATGCGATGCCGCCGCACAAGCGGCGCGCTGCGTGTCGGGCCGGGCCGGGGGTCGTACGGGAATGGGCACGGACCGCCCTACGCGAGTGCCGCCCACGGCGCGCGCGGCGCCTCAGCGGGGATCGGCTCCGCAAGACGGCCGAACCAGCCACTCGGCCCGCGCCCGGGCCTCCGCGTCGAGCGTGCCGTCCGCGAGCAGCCCCTCGACCGGCCGGCGCGGGGCCGCCGCGTCCGTACGACTGCCGTCGAATGTGACGAGCGCCGGCGTACGCACCCCGGCCGCCCGCGCAACCGGAATCACCGCCGCCTCCTTCACCAGGTCGGCGACGAATTCCTCCGTACGAGCTACCCGTGACACAAGGTCGGAGCCCAGGCGGTATGCCCGGTTCGCGGCCCCCGAGGTGATCGGGCGCACATTCTCGGCCGCCACGCCGTGTCGGGCCGCGATCAGGACCGGAGCCGCACCAGGCTGTCCGTCACGGTTCACCTGCCGTTCATTCCCATCCGTCAGCGGCTTCACCTGATCTGCCTAATTTCAGCCTTACACGGTGACCGGCACACCGCCGGACCCACCATCTCGACGCACGCCGCCGTAGAAGTGCGAACATCCGCACACAGGCGGCTTCTGGAAGGAACACCCGAAGTGAAGCTTCAGCGCAAGAACCGGCTGCGCGCCACCGCGCTCGGTGCCCTCGCCGTCTCCGGCGCCCTGGTTCTCTCGGCGTGCGGCTCGGACGACAATACGAAGGACTCCGACGGCGGCGAGAAGACCGCAGCCGCGTCGACCATCAAGTGTGACGACGCCAAGGGCCAGGTCCTTGCCGCCGGATCGAGTGCCCAGAAGAACGCGATGGACCTCTGGGTCAAGAACTTCCAGCAGGCCTGCTCGGGCGTCGAGATCAACTACCAGCCGATCGGTTCCGGCGGCGGTATCACCAAGTTCACCCAGGGCCAGGTCGCCTTCGCGGGCTCCGACTCCGCCCTGAAGCCGGAGGAAGTCACCGCCTCCGAGGAGATCTGCAAGGGCGGCAAGGGCATCAACCTCCCGATGGTCGGCGGCCCCGTCGCCATCGGTTACAACGTGCCCGGCGTCGACAGCCTCGTCCTCGACGGCCCGACCCTCGCCAAGATCTTCGACTCGAAGATCAAGAAGTGGGACGACAAGGCGATCGCGGACCTCAACCCCGACGCCAAGCTCCCGAGCACCGCGATCCAGGCGTTCCACCGCTCGGACGAGTCGGGCACGACGCAGAACCTGAACAAGTACCTCAAGGCCGCGGCTCCGTCCGACTGGAAGTACGACGACAGCTCGAAGTCGTGGGAGGCCAAGGGCGGCCAGGCCGCCAGCGGTTCCTCCGGCGTCGCCTCCAGCGTCAAGGACACCGAGGGCGCCATCGGCTACTTCGAGCTCTCCTACGCGACCGCGAGCAACCTGACCACGGTCAAGGTGGACACGGGCGCCGGTGCGCCGGTCGAGGCCACCACGGAGAACGCCTCCAAGGCGATCGCCGCCGCCAAGGTCAAGGGCACGGGCAACGACCTGGCCCTGGAGCTCGACTACGCCACCAAGGCCGAGGGTGCCTACCCGATCATCCTGGTGACGTACGAGATCGCCTGCGACAAGGGCAACAAGGCCGAGACCCTGCCCAGCGTCAAGGCGTTCCTCAACTACACCGTCAGCGAAGAGGGCCAGAAGGTCCTGAGCGAGGCCGGCTACGCCCCGCTCCCGACCGAGATCGCGGCCAAGGTCCGCGAGATCGTCCCCACCCTGTCCTGACCCCCGGACGTGGGGGGGGGGGGGGGGGGCCGGGGGGGGGGGGGGGGGGGGGCGGGGGGGGGGGCGCCGGGCGCCCCGCCCCGCGGCGCCCCACGCGCGGAGCCCGCCGCCTCAAATAAAGCACACCCCCCCGCCACACCCCCCC
>NZ_JBHXRM010000002.1:0-29342 GCF_042716895.1 Streptomyces sp. NPDC058653 | reverse complement strand
CGAGATCGCGGCCACGGGCCGCGAGATCGTCCCCACCCGGTCCTGCCCCCGGGACGGGCCGGGTCCCCCCCAAGCACGCTGGGGCCGGCCACGTCTTCCGGTGCACCGCCGCCAGGAGCCGCGACCCGGCTCCGCAGACCGGAGAAGACCCGATGGAAAAAGAAGCCGCACCCAACGACGCACCACCACCCCCCACCCTTGACCAAAAGGGCGCGAGCGCGGGTACGAAGCAGCTCGGCGACCGGATCTTCCTCGGTCTGTCCCGGGGCTCCGGTATCACCCTGCTGGTCATCATGGCCGCCATCGCCGCGTTCCTCACCTACCGCGCCGTCCTCGCGATCTCGAAGGACGAGGGCAACTTCCTCACCACCTTCGAGTGGAACCCGCAGGGTGACCCGCCGATCTTCGGTATCGCGGTCCTCGCCTTCGGCACGATCGTCAGCTCGATCATCGCCATGGCGATCGCCGTCCCGATCGCCATCGGCATCGCGCTCTTCATCTCGCACTTCGCGCCCCGCCGGCTCGCCACCCCGATCGCCTACCTGGTCGACCTCCTGGCAGCCGTACCGAGCATCATCTACGGCCTCTGGGGCGCGGTCTTCCTCGTGCCGTACCTCGACGGTCTGAACAAGTGGCTCGACCAGTTCTTCGCCTGGACGTACATCTTCGACAAGACGAACGAGGGAGTCGCCCGCAACCTGTTCACCGTGGGCGTCCTGCTGGCGATCATGATCCTGCCGATCATCACCAACGTCATACGCGAGGTCTTCCTCCAGTCGCCGAAGATGCACGAGGAGGCCGCTCTGGCCCTCGGTGCCACGCGCTGGGAAGTCATCCGCATGGCGGTCATCCCGTTCGGCCGCTCCGGCATCATCAGCGCCTCGATGCTGGGCCTCGGACGCGCGCTGGGCGAGACGATGGCCGTCGCCGTCGTCCTCTCCCCGAGCTTCCTGCTCTCCTTCCACATCCTCGACGCGGGCGGCGGCACCTTCGCCCAGAACATCGCCGCGAAGTTCAACGAGGCCGACGGCTTCGGCCGGGACGCCCTGATCGCCTCCGGCCTGGTCCTCTTCATCATCACACTGCTGGTCAACGGCGCGGCCCGCGCGATCATCGCCCGCCGCAAGGAGTACTCGGGGGCCAACGCATGAGCCACACGATTCAGGACAAGCGGCCCTCCGTCGCCGACCCCCACGGCTCGCTCTCCAGCGCGCGCATGCCTCGCTGGGCCCCCCTGGCCATCGCCGCCGGCTCCGCCGTGCTGGGCTGTCTGATCGGCATGGTCGGCGGGCTGGACAGCAAGATCCAGTGGGGTCTGCTGGCCGCGCTGATCTTCGTCGGCGGCACGTACCTGATCACCGCCAAGGTGGAAGGCAGCCGGCAGGGCAAGAACCAGGTCGCGACCAGCCTCGTCTGGGTCTGCTTCCTGCTGGCCGTCGTCCCGCTGCTGTCGCTCGCCTGGACCACCCTCAGCAAGGGCTCCGGGGTCGTGGACGGGTACTTCCTGTCCCACTCGATGAGCGGACTCCTCGACACGGACGAGGGCGGCGGCGTCTACCACGCGCTGCTCGGCACCATCGAGCAGGTCGCGATCGCCGCGGTGATCGCCACGCCGATCGGTCTGCTGACCGCCGTCTACCTCGTGGAGTACGGACGCGGAAAGCTCTCCCGCGCCGTCACCTTCTTCGTGGACGTCATGACCGGTATCCCCTCGATCGTCGCGGGTCTGTTCATCCTCTCCACCTGGAACCTGATGCTGGGCTTCGGAGTCTCCGGCTTCGCCGGCGCCCTGGCCCTGTCGATCCTGATGATGCCGGTGGTCGTGCGCTCCACCGAGGAGATGCTGAAGCTCGTCCCGAACGAGCTGCGTGAGGCATCCCTGGCCCTGGGCGTGCCCCAGTGGCGGACGATCCTCAAGGTGGTCCTGCCGACCGCGATCGGCGGTATCACCACCGGTGTGATGCTCGCGATCGCGCGTATCACCGGCGAGACCGCGCCCGTCCTGCTGCTCGTCTTCGGTACGAAGCTCATCAACACGAACCCGTTCGAAGGCGCCCAGTCGTCGCTGCCGCTGTATGTGTTCGAGCAGTACTCGGTCGGCACCGACGCCTCGGTGGCGCGCGCCTGGGGCGCGGCTCTCGTCCTGATCGCCTTCGTCATGATCCTCAACCTGGTGGCCCGCGGCATCGCCCGCTGGAAGGCCCCCAAGACCGGCCGCTGAGGCCCCGAAATCCGGCTCCGCCGAGCGGGGTCACGCAGAAAGCAGTGATTCAGATGGCCAAGCGAATCGACGTCAGCGGCCTGACCGCGTACTACGGCAACCACCGGGCGATCGACGACATCTCCATGACCGTCGAGCCCCGCTCCGTGACGGCCTTCATCGGCCCGTCCGGCTGCGGCAAGTCCACGTTCCTCCGCACCCTCAACCGTATGCACGAGGTCACGCCCGGTGGCCGCGTCGAGGGCAAGGTGCTCCTGGACGACGAGAACCTGTACGGCTCCAACGTCGACCCGGTCACCGTGCGCCGTACGGTCGGCATGGTCTTCCAGCGTCCCAACCCGTTCCCGACCATGTCGATCTTCGACAACGTCGCGGCCGGCCTGAAGCTCAACGGCAGGTACCGCAAGAACGAGCTCGGGAACATCGTCGAGAAGTCCCTCAAGGGCGCCAACCTCTGGAACGAGGTCAAGGACCGGCTCAACAAGCCCGGCTCCGGCCTCTCCGGCGGTCAGCAGCAGCGTCTGTGCATCGCCCGCGCGATCGCGGTCGAGCCGGAGGTGCTCCTGATGGACGAGCCCTGCTCGGCGCTCGACCCGATCTCGACGCTCGCGATCGAGGACCTGATCGGGGAGCTCAAGGAGCGCTTCACGATCGTCATCGTGACGCACAACATGCAGCAGGCGGCGCGGGTCTCGGACCGTACGGCCTTCTTCAACCTGTCTGCGGTGGGCCAGCCCGGCAAGCTCATCGAGATCGACGAGACGGAGCGCATCTTCGCCAACCCGTCCGTACAGGCCACGGAGGACTACATCTCCGGCCGCTTCGGATAGGCGCCCGGCACGAAAGCGTCCTGCGGTGCTGCATGGCGGTGCCACCGCAAGGCGAAGGGCCCGCCCTCTCTCCCAGGGGGCGGGCCCACTCATGTTTTCACGTGGTCATGAGCGGGCGGCCTGGTCAGGGGTTTCTCTGTGCACCGGGGGGCGGATGTACGGGCGTACGAGAAGGTACGGGCGTACGGGCTCACGGCTCCGGTGTACGGCGGGGCAGCTGGCCCTCGGCAGACTCAGCCGAAGGCCAGGTCGACTATCCAGAAGCTGAGCGCGGCGACGAGCGCCGCCGCCGGCATCGTGATGAACCAGCCCAGGACGATGTTCTTCGCGACCCCCCACCGCACCGCGTTGACCCGCTTTGTCGCCCCGACGCCCATGATCGCCGAGGTGATGACATGCGTCGTCGAGATCGGCGCGTGGAAGATGAACGCCGAGCCGAACATGATCGACGCCCCCGTCGTCTCCGCCGCGAACCCCTGCGGCGGATCCAGCTCGATGATCTTGCGGCCCAGTGTCCGCATGATGCGCCAGCCGCCCGCGTACGTACCGAGCGAGAGCATCACCGCACAGGCGACCTTCACCCAGATCGGAATCTCGTCGCCCGGACCCTCGACATCGGCGATGACCAGCGCCATCACCACGATGCCCATCGTCTTCTGCGCGTCCTGGAGACCGTGCCCGAGCGCCATGCCGGCGGCGGAGACGGTCTGGGCGATACGGAATCCGCGTTTGGCCTTGTGCGGATTGGAGTGCCGGAACATCCACATGATGCCGACCATCACCAGATAGCCGATGAGCAGACCGACGATCGGCGACAGGAACATGGGGATGACGATCTTCTCCAGCACCCCGCTCCAGATCACCTCGGTCCCGCCGGCCAGCGCCGCGCCCACCATGCCGCCGAAGAGCGCGTGCGAGGAGGACGACGGCAGGCCGTAGTACCAGGTCACCAGGTTCCAGACGATCGCGCCGACGAGCGCGGCGAAGAGGATCCCCATCCCTCGCTGCCCGTGCGGTGTGGCGATCAGTCCTTCACTCACCGTCTTGGCGACGCCCTGGCCGAGGAACGCGCCCGCGAGGTTCATCACCGCGGCCATCGCCAGCGCGGCCCGCGGGGTCAGTGCCCGGGTGGACACCGATGTCGCGATGGCGTTCGCGGAGTCGTGGAAACCGTTCGTGTAGGTGAAGCCGAGCGCGACACCGATGGTCACGATCAGAGCAAAGGTGTCCACGTGTTTCAGGACTCCTTGACCGCGATCGTCTCCACCGTGTTCGCGACGTGCTCGAACGCGTCGGCGGCCTCCTCGAGCACATCGACGATCTGCTTGAGCTTCAGGACTTCCATGGCGTCGTACTTACCGTTGAAGAGGTGGGCGAGCAGTTTGCGGTGGATCTGGTCGGCCTGGTTCTCCAGGCGGTTGACCTCGATCCAGTACTCGGTGAGGTTGTCCATCGTCCGCAGATGCGGCATCGCCTCGGCGGTCAGCTCCGCCGCCCGCGCCAGCACCTCGATCTGCTGCTCGACGCCCTTGGGCAGCTCCTCGACCTGATAGAGGACGACCAGGTCGACGGCCTCCTCCATGAAGTCCATGATGTCATCGAGGGACGAGGCCAGGTTGTAGATGTCCTCGCGGTCGAACGGTGTGATGAAGGAGGAGTTCAGCTGGTGGAAGATCGCGTGCGTGGCATCGTCCCCCGCGTGCTCGGCCGCGCGCATCCGTTCCGCGATCTCGGCTCTGGCGGAGGAATCCGCCCCGAGCAGTTCCATGAGGAGCTTGGAGCCCGTGACGATGTTGTCCGCGGACGCGGCGAACATGTCGTAGAAGCTCGTCTCCCTGGGGGTCAGACGAAAGCGCACGGGGGATCCTCGGGTTACATCGGATTCGGTCAGGCTGATGCTAAGCGCATCATCCGGCCACGGCTAACCGGCGTTCTTCAGTGTGCTGCATAGGACACGACGATCATGACGTGCCCCTGCCCGTTCGTACGCGACTGGGTATCATATACCTACCTGGGGTATTTTCTCCCCTTTCGGACATTCATCCCGAACACCCCATCAGGAGGGCGCGATGACGACCACCGAGGCGGCCGACGCGGCGACCAACGACGCGACCTCCGGCACGGCGACGACGGCGACGACAGCGGTGGCGGCCACGGACGGGGCGGGCGCCGCGGCCGGCGACGACATCGTCACCGACCACGACCGCGGTGTGCACGGCTACCACAAACAGAAGGACGAGCACCTCAAGCGGCTGCGCCGGATCGAAGGCCAGATCCGCGGCCTCCAGCGGCTCGTCGACGAGGACGTCTACTGCATCGACATACTCACCCAGGTCTCGGCCTCCACGAAAGCCCTTCAGTCCTTCGCCCTGCAACTGCTGGAGGAGCACCTGCGGCACTGCGTGGCCGACGCGGCGGTCAAGGGTGGTGACGAGATCGACGAAAAGGTGCAGGAGGCCACAAAGGCGATCGCGCGCCTGCTGCGTACCTGACGGACGGGGCGCGCCGGGAGTGGCCGAAGACAATCGCCCGGGAGCCCAGCGGCGGAGGCTCAGCGGAACCGCGCCCAGGAGCGGGCTCGGAAGCGGGTCGAGCAGCGGGCTCGGGAGCAGGCTCAGCGGCAGGACGATCTCTCGCCGCGCTCCACACGTACGTTCAGCACTTCGTCGATACGGTCCGGGCTGAGCCGTTCGCCGTCCGCGGCCGACGCCGCGATCATCAGGTCTCCGCAGAGTTCGATCTCGGCGAGGGCCACGTGGTCCTGGACGGTCGGAGTGCGCGACAGAGCCACGTGCGTTCACCTCTTCCTGCCGGTGTCGTCGTCTTCCTGGCGGTGTCGACTGCCGACTTCCTAGGGTAAGGAGGGTGAGGCGTGACGCGCATGGCACGTCCGGACCATTTACAGCTTGATCTTCCCGGTGAAGATCTGGTCCTTAGGGGGGAGTCGGACCCCGAAGGTGACCCCGAACTCGTACAGCAGCGTGGTGGAGGCGACCGCGACCGTACGCCCCTGATTCCGGTAGCTGAACTGGTGTCTGACCTTGCGTAGGCGCCCCTCGTCGTCCAGATAGGCATCGAAGGGCACGACGTCCTCGGCGAAGCCCCGTGCCGCCGCGGCCAGCGCCTCCCGCGCGTACGGCGCCGCGCGCTCCGCGGCCCGCCCGATGTCGGTGACGCCCCGGTAGTGCGACACGCGGACGCCGGCGAGTTCCTGCTCTCCGACGTAGACCACGTCCTTCGCGGCGCGCAGCAGTTCGGCGGCGGTCAGCGGGTCGGTGGCACCGCCGGTGACCAGATTGCCGTCGTCCAGGGTGGTCGAGTCGAGCATCACCCACTTGTCCTCGGGCACCCCGGCGCCCCGGTTCTTCATGTACAGGGCGGAGGGGGCGAGCAGTTCGGCGATCGGCCGGTGCCCGTCGGCGCCGGCCGGGTCCTTGGGCAGTACGACGGAGAGCTGCCCCATCCTCTTACGGAAGTCGTACCGCCCCTCGCCCCTGATGGTCACCCGCGTCCCACCCGTCGCCATCACCAGCGACGTCCGCGCCTTGGAACTCCGCGCATCCACCAGGACGTCGGCGGACCTGAGGACCGCGGCCGGGTCACCGACCGGCCGGTCGTCGGCCGCCATGGCGCCCCCGCTCCCGGAACAACCGCCCGTCCCGGCCACCACTCCCGCCACCGCCACGGCGGCGGTGACGACCGCCACGCCCCTGCGTCTGCGCTGCTGCACCATCGTCCTGCCAACCCCCAACGCCCTACCGTTGCTTGCCGTTGTCCGCCGTCGCTCGCCGTTGCTCGCGCTGCCTGTCCGAGAGCCGCCCTGTTCCCATAACGACGTCCCTCGCGCGTCGTCACGCACCACCCCGCGCAGGGAACGCACGCGCGAGTACGGTGTGAAGGTGCGCGACCAAGAGACGTCGGATCCGCCCACCGCCCCCCACGGCCCCCACCTCACCTCGACCGTCGAGCGTGGCTCGTTCTTACTGGCCCGCTGTACCTGCGGCTGGTCGGGACCGGCCCGGCGCTCCCGGGACCTGGCGAGAAGAGACGCCACCTCCCACCAGGCAGCACACTGAGACCACCGACAGATCACCGACCGGCGGGTCGGAGGGGAAGGCGTCCGATGGAACGGCGCACACTGCTCACCGGCGCACTGGCCCTGACCACCGCGGGCGCGGTCGGCGCCTGCACGGGTGGTGACGGCGGGAACGGTTCACCGGGCGGCTCCCCCGCGAACAAGCCCCCGTCGACGCGTACTCCCGCCCCCTCACCCACCGGCTCCGCCGGGCCCCCGCGCTGGAAGGCGCTGGGATCGGGGATGGACGGTCTGCTCGTACGGCCGGGCGACGAGGCGTACGCGACGGCCCGCCAGCTCTACAACACCCGCTTCGACACCCTCAGACCTGCGGCCGTGGCGTACGTCGCCGGCGAGGACGACATCAGGGAGTGCCTCGCCTTCGCCAGGAGGTACGCCGTCCCCGTCTCCATCCGCAACGGCGGCCACTCCTACGCCGGTTGGTCCAGCGGCAACGGCCGGCTCGTCATCGACATCTCCTCGCTCGACGGCCTCGGCGACGCCGCGTCGGACGGGGTGATCGGCGCGGGCGCGAAGCTCGTGGACATCTACTCGGCGCTGGCCCGGAAGGGTCTGACGATCCCGGCCGGTTCCTGCGCCACCGTCGGTATCTCCGGTCTCACCCTGGGCGGCGGTCATGGCGTCGTCTCCCGCGCGTACGGTCTGACCTGCGACAGCCTCACCTCCGCGACCGTCGTGACGGCCGACGGGAAGAGCCTGACCGCCGACGCCGAGCGGAACCAGGACCTCTTCTGGGCCCTGCGGGGCGCGGGCAACGGCAACTTCGGGGTCGTCACCGAGCTGCGCTTCCGGACCCACCCCGCCACCACCGGCACCGCGGCGAACTTCAACTGGCCGTGGTCCAAGGCCCGTTCGGTGCTCGCGGCCTGGCAGGAGTGGGGTCCCGACCAGCCGGACGAGATCTGGTCGTCGTTCCATGCCGCGGTCGGCGCGGGCGGTGGCGCGGACCCGACGGTCGCGGTCTCCGCCTTCACCCTCGGCACCGAGGGCGATCTCAGGAACGCGGTCGACAGGCTCGCCGACCGCGCGGGCTCGTCGGCGAGCTTCGTCTCACTGCGCCCCGGGGACTACGAGGAGGCGATGCGCGCGTACGCCGGCTGCGCCGGACTCGGCGACGAGCAGTGCCGGCTGCCCGGTACGGTGCCCGGCCGGGGCAAGGACGGCGTACTGCAACGGGAGACGTACGCCGCGACCTCGGACTTCTTCGACCGCTCGCTCCCGCCCACAGGCATCGACACCCTGCTGTCGGCGGTGCGGGACTTCAGCCGTATCCCGGTCGCCGACGGCGCGGGGGCGGGCACGATCACGCTCACGGCGCTCGGCGGGGCGATCAACCGGGTGGACCCGCTGGCGACGGCCTTCGTGCACCGAGGCTCCCGGATGCTCGCGCAGTACGTGGCGTCCTGGCGCCCCGGCACCTCGGGCGACAAGCAGCGCGCGTGGCTGAGGACCAGCCAGGCCGCGCTGCGCAGGCACGCGTCGGGAGCCGCGTACCAGAACTACACCGACCCCTCGCTGACCGACTGGCGCACCGCGTACTACGGCCCGGCGGCGGGACGGCTGAGGAGACTGAAGGAGCGGTACGACCCCGACCGGCTGTTCGACTTCCCGCAAGCCCTCTGAGCCGCTCGCCCCCTACGCGGCGAGGTTGTTGTCGTCGGGCCTCGGCTCGGGAATGCCCAGCGGCCGGGTCCCGGGCGCCTCGGCCGCCGCCGCCCGGTCGGCGTCCCGCGCGGCCCGCGACCGTACGAGCAGCCCCGCCCGCCGCGACCGGCAGACCGCCGACACCAGGGGGGTGAGCAGCGCCATGGCGAGCGGCGCGAGGAGCAGCACCACGGCCGTACCGAGGGCGAACCCGCCGATCACGTCGGTCGGGTAGTGCGCGCCCATGTAGACCCAGCTGAACCCCTCGACCAGCGCGAGCCCGATCGCGACGAGCCCGAAGCCGCGGTGCGCGACGAAGATGCCGGCGGCGAGGGCCATCGCCATCGTGGCGTGGTCGCTGACGAAGGAGAAGTCGGTCCGGGCGGGCACCAGGACGTCGAGCCCCGGGTGGTCGACGAAGGGGCGGTCGCGGCCGACGAACTCGCGGATCGGGATGTTGATCAGCAGCGCGACACCGGCGGCGAGCGGCGCCCACAGCAGCCCGGCGACGGCGGCCACGGAATCCTCCGCCGCCCCTCGCCGCCGCACGCTCCACCAGCACCAGAGCGCGACGAGGACGAGCCCGATCATGATCCCGTACCTGCCCGCGACCTCCGTGGCGCGGTCCAGCCAGTCGGGCGCCGACTCGGCCAGACCGTTGATGTCGTAGAGCAGACTGACGTCGGGGTTCGACCCATCGATAGCGAGTCCAGCCATGCGCTGCGGCCCCTTGCCTTGTTGCCCACCACGACACGCCTCCGGGCGTGTCGCTTCCACCAACCCCCGTGGTGCATGCGGTCAGTGCTGCGCGATCAACGCCACAGCCCCAGTCCAGGGAACGGCCTGATACCCCACCAGGTTCCAGACTTCACCGGACGATCTCCAGGACGTTATCGAAGAGTGACACATCGTCCCAGCTCAGAGGGGTGAACGACCGAAGAATTCCGGCCACGCGCACCCCGCGGGAGCCCCGACTCCACCCTTCCGGGCGTCAACTCGCGGCCCGTCCCATGACCCGTCGGATCGACTCCCCGTCAGCCGTTTTACGTATCGGACTTCCGCTGCGTGGGCAGATCGGTGGGCAGCGATTTCGCGCCGTCTTCGGTGACCCTGGTCGCTCCGAAGTAGTCAGGAGTGTCGATTTTGTCGAACCGGATCACGGCGCCGGTGTACGGAGCATTGATCATGTACCCGCCACCAACATAGATGCCGACGTGCCGGATGGCCCGCGAGTTGGTGAGGTCGTCGGAGAAGAAGACGAGATCGCCGGGCATGAGCTGATCGCGCGAGGGATGCTCGCCGGCGTTGTACTGATCGTTGGCCACACGCGGCAACTCGATCCCGACGGACCGATACGCGGCCTGAGTAAGCCCGGAACAGTCGAACCGCCCCTGCTGCTCGGGGGTCCCGTTACCGCCCCACAGGTACTTGGTCCCAAGCTTCTTCTGCGCGTAGTAGATGGCACCGGCGGCCTGACGGGAGGGTTCTACGCGGCCGACGGGGCGGGCGAAGCTCTGCTGGAGCGTGGTGATGACCTTCACGTAGTTCTGGGTCTCGGGATACGGCGGGACGCCCCCGTACTTGATGACCGCGTACGCGCCCGCGTTGTACGCCGCGAGCATGTTCTTCGTCCGGTCGCCCGGCACGTCGTCGACGTACCCGGCGAGCTTGCAGTCGTACGTCGCGGCCGACGGGATCGCGTCCTGCGGATCCCAGACGTCGCGGTCGCCGTCCTTGTCCCCGTCGACCCCGTGCGCCGCCCAGGTCCCGGGGATGAACTGCGCTATGCCCTGGGCCTTCGCCGGGCTCACGATGTCGGGGTCCCAGCCGCTCTCCTGGTAGAGCTGCGCGGCGAGCAGCGCGGGATTGATCGCCGGACACAGGTTGCCCCAGTCCTGCACCAGCCGCTGGTACTGCGCGGGCACGGCGCCCTTGGCCAGCGCGACCGCCCCGCCTCCGGCGCCGCCGAGCCCGGCGGCGGCGGAGAACGTCCCGACGACGAGCAGCGCGACGAAGCCCAGGCTCAGCCCGAGCCCGATCGCACCGCCGATCCAGAATTTACGCACTCCTCAACCCTCCCCCATCCCGGGCACGTTCACCGCCATTTTCCCGACTGTCGTGTCGGTTCTATTCGGACAGGGTGTCGGTTGACATGAACCCGGTACAGAGGACGCTCCTGTGCTCCGTGTCCGAGGCCGCGTGGTGGTAGACCACGGTCCACTCGCCGGGGTCGTCGGAGAGCGGCAGCGCGGGGCGGACCTTGCCGTCGGCCCGGAAGGAGAAGTCGTCGGGGTAGGTGAGGAACGTCCACTCCGTCTCGTCCCCCTCGTACAGATCGGCGGCCCTGCCGATGAACCCGAACTGATCGCTGACCTGGTCCGACGTGCCGGGGCGGCCGTTCGCGTCGATCCGGTGGGGCGGCTTCACCTCCACCGAGAGGTAGTACGGCGGAAGGTTCGGCTCCTCGTACTTGAGCCGGTAGCCGATCTCCACCTTGCCGGGCGGGAGTTCACCGGTGTAGTCGGTCTCGGCGGTGGTGACGGAGTACTGGAACTGGAGGGGCGGCTCCTCCTCTCCGGGGAGGTTGCAACTCTCCCTGAGCCCGTTCCAGGCGTGGCGCGAGGTGCCGATGTCCTGGATGTACCGAGGAGGACCGTCGGGAGTCGGATCGGCGGCCGGCTTCTTCGGCCCGTCGCCGCCGGCCGGGTCCTTCGTGGAGGCCCGGCCGCTCGGGCCGGCGTCCCCGCTCCCGGCACCGTCGCCCCCGTTCCCCGGGAGCAGCCAGACGGCCGTGGCGACGGAGATCCCGACGACGGCGCCCACACCGGCGGCGACGAGCCAGGGGGTACCGCGCCGGGAGAAGCGTGTCCGGCCGGACGGCGCAGGTCCGGAGGGCCCCGGAGGCCCCTGGGTCGGAAGGTCGTGTATCGCCGGGGTCGCCCGGTGGGGCCGTTGGGGTGTCTCCGGCACCACGTCCGCCATGGCGACCAGCGGCTGGTAGGCGGGATCGTCCACGAGGGCCGTGTCGACGGCGCACCGCCGGATAAGCTCCGCGGGATCGGGCCGCCGGCCGGGGTCCTTGGCGACACAGTCACTGATCAGGACGGCCAGACCGGGCTCGACCCCGACGATGTCGATCTCCCCGTGCACGGCGCGGTAGCTCACGGCTGCGGCATCCCCGACGCCGAACGGCGCGCGCCCCGTCGCCGCGTACGCGACGGTCGCGCCGAGAGCGAAGATGTCGGCGGCGTCACCGACTTCGTTGCGTGTGATCACCTCGGGGGCGGTGTAGCCCGGCGTACCGGGAGCCTGCCCGTCCTGCGTGAGCGCGGTCTGCTCGGCGCCGCGGGCGATCCCGAAGTCGATCAGCTGGGGCCCCTGGGCACCGAGGAGAACGTTCTGCGGCTTCAGATCGCGGTGCGTGACGCCGTACGCGTGCACGCTGGCGAGCCCCTCGGCCATGGCGGCGATCAGCCGCCGACAGGTCCCGGCGGGAAACGGCCCCCGCTCACGCACCGCGCGGGCGAGGGTGGGGCCGGTGACGTACTCGGTGGCGATCCAGTACGGGGCCGTGTCCAGCCCGGCGTCGATGAGGTTCGCGGTGTACGCGCTGCGCACGGCGCGAACGGTCTCGGCCTCCCGCCGGAACCGGGCGAGAGCCTCGGGATGCTCGGTGATCTCCTCCCGCACGACCTTGACGGCCACGAGCCGCCCCCCGGGCGACCGCCCCAGATACACCTGCCCCATCCCACCGGCCCCGAGCCGCGCGAGAAGCACGTAGTCACCGATGCGTGCGGGGTCCTGCGCTCTGAGGGCATCCACGAGAACGACTGTGCCACAGGGGCCGGGGGCGGGTCATGGGAAGTTGACTGTAAGTCAGGGGCGTGGCGGGGGTGCGGTGGCGGACCAGAATTCGTCGTGGACGTCAGGGCGAGGAATCGGACCGCCGGCATAGTTGGGCCCATCGGTTTCTGCCGTAGGGTCCGCGACAGCAGATTTCTCCACGCAGGGAGTCGCGACCTCGAAGAAGGCCTGGCCCTCTCCGCCGATGCTGAGTCTGATTCCGAAGCCGTCAGCGGATTTGGCATAGATGGCCGGGAACCTCGGGCTGCTGTTGACGGAGGTGATCTCGTAACCGCTCTTGCGCCAGGACCGCTCGATCACTCCGAGGAATCCACCACGCCGCTGCTCGGAGATGATCGTCATCACTGCCCGACGACGCGACAGGTCACAGCTCCCCGATGTTGTCTCGCCGTGCGTCCACCGGACTCCGGGCCTGATCGCCTGGAACGTTCGTTCAAGGATGGAATCCGCGCGGTCCGCCGCCTCCTGCATGTTCAAAACTCGCTCCCCATCCGCCTTTGAGCCGTCAAACGTCGAGCAACCGACCGCCGTGGCACATGCCAACAGAAGTCCAAGGGCGCGCCGCATTCTCATCCCCTCCTGTGCCCGTCCAACTGAACGTCTCGGTAGTTCCCGACGACGATCTTGGCGATATTGTCGGCCGACGTGACGTCCTTCGCTGGGTTGAAGTAGTTGGAATGCGCCGCCACCCCACCCACCACCGGATGCGGCCCGTCATCCACCCTGAATCTCCTCGCTCCGAAATCCTCGTGCGCCGGATCCGTGCCGAACCAGATCTCGCTCTCCCTCGTCTGCGCGTCCTGCGCGAAGTACGCCGCCGCCGCACCCCCCGCCCCACCTAACGCCGCCCCCACCGGACCTCCCAGCACCGCCCCCGCCGACGCTCCCCCCAGCGCGCCCATTCCCATGCCCCGCGCCTCCGCCTTCGCCGGTGCGTGCGTCACCGGGTCGTTCTCCGCGGCGCCGACGTAGACATGGGCCCGGCCCACTCCCAGATCGTCCGCGGAATCCGCGCCCGTTCCCGGGCTGCCCACCAGCACAATGTCGTCCACCCCCGGAATCCCGCCGTCCCGCTGCGCGGCCTGGCCCACCGTCAGGGAGCCGTACGAGTGGCCCACTGCCGTCATGTGCGGATCCTCGTTCCCGTTCGTCGCCGCGATTCCCGCCATGAAGCCCCCGTACGCCGACGCCCCCGCCTCCGCCCGGTCCGTGAACATCACGTCCGAATTCCCCGAGACATCGTCCAGCGAAAGCTGCGGCGCGTCATAGCCGAGCCACACGATCGACGCCGTCGACGCGTCGTACTCCTGCGCACCCGCCCACATATCCCTCGCCCGTTTCAAATCGTCCTCCGCGAACCCCTCGTCCAACCCCGTCCCCAGCCCCGGCACATACGCCGACACATTCCTCGCCGTGTCCGGATTCCCGTACGAGACGATCGCCCGGCCATTCCCCTCGTCCCCGATACCCAGCAGGAACATCGGCGGATGCCCGCCCGCCCGCAGCTGCTCGTCGATGGAACTCAGGCCCGCCAGCATCGTTCGCGACCTGTCGTCGTCCGCCCCCTCCAATGTGCCGATCAGCAGCGCCAGGTTGTCGCGGTTCGCCGTGTCGCGTACCGCACACGGAATGCCGTCCAGATTGCCGATCACGTCCGGGTGGACCGCCAGGTACTCCTCCCTCCGTTCCGCCGTCAGGCCCTGCCACCACGCGAGGCGTTCCGCCGCCGACGCGTCGAGCGGGATCGCCGCCCGCAGGTACTCCGTCGTCAGCGCCCGCACCGCCACCGCGTCCGCGCTCGCGTCCGCCCACATCGCGTCCGTGACCTTCAGACCGTCCCGCGCGGTCAGCTTCCGCAGCGTCTCCGTGTACCGCGCGTCGATCTCCGCCGCCCGGCCCAGCGCGCCCGCGATCCGGTCGGCGATGCCCTGCGCCTTCGCGGCGAGCGGGTTCGGGCTCGTGAACCCCGGCGGCGGCGCCGACCGCAGATACGCCCGGCCCGACGCCGTACCGCCCCGCAACCTCTCCTTGGTGAACGGGTCCTCCCCGGCCGCCGGATAGCTCACCGACCCGTCCGGCCCCACCGTGAAGCCGAGGCCCCCCGCCTCCTCCAGCGCGTCCTGAAGCTGCCGCTGCGGGCCCCGCAGATCCTGGGCGAGGCTGTTCAGCGTCGTACGGACCAGCCCGCACTCCGTGTAGATGTACTGGAAGTTCCGCCCCAGCGCCCGCAGCCGCCCCACCGCCGCCTTCGCCGCCTCGCCCTCCTGAGAGGCCGTCAGCCCCACCAGCAGCTGCTTGTCGATCCGGTCACGTGCCGCGTCCGCGCGGTTGCTCGCCCTGCCCCAGCCGTCCGCCGCGCCCTCCAGCTCGGCGCATCTCACCTCCCGTAACTGCGCCCAGGTCAGCCCGCCGCTCACCGACCCGCTCACCACCCCGCTCACCGACCCGCCCCCGCGTCGACGCCCGCGATCCCCGACCTGGTCCCCGCGTCCTGCTCACCCTGCGTCCTCGCCACCGCCCGCAGCGGGCCCGCCAGTCCTCCGCACTCGTCGCGGGCTGCCTCGATGCGCCGTTCCCAGGACGTACGTACGATCGCCAGGGCCCGGACGGCGCTCAGCCCTTCCCCACCGCCCGCCACGCCCTCGTGCGCTGTTTCGAACTCCGCCTTCAGATACGCCATCTGCGTACGCATCACCTCGGCCCCGCCGGCCGCCCGGGTCCACGGCCCGTCGCTGTGCCTCAGCCGCTCCCCCGCCGCCGCGCCCGAGGCCTCCGGCCCCGCGCCCGCCTCGTCGGCCAGCGCCCGCAAACCGCCCGAATAGCCCGCCATGCCACCCGCCCCTGTCCTCTGTTGTCCGGGATGTCGGGTGGCACTGTCCCAACCCGGGACCGGGCACGTGCCGCGCGTAAAGAAGAGGAAGGAACGGCCGGAGGGGCCACGGGAGGGCGGAAGGCCCGTTCCCCGTTGGCATCGGCCGCGTCCGGCAACGCCGAGGCGCCCCGCGCAGGTTCACCCGTACGGTGGTCGGTGGTTCCGCCCGCAGGGGATGCACGGATGGCGCACGAATGGAGAACGGACACCGAACCGCGGCGGGCTCAAGAGTGCACAACGCCAATCATTGCCCGGAGTCACTCTCCGTGATACACAGAGTGACCGTACGCGTACGGGCATACTCCGGTTCACGACGCAGGTCAGGGCAGTCGGATCGGTCAAACGTGCGGGGATCGGGTAAAGAGACCCGCCAAGTCGGCATACGAGGCCGGTTCCATCAGCGAAGATAGAAGGCGACCCGTGCCGCCGGGCACGGTCACCTAACAACCCAACAGGGGCGGTGAGTTGCATGGACGTGGAAGCCGAGAAGGGCGACATCAACACCATCATCGGTGGTATCGCTCCGAGCTGGGGGCCCTTCGGGAACCTGGGCACGGAAGCTCGCATCATTGTCGAGGTGGTGATGGCCATCGCCATCCTGCTCTGTCTCGCCATCGCGATCTGGGGTGCGGCCAAGCAGCGTATCGGCGCGACCGCGCTGCGGGACACCTTCAGCGCGGAGCAGGGCAAGGGACTGATCGTCGCCGGACTGACCGGCGTCTTCATCATCGGGTCCCTCGGAACAGTCTTCACGATTGTGTACGGGATGGCTGTTTAGCGTCACATCGGTCAGATCCGCGCCGGGTACGCCCGGCCCACCCTCTACATCATCCGAATCGACACCATCCGTCCCCACACCATCCGTCCGTCGCGCCCATCCGCCGAGGTTGCGTCTCCCTGATGTCGAGTCACCACACCGCGTCCGCGCGGAAACCAGTGCGGCTACCGTCCTGCCACGCGGTACCGCAAGCGCGACCGCACACGGTCGAACCGGTCGAGGGGACGGACGCGGCATGAGCTTCGGCGACGAGCACGGCCACGGGAACGACCCGGGCCGGACGGACGACAACTTCGGCGGGATGGGCCAGACGCGCACGCGTCTGCCGGACGGCGGAACGGGCGACGGCTACGGCGGCGCCCGCCGCCCCCCGCGGAGCTCACGCTCACTCATCGCGATGGTGGGTGTCGTGGTGCTGCTGATCGCGGCTATCGCGTTCGCGAACCGCGAGGGCGGCGGAGACGACACGAGCGCGTCGACCACCGGCGGCGGCGAGGGCGCCTCGGGCCCACAACCGACGGCGGCGTCCGGGGTGAAGCCGGTGACGGGAAAGAACGGGGGGATCCCCTCGGGCTTCGCGAAGGACGAACAGGGGGCGGAGAGCGCGGCGGCGAACTACGCGGTGGCTCTGGTGTCGGCCGACATCCTGAGGCCCGACGCCCGCGGCGGGATCATGAGTCAGATCTTCGCGCCCGACAAGGCCGCGGACCTTGAGGCGAAGTTCAACGCCGCCTACGACAAGGCGTTCCTGGACAAGATCGGTCTCGACGAGAAGGGCAACGCCGCCGAGGGTCTGACCTATGTCTCACGGACGGCCCCGGTCGGGACGAAGATCACGCAGTTCACGGAGGCCTCCGCCACCGTGGAGGTGTGGTGCACCGGCGTCTTCGGCACGGCAGGCGTCAGCTCCACGAATCCGGTGACCAACGACTGGTTCACCATGACACTCAAGCTCCAGTGGGTGAGCGACGACTGGAAGGTCGAGAGCTTCGCCCAGAAGGACGGTCCTGCGCCGGTCAACACCGACCGCACGGCCTCCAACGCCGATGAGATCAGCAAGGCAGTCGCGGAGTACGGAGGCTTCACCTATGCCCGGTAGCCGTCGCCTCTCGCTCAAGATCGTCGGCGTTGTCGCCGCGGTGCAGACGTCCGCCGTCCTACTGGCGACGCGGGCCGTCGCCGCGCCGACACCCTCGCCCACGCCTTCGCCTTCGGCGTCCAACGACGAGAACTGCGATCTCATCGTCGGGCCCGCCCGGGACTTCTGCGAAAACGGCGACGCGGGCTCCTCCTCCCGCAACTCCCCCCTCAACGACCCCACCGACGTCGTCGACCCCCTCACCGCCCTCGCGCGCGGCTGCGCCGAGGCCGCCTCCTGGACCGTGGACACCCTCTCCAAGGCCGTCAAGGAGACCGCCGAGGTCGACTTCACCAACACCACCTTCCTCGCCCAGTACGCCGTCGTCTTCGCCGCCGCCACCATCCTCACCCTCATCCTCTGGCTCCTCGCCGTCGCCAAGCGCGCCATCCGCGGCGTCCCGCTGACCACCGCCATCTCCGAGGCCATCGGGTTCCTCTGGCTCACCGTCCTCGCCTCCGCCTTCACCCCGCTCATCCTCTACACCCTCGTCTCGGCCACCGACGGCGTCACCGACGTCGTCGCCAGCGGGACCAGCGGGCAGACCGACGTGTTCTTCGGGACGTTCTCCGAGGCGCTGAAGAAGGACACCGAGATCGGCGGCGGGCCGATCATGCTGATCGTCGTGTCCCTCGTGACGATCCTCGCCGCCGGCATCCTCTATCTGGAGCTGTTCATCCGGGCGATCCTGCTCTACGTCGGCGCCCTCCTCGGCGTCGTCGTCTACGCCGGGCTCGTCGACAAGAACATGTGGGGCCATGTACGCCGCTGGGCCGGCCTCATGATCGCGGTCATCATGGTGAAACCCGTGATCGTCATCGTCCTCGGCCTCGCCGGCGCGCTCACCTCCGACGACGGCCCCGACTCCTTCTCGGCCGTCGTCACCGGGCTCGCCATCATCATCCTCGCGATCTTCGCCTCGGCCATGATCTACCGCTTCGTCCCCGGCTTCGGCGACGAGATCGCGAGCGCCCGCAGCAACCTCAAGCTGTCCACCGCCGGCGGCCGCGCCGCCGCCGTGATCAGTTCGCCCGCCGGTGTCGTCTCCCAGGGCATCAAGACCCACAGCGGCCGAAGCGGCGGGGGCGGCGACAGCGGCAACAGCGGTGCCCGGCCCTCCAACCCCGTCTCCGGCGGTGTCGCGGCCCACAGCAGCCGTCCCTCGGGCGGCGGTGGCGGAGGCGGCGGAGGTGGCAGCGTCCCCTCGCCGGCCCCCGCCCCCCGCCCCAGCAGTCCCACCAGCGGCACCCCCCACAGCAGCCGCAGCCACGGAAACCGCGGAACCGGTAACAACAGCACAGGAGGTGGAGGGCGTTGACGACTCAGTCCCATGCGGTCGCGCCCCGCCGTACGTATCTCATCGGCCGTGCGCGGCCGAACGCGATCGTCGGCAAGAACCGTGAGACGGGCGAGATCGCGCTGATCATCGCCGGCGCGTTCCTCGGCATGATGAGCGGGCTCGTCGTGCCCGTCCTCTCCCTGCGGATCGTGACGCTCCTCGGGTTCCCGCTCCTCGCGCTGGCCGCGGTGTACGTCCCGTACAAGCACCGCACGGTCTACAAGTGGTTCGAGATCAACCGCAGTTTCAAACGGACCCTGCGCAACGGCACCACCTACCGCTCCGCCGCCATGGAGTCCGGCACCCTGGCCGACGGCCGCGAGGTCGAGATCGGCCCCCCGCCCGGCATCGGACGGATCAACTGGCTGGCCGCGCCCTTCGGCCCCGACGAGATCGCCGTCCTGCTGCACGCCGACCGCCGCACCGTCACCGCCGCCATCGAGATCGAGGGCCCCGGCGTCGGCCTGCGCGACAGCGAGGACCAGGAAGCGCTCGTCGACCGGTTCGGCACGCTCCTGAAGCATGTCGCCAACGGCGACGGCTTCGTCACCCGCCTCCAGATGCTCGCTCGTACGCTCCCCGCCGACCCCGACGCACACGCCAAGGACGTCGCCCAGCGGGGCGACTCCGCGTCCCCCGGCTGGCTCCAGGAGTCGTACGAGCAGCTCCAGTCCATGGTCTCCACCTCCAGTGAGCAGCACCGCGCCTATCTCGTCGCGTGTATGCACTACACCCGTGAACTGGCCGCCGAGGGCCAGGCCATGGCCCGCGCCACCCGCCAGGCCGCCGGTGGCAAGGGCCGGGGGCGCAAGCTCGACAAGGACGCCGGTCTCGCCGTCGTCATGGCCCGCGAGCTCACCGACATCTGCGCCCGCCTCGCGGAGGCCGACATCCGGGTCCGGCAGCCGCTCGGGCAGGCGCGGCTTGCCTCGCTCGTGCACTCGATGTACGACCCGGACCACCCCATAGACCACATCCAGGCCATGACGAAGCGCAACGCCTGGCCCGCCGAGCTGGATGCCATGGAGCCCACGTACCTCCAGGCCAAGACCCGCGAGTCGTCCACCCGCGCGCCCTGGTGCCACTCCACGGCCTGGGTGAAGGAGTGGCCGATGACCCCCGTCGGCGTCAACTTCCTCGCCCCGCTGCTCGTCCACACGCCCGATGTGATCCGTACGGTCGCGGTCTGCATGGACCTGGAGCCGACCGAGGTCGCCATCGAGCGCATGCTCACGGAGAAGACGAACGACGAGGCCGACGCGAGCCGCGCCGCCAAGATGAACCGCACCGTCGACCCGCGCGACATCGCGGCCCACGGCCGGCTCGACCAACGGGGTGAAGATCTCGCCAGTGGCGCGGCCGGAGTCAACATTGTCGGGTACATCACGGTGTCGTCCCGCTCGCCCGAGGCCCTGGCCCGGGACAAGCGGACGATCCGGGCGTCCGCCGGCAAGTCGTATCTGAAGCTGGAATGGTGCGACCGCGAGCACCACCGGGCGTTCGTGAACACCCTGCCGTTCGCCACCGGCATCCGCCGATGAGCACCGCCCGCCGACCGACGACCACCGGAGCCCCCGCCCCCCACCGCCACCTCCACCACCCGCCGAGCACCGCTCGAAAGCCGACCGCCGCTGATAGGGGCCTGTGATGCGAGATCCCATGTCCGCCTTCACGGACGCCTTCACCAGCTTCCTCTTCGGGAAGGTGGAGACCACCCGGCTCCCGGTCCGTACGTCGACCGGCCAGGCGCAGGCCGTCTATCTGCCGACCGCGGCCCCCGGCCTCGGCGACTCGGGCGTCATCATCGGCCGCGAGGTCTACAGCGGCAAGGGCTACATCTACGACCCCTTCCAGCTCTACGGCCAGCAACTCCCCGCCCCCCACTGGCTCGTCCTCGGCGAGTCCGGCAACGGCAAGTCGGCCCTGGAGAAGACGTACGTCCTGCGGCAGCTGCGCTTCCGCGACCGCCAGGTCGTCGTCCTCGACGCCCAGGGCGAGGACGGCGCCGGCGAGTGGAACCTCATCGCGCAGCAGCTGGGCATAACCCCCATCCGGCTCGACCCGATGGCGGCCCTCGACGGCGGCATCAAGCTCAACCCGCTCGACCCGGCGATCACCACGACCGGACAGCTCGCCCTGCTCCGCACCATCATCGAGGTCGCGATGGGACACGGCCTGGACGAGCGCTCCGGCTTCGCGCTCAAGGTCGCGCACGCCTACGTCCACGCCACGATCGTCGAGCGCCAGCCCGTCCTCATGGACATCGTGGAGCAACTCCGCCACCCGGAGCCGGAGTCGGCCGAGGCCATGAACGTCGACATAGACGACGTACGGGCCTGGGGCCTGGACGTCGCCCTCGTCCTCGACCGCCTCGTCGACGGTGACCTGCGCGGCATGTTCGACGGGCCGACGACCGTCGGCATCGACCTGGACTCGCCGCTCATCGTCTTCGACCTCTCGCACATCGACCGCAACTCGATCGCGATGCCGATCCTGATGGCGATCGTCGGCGTGTGGCTGGAGCACACCTGGATCCGCCCCGACCGGAAGAAGCGCATCTTCCTGGTCGAGGAGGCCTGGCACATCATCAACTCCCCGTTTGTCGCGCAGCTCTTCCAGCGGCTCCTCAAGTTCGGCCGCCGACTGGGCCTGTCGTTCGTGGCGGTCGTCCACCACCTCTCCGACGTGGTCGACGGCGCCGCCGCCAAGGAGGCCGCCGCGATCCTCAAGATGGCGTCGACCCGCACGATCTACGCCCAGAAGGCGGACGAGGCACGGGCCACCGGCCAGGTCCTCGGGCTGCCGCGCTGGGCGGTGGAGATCATCCCGAGCCTCACGCCCGGTATCGCGGTGTGGGACGTCAACGGCAACGTCCAGGTCGTCAAACACCTGGTCACCGAGGCCGAACGACCACTGGTCTTCACCGACCGCGCGATGACCGAGAACAGCCAGGCGTCCAACGCCTCGGACGCCGCCGACGCCCTCAACGGCGGGCTGCCCGACGACGTACGGGCGGCCGAGTGGGAAGCGGAACAGCGCGCGATCCTGATGGAACAGCAGCGGCTCAACGCGTCCTCAGAGTCCACGGTGGCGTGAGAGCCATGGCCGCGGGACATGGGGAGGCTCCGGAGCGCGGGGTCCCGGACGGGCTGATCCTGGGCGTGCTGGGGTTCCTGCTCGGGATCACGCTGTTCGTCTGGACGGCCACGGGCCTCGCCGCGCTCTTCGCGCACGGCTCGTGGCCGCAGAAGGTGACCTTCATGCGTACGCCGTCGGCGGTACGCCAACTGGTCTCGGCCCCGCAGGACCTCCCGGCCGCCTGGCCGGACACACCGCCGGGCGAGCTCTCCGGATACGGGCTGTTCTGGGGCCTGCTCATCGGCGAGCTGATGGTGGCGACCGTCCTGGCGGTGTTCGTGCTGGGCACGGTGGCCCGCTGGCGCGCGCTGCGTACGGTACGGCTCCGGGAACGCGAGCGGGCACGGCAACAGGCACGCGAGCGCGCCGACGCGAACGAGACGAACGGGACGAGGGCGGAGGAGGAGCACGTACGGGCAACCCCCGCACCCCTCCCGGTCGAGCAACCACCCACCCCGGTCGAACAGCCCCACCACACCCCGCCCCTCGCGGCACCCCCGCCCCCGCCGGCACCGGTCCCGGCGCCCCGTACGGCCCCGTACGCCCACGTCCGCTACGGCGCCCCGAGCACCCGCCGGCCCGCCGCCGTACAGGCCATCCAGGACGCCGAGGGCCCCGCGCTCGTCGTCACCTCCGACCCCACCGTCTGGGCCGAGACCAAGGACGCCCGCGCCAAACTCGGCCCGGTCCTCCTCTACGACCCCGGCCATCTCTGCGACACCCCGGCCCGCCTCCACTGGTCGCCCACCACGGGCTGCGAGGACGCCGACACCGCCGCCGCGCGTTCTCTCGCGCTCCTGGCGCCCGTACGTCCCCCGGCCCGGCTCGACGCCGCCATGGCCGACACGGCACAGACCCTGCTGCGCTGCTGGCTGCACGCCGCCGCCGTCGACGGACGGCCGTTCAAACAGGTGCACCGCTGGGCGCAGGGTGGCAACGCCCACGACGCCGTACGGCTCCTGCGTACACACCCCAAAGCCGCGTCGGGCCTCGCGGGTCTGCTGGAGTCGGCCCTCACCGCGTACCCCGAACGCCGCGAGATCGCGCAGCAGTTGACCACCCGCGCGCTGAGCTCCCTCTCCTCCGTCCATATCCGCGACGCGTGCACACCCAACCGTGCCGACTCGCTCGCACTGGATTCTTTCGCTGCCGAGGGGGGCACGCTCTATGTGGTGGGTGAGCCGATCGAAGATCCGCGCACTCGCCCGGGAGCGATGCCGCTGCTCACCGCTCTCGCCTCAAGCGTGGTCGAGCACGGCCGCCGCATGGCCGTACGGTCATCCGCCGGTCGGCTCGACCCACCAATGACCCTGGTGCTCGACGACGTGGCGGCGGTGGCGCCACTGCCCGCGCTGCCCGAGCTGCTGGCCGACGGGGACGAGCAGGGAATGCCCGCGCTCGTCCTCCTGCGCTCCCGCGAACAGGGCAGGGACCGCTGGCCGGACCGCTGGCCGCACCAGGAACTCCGCGCCTGAGCCGGGCCGTTCGCCGCGCCCCCGGCCTCCGGCCCCCAACGGGCCCCGGACGGAGCCTGGTTCACCGACTGCCCGAAAATCGCCCTGTGGTGCGACGGGCCCGCGGGCTCACAATCACCGTGGTGGTCCACCTGCCGCCCAGGCCTCGGAGCCGTACGCCCAGAAGCTCCCACGGTCACGGGCGCGCCCGGGCCACCGGCCTCAACACCCCACGCGCATACCGCCTTTGACCACGCCCACCACCCCCACCTCTTGTCACCACCCCTTACCGAGGAGATACACGATGTCGAACACGACGACCGCGGACACGGCGGCCCACCCCGATCTCAAGATCGCGTTCATCATCGGCAGCCGCCGTGAGGGCCGCTTCGCGCCCGTCGTCGCCGAATGGTTCACCACCCTGGCGACCGAACACGGCGGTATCGAGCTCGACATCATCGACATCGCCGACCTCGAACTGCCCGGCACGCACCCGGACTGGGGCACCCCCCGCACCCCTGAACTGGCCGCGCTCGCCGCCCGCGTGGACGCGGCCGACGGCTTCGTGGTGCTGACACCCGAGTACAACCACAGCTTCCCGGCGTCCCTGAAGAACTTCATCGACCTGCACCGGACCGAGTGGCAGGCCAAGGCGGTCGGCTTCGTCTCGTACGGGGGCGCCGGCGGCGGGCTGCGCGCGGTCGAGCAACTGCGCCTGGTCTTCGCCGAGTTGCACTGCACGAGCATCCGCGAGAGCGTCAGCTTCCACGCCGGCTGGGACCACTTCGGCGAGGGCGGGAAGGCTTACGACGTAAACGGCGCGGTCGGCGCCGCGAAGGTCATGCTGGACCAACTCATCTGGTGGGCCCGCGCGCTGCGCACGGCCCGCGCCACGCACCCGTACGGCGGCTGACGGGCGGCGGGCGGGGCGGCCGATGGCTTGACCGCAACCGGCTCCGGCGGGACAACCGGCGCCAATAGGCTCCGGCTCCTCCTCCCGCTCCCCTCCCTCAGGCGCGCGGCCGTGACACCGCGAGCTCGAACTCCCGGGCGGAGGGATCGTTCCCCACGGGAAGGGTCTCTCCGGTCGGCTCGAACCCGAGCTTGCCGTACGCGGCCCGTGCCCGCCCGTTCCGCTCGTCCACCATCAGTCGCACCCGCTCGACACGCGGCTCCTCCACCGCCCACGCCCACTCGGTGGCCACGTCGAACAGTTCCTTCAGCAGCCCGGTGCCCCGGTGCCCGGGCCGTACGTACACACCCACGAGGTGCGCTTGGTCGTACGCGCTCCGCCCGCCCAGCACATCCGTCTCACCCCGCCGCTCGACCAGCACTACCACCTGGCCCGCCCAGCCCCCGTCTGCCAGTTCGGCCACGAACTGCCGCACCGAAGCGGACCGCGCCGCGCCCTCCGTCCGCTCCTGCCAGAAGGAATCCGGGCGCTGAACGGCGTCCTCGTAGGTATCGAGGAAGGCCACCGGCGCGGCCGGATCGTTCAGGGCCTCCAGCCGGAACTCCTTCGCCCTGACCCATTCATCGGCTCGTACGGCGCGTACCACAGGTGTCTGATCCATGCGGAGATCCTCCGCGCCCGAGGCCCCGCCCACCAACCGGTTTTCGGATGCCCAGTCTCGGGATTCCCCCGCGACCGCCGTCCCACCGCCGTCCCACCGCCGTCCCACCGCCGACGCACCGCCGTCGTACCGGGGTAGTACGCCCCGCACGCGGTGCCCGCCCCCGGTCCGACGTTCCCGCCCCGCCGGCTGCCTACCGTCGAAGCCATGATCAAGGCCAACGGACTCACCAAGCGATACGGCGGCAGAGCCGGCAAGACCGTCGTCGCCGACCTCACCTTCACCGTCGAGCCGGGGGCCGTCACCGGCTTCCTCGGCCCCAACGGCGCCGGCAAATCCACCACCATGCGCATGATCATGGGCCTCGACGCCCCCACCGCCGGCCGTGTCACGGTCGGCGACCGCGCCTACGCCGCCCACCCCGCCCCGCTCCACGAGGTCGGCGGCCTGCTGGAGGCCCGCGCGGTCCACCCGGGCCGTACCGCGTACCACCACCTCAGGGCGCTCGCCCACACCCACGCCATCCCCGCCTCGCGCGTCGCGCACGTCCTCGACCTCACCGGCCTCACCGACGTCGCCGGAGACCGCGTGAAGGGCTTCTCCCTCGGCATGGGCCAACGCCTCGGCATCGCCGCCGCCCTGCTCGGCGACCCGGCCACGGTCATCCTCGACGAGCCGGTCAACGGCCTCGACCCGGAGGGCGTCCTGTGGATCCGTAACCTCCTCAAGTCCCTGGCCGCCGAAGGCCGTACGGTCCTCGTCTCCTCCCACCTCATGAGCGAGATGGCGCTGACCGCCGAACGTCTCATCATCATCGGCCGCGGCCGGCTCCTCGCCGAGACGACGGTGGCCGACTTCGTACGGGACTCGGGCGCCACGGCCATGAAGGTCGTCTCCCCCGACGCCCGGACGCTCGCGTCGCTCCTCGCGGGCCCCGGCGTCGAGATCGAACCGGGCGCCGGACCCGACGAACTGGAGGTACGCGGCGTCGACGGCCCCCACATCGGCCGTATCGCGGCGGCCCACGCGATCCCCGTGTACGAACTGACGCCGCGCACCACCTCGCTGGAGCAGGCGTTCATGGACCTGACGCGCGACGAGGTCGAGTACCAGGCGGGCACCGCCCACGACGGCACACTCACGGGAGCGACGGCATGAAGACAGTGGACGTCAGCGAGGCAGCGGCACACCCGACACGCTCCGGCCGAACAGCCTCGGGCGCAACGAACCGCCCAGGCGTCACCGCCACCCGCGTCCTGCGCTCCGAATGGCACAAGTTCTGGACCCTGCGCTCCACCTGGGTCACGCTCTCGGGCGCCTCGCTCCTCATCCTCGCCACCGGCCTCGCCATGGCGATCAGCCGGGAGCCGGCCGGCGCCGGTCCCGAGGAGGTCAGGGACCCGGTCGTGCTGACCCTGCTCGGCATCCAGTTCGGGCAGATCATCCTCACCGTGCTCGGCGTGCTGTTCACCGCGGGCGAGTACTCGACCGGCATGATCCGCGCCTCGCTCTCCGCCGTTCCCCGACGGCACCCCGTCCTGTGGGCCAAGGCCACCGTCTTCGCGGCCGTCACCCTGGTCACCGGGCTGATCACCACCTTCGCGACCTTCCTCCTCGCCCAGCCCTTCCTCTCCGACACCGACATGGGCGCCTCACTCACCGACCCGGGAGTCGCCCGCGCGATCGCGGGCACCGCCCTCTCGCTCACGCTCCTCGGCGTGCTCGGTCTCGGGCTCGGCGCGCTGCTGCGCTCCGTACCGGGAGCCATCGGCGCGTTCTTCGCCGGAGTGATCATCCTGCCGGAGGTGCTGTCAGCCCTGCCCTCCGACGCCGTGAAGGACCTCGTCAGGTACTTCCCGGCCCGCGCCTCCGAGTCCCTCGGCGCGGTCCACCACCACGCCGGCAGCCCGTCGGACGGCACCGCCCTGCTCACACTCTGCCTATGGGCGCTGGTGGCGCTGGGAACGGCCGGCTGGCTCCTCAAGCGGCGCGATGTATGACGATGAAGAGATGACGAACGCGACGACAGAGCCGCGCGGAACGCACGCCGACGCCGACGTCGGCGTGCGTGTGAGTGTCGGGTCCGATGTCGGTGACGGCGTCCGCGTCGGCGCCGAAGAGGACACCGGCAGATCGCTCACCCAGCTGATCAACCGCGCGGCCCAGCGGATCGACGCCCACGACAGGTCGCACCCGCTCGTCTGGAATCTGCTGCTGGTGAGCTGCCTGCTGATCGGCGGCGTCGTCGACGTGGCCGGCGGGGGCTGGCAGCGGGTCGCGCCCAACCCCGACGCACCGCTGTGGCTCGCGGCGATCTGCGTCGTGGCCTACCCGCTGCCCCTGCTGCGCCGGCGGACGCATCCCCTCGAAGCACTGCTGGCGATGTTCCCGTTGGCCCTGGCGCAGGCCTGGGCGGGTGCGGGACTCCAGACCACCGTGTTCTGCGAGCTGATCGCCGTCTTCAACATCGCGCTACGACTCCCGATGCGCCAACTGGCCCTCTCCGTCGCGCTGTTGAACGCCCCGCTCGTCCTGGGCGTCGCGCGCCACCCGGCGGAGGGCTGGGTCATCCCCCTCCAGTCGTCGCTGACGAGCATCGCGGCAGTCGCGCTGCTGGGAATCGCGTGGCGTACGAGGCAGGAGTACACGGCCTCGCTGAGGGAGCGGGCGAAACAGCTGGAGATCGAACGCGACCAGCAGGCGCAACTCGCGGCCGCCGCTGAACGCACCAGAATCGCCCGCGAGATGCACGACATCCTCGGCCACAACCTGTCCGTCATCACGGGCCTCGCGGACGGCGGCTCGTACGCGGGGAAGAAGAACCCCCAGCGGGCCACCGAGGCCCTGGACGCGATCGCCGTCACGAGCCGCCAAGCCCTCATGGAGCTCCGTCGTCTGCTGGGCATCCTCCAGAACGAAACCGGTCCCACCACCCCCGCCGAACTCGCGCCACAGCCCGGCCTCGGTGAACTGGACCAGCTGATCGACGGCGTACGGGCCGCGGGCCTGCCCGTGGACGTCACCGTCACCGGCGATCCCGGCTTCGGACCTGGCTTCGGACCCGGCCTCGGCCTCGACACCGCGCCGAAGGGCCGCCAACTCACGATCTACCGCGTCGTCCAGGAAGCCCTCACCAACACCCTCAAGCACGCGGGCCCCGACGCCACGGCGAGGGTCACCCTCAGCCGAACGCGCGAGGCCATCACCGTGGACATCACCGACACCGGCAGACCGGGCCCCACGAATACGGGAGGCCGCGGCATCACCGGCATGCGAGAACGCAGCGCCCTGTACGCGGGCACACTTGAGGTCGGACCGCTGCCGGCGCCCGACCAGGGCTGGCGGGTCCATCTGTATCTGCCGAACGACGAGGACGACCGGGTGTGACGACCGTACTGATCGCCGACGACCAGCCCTTGCAGCGCATGGGCTTCCGGATGCTGCTGGAGAGCCAGGACGACATGACCCTGGTGGGCGAGGCGGGCGGCGGGGCGGAAGCCGTACGCCTGATCGCCCAACTCCGTCCGGACGTCGTCCTGATGGACGTCCGTATGCCGGGCCTGGACGGCATCGAGGCCACGCGTCGTATCGTCGCGGCCGGCAGCCGTACGCGGGTGCTCATCCTGACCACCTTCGACCTGGACGAGTACGCGTACGCGGGCCTCCGCGCCGGCGCCAGCGGCTTCCTCGTCAAGGACGCGCTCCCCGAGGAGCTCCTGTCCGGCATCCGCGCGGTGGCGAGCGGCGACGCGGTGGTGGCACCGAGCCTCACCCGCCGCCTTCTCGACGCCTACGCCCACCGCCTCCCCGGGCCGAACACCCCGGCGGGGAACGAACCGGCGGAACCCGAGGAGAACCACCCGGGAATAGCCCTGCTCACCGGCCGGGAACGGGAAATCCTCACCGTCATCGGCCAGGGCTGGACGAACGCCGAGATCGCCGCCCGATTCCACCTCGCGGAATCGACGGTGAAGACGCATGTGGGCCGCGTTCTGGCCAAAACGGGCTCACGCGACCGCGTCCAGGCGGTAATCCTCGCGTACGAGGCAAGGCTGGTGCGCCCGTCGTAAGTCGTAAGTGGGCCCTGGGGAAAAGGGTCGTGAACGCGAAAATGCCCCGCACCTGAAGGTGCGGGGCATCCCCACAAAGATTGTTCGGCGGCGTCCTACTCTCCCACAGGGTCCCCCCTGCAGTACCATCGGCGCTGAAAGGCTTAGCTTCCGGGTTCGGAATGTAACCGGGCGTTTCCCTAACGCAATGACCACCGAAACACAATGAAACTGTTGAACACCGGATATCAACACGGATGTTCGTTGTCTCAGAACTGACACAGTGGACGCGAGCAACTGAGGACAAGCCCTCGGCCTATTAGTACCGGTCAACTCCACACCTCA
>NZ_JBHXRM010000001.1:254118-391145 GCF_042716895.1 Streptomyces sp. NPDC058653 | reverse complement strand
GGGTCCGTCTCCCTCGGAGACGGACCCCGGGCTCGTCACCATGTCCGCCGGTGGGACCGGCGCGAGCCGGACGGCCGGAGTCAGAGGAAGCGGCGGATCGGGAGCACGGCCGCCTCGCGGACCCGCTGCGCCGGCGAACGCCGCTTCCAGCGACGCCGGCTGATCGGCTCACTCACCGTCAGGTCCTCGTCGAAGTGCGCGTCCAGCGTGGCCGTGAAGGTCTCGTCGAGTACGGCGAGCATGACCTCCTCGTCGTGGTCCAGCGACCGCCGGTTGACGTTGGTCGACCCGATCAGCGAGCCCACCGAGTCGACGGTGACGATCTTCGCGTGCATCATCGTCGGCTGGTACTGGTAGATCTTCACGCCGCACGCCGTCAGTTCCTCGTAGTACCGCTGACCGGCCAGCAGACAGACCCGTTTGTCCGTGTGCGGGCCCGGCAGCAGGATCTCCACGGAGACCCCGCGCCGCGCGGTCGCGCACAGCAGTTCCACGAAGTAGGGGTCCGGGGCGAAGTAGGCGGTCGCCAGCCGTACGCGCTCCTCCGCCGACTCCAGCACGACCCGGAACAGGGTCTGCATGTCCTGCCAGCCGAAGCTCGCCGATCCGCGTACCACCTGGACGACCGCGTCGCCGTATCCCTCCTGCTGGACGAACCGGTCCCGCTCGTCGAACATCTCCTCGTGGCACTCCGCCCAGTTCTGTGTGAACGCGGCGGCGATCCCGTCCACGGCGGCGCCCTGGACGCGTACGTGCGTGTCGCGCCACTCGTTCTCGTTGCGCGCGTCGCCGCACCACTCCTCGGCGATGCCGACACCGCCGGTGAACGCCGTTTTCTCGTCCACCACGAGCACCTTTCGGTGGCAGCGGTGATTCTGCTTCAGGGGCGAGAGATACAGCGGCTTGCGGAACCACGCCACCCGCACACCGGCCTGCTCCATCGCGCTCAGCTGGTCCTTCTCGATCAGCCTGCTGCCGAACCCGTCGAGCAGCAGGCGCACCCGCACTCCGGCGCGCGCCCGGTCGGCGAGGGCGCGCGCGAACTCGCGCGCGATGTCGCCGCGCCAGTAGACGAACGTCATCATGTCGACGGTGTGCTCGGCTCCGCGGATGCTCTCCAGCATCGAGGCGAAGATCTCGTCGCCGTTCCGGAGCGGGACGAGCGCGTTGCCCTCGGTCATGGCGATGCCGATCAGCCGTTCGAGCCGCCGCCTCAGGCGCCGGATCTTCGCGTCGGCCCTCGTCGCTTCCGCGGTCGCCCCGTCAGGGGCCGCCCCGTCAGTGGTCGTCGTTACCGCGCTCATCGGGCCGCCGATCTGTGCGACGGGCGGAAGAGGGGGGAGAACAAGGTGGAAACTCCTTCCGGGTCGAATACAGGGTCACTTCGTGTACGTGCCCTCTATTCCGGGTGCCCGGCGCCCGGCCGGTCACGCTGTGCTCAGGAACTCATTCCGTCATTCCGTCCGGACTCTTTTCCGTCCGAGCTCTTTCCATGCGGGCTCCCTCCACACACACTCGTTCCGCGCGCGTTCGTTCCGCGCGTTCGGGCCCCAAGGCGGCGTGCGCGCCGGGCACTTGTCGGTCCCTCGCCCCCCGCCCGATGTCCGGCTGTGGCAAAGTCCTCCAGGTGGATGAGCTGCGACCCCAAGATCCCGCGCGCATAGGCGTATGGCAGATTCTCGCCCGCCTCGGCGCGGGCGGTATGGGACAGGTGTACCTCGGCCGCTCGCCCGGCGGCCGGCTGGTGGCCGTGAAGGTGATCCGGGACGAGATCAGCGACCATCCCGAGTCGCTCGCCCGCTTCCGGCGGGAAGCCGCGACCATGGAGACCGTACGCGGCCCCTACACCGCCCAGTTGATCGAGGCGTCCCTCGACGCGTCCCCGTTCTGGCTGGCCACCGAGTACGTACCCGGGCCCACGCTGCGCGAAGCCGTACGCGCGAGCGGGCCCTTCCCGCCCGACAGCGCGCTGCGGCTCCTCGCCGCACTCGCCGAGGGGCTGGCCACCGTCCACCACCACGGCGTCACCCACCGGGACCTGAAGCCGCAGAACGTCATCCTCGCGCCGCAGGGGCCGCAGCTGATCGACTTCGGCATCGCCCGTGGGCTCGACTGGACGGCCCTCACCCAGACCGGAACGGCGCCGGGCACGCCCGGGTACGCCGCTCCCGAGGTGCTCCTCCGTAATGAGGTCAGCCCGGCGGCGGACATCTTCGCGCTGGGGGCGACGATCGCCCACGCGGCGACCGGGCGGCCCCCGTTCGGCGGCGGGGACGCGTCGGCGGTGAGCTTCCGGACCGTGTACGAGTCGGTCGACCTGGCGGGCGTACGGGACGACCTGGCCGCGCTGATCCGGCGATGCGTCGCCAAGGACCCGGCGGAGCGGCCCGAGTTGGCCACGGTGATCGCCGGATGCGCGGTGGACTCGCCGTTGACCGCGGACGCGCACTACCGGTCGGTGGCCCGCGACACCGACCCCGTCCCGGTCCCCGTACCCGACCCGGCACCCGACCCGGCGCCTGCGCCCGACCCCGACCCCCTACGCCAGGCCGCGCCCGATCCGGCACCCGGACCCGCTCCCGACCCGCGGCCCTCGCCCGACCCCTGGCGCTGGGGAGACCCCGAGCCCACCCCGTACGCCGCCCCCGACCATCAGCCTCCGCCCGCCACCGGACCGGGACGCCGTAAGGGCGGCCTGCTCGCGATCTGCGCGACGGCGCTCGCCGGGGTCCTGGCTCTCTGGCTGATCCTCGACCAGGGCGACAAGGACCAGGACACCGACGCGGCTCCCACCACCGGGACCAGCACCGGGGCCGGCGCCGGGCCGAGCGCCGAGGCCGGCACCGACCGTCCGGCCGCCGAGGACGGCCCGGCGGACGGGCCACCGGACCACATCGTCAACGACCGCGTGTCGCAGGACCGTTGGACCCTGTCCGACGATCCGGCACAGGCCTCCCAGGGCATCGGCACCTGCGATCTGGCCAGTCTCGCCGGCTCCCCGCCGCCGGCGGGCCTCCAGTCCTCCGTCTCGCACACCACCGGCTCGGGCACCGCCTCGGTCAGCTTCCGCCCCCAGGCCGCCGGGAAGGGGAAGCGTCCCGATCCGTACTACGTGTCCGTCGGGATACGCCCTCCGCACGAGACCGACCGCACCACCGGCCGCCCGCTCGAATCGGCCGGAAAGGGCATCGGCTTCACCACCGAGCCCGTCGACCTCTACTCCAAGTGGTCGTCGGGAGGAACCGTCAAGTACCGCTATCCCGACGACTTCCGGGCCCACTTCGAGGAAGGGACGGTCGACGCGATCCCGGTGAGCGACGACCCGGGCGACTGGACCGTGGTGCTGTACCACGTCGAGGGCGGACCCTCGGACTTCACGACCATCAGCTGCAACGGCTTCCACGCCTGAGCCCGGAGGCGCTCGGCCACTCCCGTCACGCGGGTGCCGGAAGGCCCGTCTCCAGCAGCAGGAGCGCGATGTCGTCGCTCTTCTCCTCGATCACCGTCGCCTCCGCCTCGGTGATGAGCCGGTCGCAGAGGGTTCCCAACGGCCCGGCCGGAATCCCGGCGACCCGACGGGCGAGATCGTCGATCGAGTCGACCAGGTCGGTACCGGACCGTTCGATGAGACCGTCGGTGTAGAGCACCAGGAGGCTGCCCGGCGGCAGGTCGACCTCGGTCGTGGTGAACGAGGCGCCGGGTTCGACGCCGAGGACCAGTCCCGACGGCAGGTCCAGCACCTCGGTACGGCCGTCGGGCAGTCGCAGGATCGGTGGCAGATGGCCCGCGGAGGCCAGCAGGACACGGTTGCGCCGCAGATCCAGATGGGCGTAGAGACAGCTGGCGAACAGCTCCGTGTTGAGGTCCTCCAGCAGGCGGTTGGTGCTCGCGAGGACATCACCGGGCGGCGCGCCGGCCTGTGCGTGGGTGTGCACGGCGGTCCGTACCTGTCCCATCAGTGCCGCCGCCTGGACGCTGTGGCCCTGCACGTCACCGACGACGGCGGCGGCCGTCGCGTCGTCGAGCCGGATCAGATCGTAGAAGTCGCCACCGACGTCCATGGCGCTCATCGCGGGCCGGTAGCGGGCCTCGGTGTTGAGGCCGGCGAGGCTCGGCAGATGGCTCGGCAGCAGGCCCGCCTGGAGGCCGCGGGCCGTTCCGGCGTGGAGGTCGTACAAGCGTGCCCGCTCCAGCGCCTGCGCGATCAGCCCGGCCAGGGAGAGGAGTTCGGCACGTTCGTTGGGGACGAACGGCTGGACGCGGTCGTACCCGAGGACGCACGCGCCGAGCGTCCGGCCGGAGACGGTCAGCGGCAGATAGGCGAGGGCGGACACGTCTCCGTACGACTTGACGCCCGGATAGGTTTCGCGCAGTACGGCGAGGTCGGAGTGGAACGCGGGGGTCCCGGTCTCTATGGCGCGTACGCCCTCGGTGCGGTAGCTCATGGGAAGGCCGTCGAAGAAGTCGGACGTCTCGGCCGGGAAGCCGCGGGAGTCGACGACTCGTAGGCGTCCTTCCTCGGCGGTGAGCAACGCGAACCCCTGGGCCCCGAGGACGGGCATCATCTGCTCGTTGAGGAAGTCCGCGATCTCGCGGACGGTCTTCACCTCGGCCAGCGCCGACGCCAGATGTATCAGGTGGAACAGGGTGCCCGCGTGGACGGGGGTGTCCGTGGCCGAGATCTCCTCGGAACCGCTGCCGTCGCCGGGAAAGTCGAAGGGCTCCACCCTGACCGTGACGCCGGAGTCGTCGCCGTACATGGTGACCGAGAGCCAGTGGCCCTTCGGATGGCGGACCCGGAAATCGGAGGGGAGCCGGCTGAAGACCGCCGCGAGGTAGGCGTTCTCGAAGGCGGGATCCCGCAGCCAGGGGATCACCTCGAAGGGATTGCGGTGCAGCACCTCGGCGCCGTCGACATCGAGGAGTTCGGCCGCCCGGGCGTCCACGAACGTCAGCCGCTCCTCCAGGTCCAGCTCACAGACGCCGCCGGGAAGGCGGCCGACGGCACGGGCCCGGACCTCGGGGTTTCCCGGCGGCAGGTCCAGCGCGAGCGGATCGGGCCGCGGCAGCACCGGCTCTCCCGCCTCGGCGGCCCGGCGCAGGGCCTTCGCGGCGCGGCCGCAGGCGGCGTCCACCTCGTCGACCTCCGCGGCCGAGAGCTCCGAGGAGTGGGTGCCCGGCCACAGCAGGAGTACGGCGCCCCAGGACTCACCCGCGTCGACCAACGGCACGACGTACATGGCGACGCGGTAGGGAAAGGCGAGAGCGGTACGCGGAAAACGGTGGGCCAGCTCCTGCTGACTGCCCACCCAGACCGGCCTCCCGGAAAGGACCGCCTCCGTCACCGGTACCTTCGCCACGCGTGCCACCCGCGACCAGGACCGGGCGAGCGTCGTGGACACGCCCCGCACGACCGTCATACGGACGAGCTGCTCGTGCGGCACGTCCAGATATCCCGCCACTATGTGCGCGCCGACCGAGTCGGCGATGCGTTCCACCTCCCTGTCGAGGACGCGAACAGCCTCCTCGTGCCGCAGGACGCCTTCGTTGTCGGACATAGGCCTCACCGCCTTCCGCCTCGTTACGAGGGCGCCGTACCCGAGCGAGGGGGACGCCGTACAGGTCTCCAGAGGCACGACCCGAGGCGTATATCACCCTTGAATAGTATAGTCATGGCATTTTTCAACGAAACGGTGCATTTCATCCCTGGTGGGAGCCGGTAACGACGGGGGGACATGCGACCGCGCCCCCGACATCGTTGTCGAAGGCGCGGCCCACACCGCTCGTTGCCACTAAAGGCGCGCACCGGGGCGCGCGGTCCTCCTAGGGCGTGTAGACGGCGGCACTGCCGTACAGCTCCCTGGTGAAGGCGGAGACGTCGGCGCTGCGGTTCGAGCCGTCGAGGTTGTACGTCAGATAGACGCCGTACCCCTCGCTGACCGTGCGGCGGGCGAGGCTGGCGGCCGTACTCTGCGAGGTCCGGCCGATCTCGACGGCCGCGGGCGACAGCTTCGACTTCGGCAGGGAGAGGCCGGGCACCTGCCAGCTGCCGTAGTACGGGTTCCAGGCGTAGTCGAACATGGACGAGATGTTGACGCCGCCGTAGGAGAGCCGGGAGGCGGCGGGTCCGATGTTGTAGAGGCTGATGATCTTGTTCGGCATGTTCGCGCGCAGCGCGCTCACCAGGTGCACGAAGGAGCTGTCGTTGGGCTGGCCCGTGCCGTTGGTGCCGTACTGGGCGTATTCGTCGTCGAAGTCGATGCCGTCGAGGCCATATCTGGCCACGGCGTCCGACATCTGCCTGGCGAACGCCGAAGCCGCCTGCTGATTCGGGAAGTTGGCGAAGCCCGCGCCCTGGTGGTTGCCGAGGACCGAGAGGACGACCTTGATGCCCTTCTGCTGCAACGGCCGGATCTGGGTGGCGGCGTTGTCGAGAACGCGCTGCACGTTCTCGTTGAAGTGCAGATACGCCGTCCTGGTGCCCGTGTCGTAGTTGATGTTCGCCGCGAAGATCACGGCGACGTCGAAGACGGTGTCACCGTCGGAGGCGAGCGTGTACTTGCCGACGTTGAGCATGCTGTGGTTGTTCACCTCGACGTACGCCACCGAGGCCGGCCCCGTCTTCAGGGGGGCGGGGGCGGGTGCCGGGGCGGGGGCGGGGGCCGCCGCCGCGCCGGTCGTGGCGGTTGTGCCGAGGGTGAGGGCCGCGACGGCCGAGAGCGCGAGCGCCGCCGTCCGTACTCGTCTCCGTACCAGAGTGAGCATCGTTGATCGGTCTCCCATCGCATGGGTCGGCGCCCGGCCTGTTCGAAAGCGCCGAGTGAACCCCCCGAGTTTTCCGCTCTCGCTCCGATCTCCCCGGAATCCCGCGCGAACCCTCACGACTTCCACGCACGCCCCACCTCAACCAGCCATTGACACGGGCAAGTTGGCGCGTTCGGCTCGCCGATCGACCGACTCGGGAGGGGCGGTCGGGGTTCCTGTGGCCGCGCGGTCGGCTTCGTCCATCCGACCGTGGGAGCCGGCCGTCAGCGGCGCGCCCCCGTGACCACGATCAGCAGGGGGACGAGTCGGGTCGGGGGGATCCGGTAGCGGCCGCGGCCCGTCGTCTCCAGCCAGCCGGCGGAGACGAGCTGGCGCAGATGGTGGTAGATCTGGCCGGTCGTGCCGAGTCCGTCCAGTTCCATCAACTCCGTGACGGCGGTGCGCCCTTCGGCCAGGGCCTGGATCAGCCGGAGCCGTACGGGATGGCCCAGGGCTCCCAGCGCCTCGGCCGCCTCCGACCAGTCGGAGTTCAGCACCGACTCCGTGGCCTCGGACCGCTCCCACTCCACGAGTTCACCGTCCAGACCGACCACGGACCCGGTGAAGAGCACTCCCCCGCGGGCCACGGCCTGCAGCCGCTCCCGGAGTTTCGGCAGTGCCCAGTACGTCTCGGTCGAGGCCTCCTCGGCCCGCGGCTCGGGCGGGGCGCCCTGCGCCCGCGCCTCGAGTTCGGCGAGGCGCCGAGAGAGCTCGGCAACCTGCCCGGCCAGCGCTTCCCACGGCGGGGCACCATCAGTCATCCGGTCAGCCTATCGGGGGACGTTCGTCCGCCACCGTGCGCGCCGGAGCGGCCCCGCGAACCCGGCGCCGGCGCCCCCTCCCGGCAGGGCCCCGTCCCGCCCGAATGATCCCAGAAGGGCGAATACCACTGCGGGACGGAGCAGATCTCCGCATTGCCCCCGTTCCGAAAAAACCGACCTTTCGGGCCGTGACCGATTGCGGACAATATCCCGAGCGAGGATTTTCATAGCGATGAAAACTCCATCCGGTTCCGGCCGCAGCCTTTCCGGAATTGATTGTTCCAGATCAAGCATTCCCACTGAACAGCCAGCGGATACGCCCTTCTTGATGGCCCATCCATCGATCTTTTTTTTGAGCCACGGCGAATTGGAGAGCCTCGAAAGAATGCGCCACCCGATCATCTCCCGTTTATCGTGTGATCTGCGTCACATCAGTAAAGCCTTGATCTAGCCGGGGCAATGCGTTCTATTATGACTCCCGCAAAGTCAGGCAATTAATCAGCGCTGACTGACGGGGGTCGATATGCCGCAGTGTGCACGGCCGGCAGGAAATTCAAGCCAGAGCTCAGTGCGAATCTGCGGCTTTTCGTTGCGAATTCATGTAATTCCCTGATCCCCCGGGTGCCGGCGCAACACAGAAAATAAGGGAGTAAAGCGTGGCGACCATCGCCGAATTCATGAACGACCAGAAGCTGGGTGTTCTGGAGCAGGGTTACAAGGAGGACACCCAGGAGCCCGTCCTGGCGACCCCCGCGGCCGCCGTGGCGACCTGCTGGTACGTCGGTGGCGCCGCCGCCGGCGTCACCGTCGTCGCCGGTGCCTACGTCGCCGGCCGCGTCTTCGGCTGAGCCGTTCCATCACAACGAAAGGGAATGCAATGAGCAGGATCGTTGAGAGCGTTGCCGCCATCACGCCGGAGCACCTGACCGACGGGTCCCACGGCGACGTCGTCGCCATGGCGCCCGTCCAGGCCACCCCCGGCCTGGTCGCCTTCGGCATCGGCTTCGCCGGTGGCGCCGGTGTCTCCTGGGTCGGCGTCCAGGCGTACGAGGCCGGGGCGAACGACTAGAACCGCTGTCGGGCCGAGCTTCACGCAGTTCAGGGGCTCTGCCGGCTCCTGAGCGCATCTTCCGGAAGCTGATTCCGGAGCAGGCAGCACTGTCGGGCCGCGTCGGAACCGCGGCCCGACAGTGCGTCAATCGTACCTTCTGGCCATTCAGCACAAAGGAAGCCCCAGGTATGCAGCTGACAAAAAAACTTGCCGCTTCGCTGTTCGCGCCGATACCTGTCACCAGGGATCGCGCGATAGGAATCTCCGAACGTCTTGCGGCCCTTTCCAGTCTGTCTTCCTCTCTGGAATACCTCAGTCAGCGCCGGAATTTTGAGCCCGGCGGCCTCAACGACTGGGAGATAATGAAGAAGACGCCGGAAAGCAGGGTCCCGGCGATACAGAAAATGACCAACGCCGTGAGCGGCAGGAAGACCACCCTTGCCATTCACGCCTCGCGAGTCGCGTGCAGCATCGGGATGCTGTTACCCGGCAACGGCAAGTGGCGAGCTGCGGGCAATCTCTACCTGGGAGTCACGACGACGGTGCTGCAGGCCAGGCACCGTTACGGAACGGACGGCGCGGATCAGGTCGCCACCCAGGTCCAGGCGGTCACCGGCCTGGCCAGGCTGCCGGTCAGCCCGCAGGTCAAGGACGCCCTGATGTGGTATCTCGCCATCCAGGCCAACATGTCCTACGCGGCATCGGGCTGGGCGAAGATGGCCGGGACCATGTGGCGCGACGGCTCGGCGCTGCCGGGGGTGATGCGTACCCGCACCTACGGCTGGGAGCGCGCGTACCGTCTGACGAAGCGCTATCCCCGGGCCAGCAAGATCACACAGCACGGCGTGCTGGCGATGGAGTGCCTCTTCCCGGTGGTCTATCTGGCGGGCGGGCGGCTCACGCGCCCGATGCTGGGAGCCGCGGGCAGTTTCCATGTCGCCAACGCCTTCGTCATGGGTCTGGGCAGGTTCATGACCGCCTTCCCCGCGATGCATCCCATGGTGGCCTACACGACCGCGCCGAAGTCGTTCCCCGCGGTCGCCGACCGGGACGACAGGATGGTCAAGACCGCGCTGGTGCTGCTGGCCGGCGGGGTCACCGCCGCGGGGGTCATGGCGACCCAGCGGCGCGCCCGCGCCGTCGCCGGATGGCCGACGTCCCGCACCGTCACCACGCGGAACGGCAACGTGCTGACGTACGACACCGGCGGCCAGGACCACCCCGACCGTCCGGTCCTCGTCTTCAACCACGGTCTCGCCTCGACCACCGAGCACTTCGCCTGGATGGTCGAGCGCCTGGCCTTCGACCTGGGCTACGCCTCGGTGACGTACTCCCGCGCGGGCTACGGCCCGAGCAAGCGGCTCAGGGACACCCCCTACACCGTGCAGGAGTCCGTCAACGATCTGGAGGACCTGATCCGCGGGGCGCTCCCGGAGGACCGCAAGGTGGTGCTCGTCGGGCACTCCCTGGGCGCGGAGATGAACCGCCGGGCCGTCCGGCAGCTCGGTGACCGGGTGGCGGGCGTCGTCTATCTCGACCCCACGCACCCCGCGCAGCTCGTACGGTCGTCCAAGCAGCGCAAGGGCAGCGAGATCTTCACCGAGTCCCTGTCGCTGATGAGCCTCTGGACGAAGCTGGGCTTCGGCGCGCTGCTCGGGCGCCCCGACTGGGTGAACGACCTGCCCGCCGCCTACCGCAAGAAGGTCTTCGCCCACTACGCCGACTCACGGCTGTGGGAGGCCGCCGCCCAGGAGTGGGAGGTCGTACGCGAGGAGCTGGAGAACTACACCGGAACCCTGGAGCCGCTGCCGGTCCCGGGTCTGGTCGTGGCCGCGCAGCTGACGGTGGACACCGATCCCGAGCAGTTGCTGATGTACCACGACATCGCCCGCTCCCACGAGGCCGGCGGTCGGCACGGCGAGGTCGTCGTGATCGAGCGCGGCGGGCACGACACGATTCTCACCGACCCGCGCCACACCCGGACCGCGACGGAACTCCTCGTCGATTTCGTACGGCAGCACTGCACGCCCGGTACCGCGCCGGCCGTGGAGAAATCCGGCAGGACCTCCTCCGGGAAGGCGGGCGACACCGAATGAACGCCACCTCACTCCTCAAGGACGCGTTCACCGGGCCGGGCTCGATGACACGTATCGCCGGCGCGACCCTGCTGGTGACGACCCTGGCCGCCCAGCATCCGCACCCGGCCTTCGAACTCGCCCGGCAGAAGGACGTGTTCTCGCTCGTCCCGAACTGGAAGTTCTTCGCGCCCAACCCCGCGACGCACGACTTCCACTATCTCTACCGCACTCTGGACGAGAGCCGGCAGACGTCCGCCTGGGTCGAGCTGGACCTCATCACGGAACGCAAGATGATCCAGGCGTTCTGGTTCTCCTCCCGGCGCCGGGAGAAGGCCGTGTTCGACATCTGCACGGCCATCCTGAAGAGCATCCAGAAGGGCGAGGACCCGACGAACTCGCCGCCCTTCCGGGTGCTGACCGAATTCATCAGGAAGCAGATCAGGGACGCGTCCGACGCGTCCGACGTCCGCGGATTCCAGTTCTCGGTGGTGCGGGCCCCGGGACACGACGACAGCGAGGACCCCGAAGTCCTGTACGTGTCGACCTATCTGCCGATGAGACAGGCCGGGGCGACATTCCTCGGTGCCGTCTGACGCCGGGCCCCCGCCGAAGAGTTCACCGAACAGGATTGGAGCGCCCATGACCATCGCGGACATAGGCTACGGCAAACAGTTCGAAAACTGGTACGACCGTATTTTCCCGAGCGATGCCGCGACACAGACCACCGTCGAGGCACTCGCGGGACATCACCCGGACCCGGCACGAGGCACCCTGGAACTCGGCGTCGGCACGGGTCGGATCGCTTTGCCGCTGTCGCGCCGCGTCGGCCCGGTCACCGGCGTCGATTCCTCACCGGAAATGCTCGCGGCGCTGGAGAAGAAAGCCGAGGAAGGCGACGACGTCACCGCGGAACTGGGTGACATCCGGACCTACAGCGGGGGCCGTCAGTACGGTCTGGTCTACTGCGTCTGCTCCACGCTGGCGCTCGTCCTGGACCCCGCCGAACAGCGGGCGACCCTCACCCGGGCCGCCGAACACCTGGCGCCGGGCGGCCGGTTGCTCGTCGAGACGCACAACCGGCCGGGCATCGTCGCCCAGCACGAGGGCCGGTCGCGCACGACGATCTTCGCGCCCTACCCGGAACCGAACACGGGTCTCCAGATGCACGGCACGCTCTTCATGGAGGACACCATCTGGCAGGTGTCCACCGTGTGGTTCGAGTCGGACGGCACCCACCGCATCGGCACCGAGGTCGCGCGTCTGCTCGTCCCCGACGAGGTGGACGCGTACGCGCGGGAGGCCGGTCTGGTGCCCGAGGGCCACCACAGCGACTGGCACGGGACCGAGTACCTCCCCGAGGCCGGCCTGTTCGTGGCGTCGTACACCAAGCCGGCATGAACCTCCGGGAGATAGTCCGCGGCCACCAGGCCCTGCTGATCCTCGGCATCGGCATGGGTCTGGTCGGTGCGGCGGCCACGCTGGCGCAACCCTGGATGCTGGGGCAGCTGATCGAGGCGGTCTCGCTGGACAAGTCGGTGGTCTGGCCGATCACCTTCATCGCCCTGTTCTTCATCACGGACGCGGCGATGAGCGCGGGACACACCTATGTGATCGGCCGGGCCGGGGAGAGCATCGTCTTCGACGCCCGCCGGATTCTCGGCGGCAGACTGCTGCGGAGCCAGATACCGCACTTCTCGCGCCTCGAACACGGTGATGTCTTCTCGCGCACCGTCTCCGACACCTCCATCGCCTGCCTCGTCATCGCGCAGGCGCTGGCGCAGATGGTCACGTCCGTGTTCATGCTGGTCGGCGGCATCGTTCTGATGGCCATGCTCGACTGGCGGCTGCTGCTGGCCACGATCGGCTGCCTCGGTCTCGCCAGCACCGTCGCCCTGCTGCTGGCCCGCCAGGTGCGTGTGGCGGCCCTGAAGAACCGGGAGAACGTCGGCGCGTTCGGGTCGGGGCTCCAGAGGGTCCTGGGCGCGCTCACCACCGTGAAGGCCTCACGCGCCGAGGAGCGGGAGACCGAGGAGCTGGCGCGCCTGGCGGAGAAGGCCAGGCGCAGCGGTATCCGGGTCACCGGGTTCAGCGCCCTGCTCACCCCGACGATGAACGTCGGCACGCAGTTGTCGCTGGCGGTCGTCATCTCCTGGGGCATGGCGCGGGTCGCGACCGGTGCCATGCCGCCGGCCGATCTGACCTCGTTCGTCATGTATCTGTTCTATCTGGTGTCGCCGCTGGTGATGCTCTTCATGGCCATCGGTCAGACCCAGCAGGGGCGCGCGGCGATCCAGCGCGTGCTGGAACTGGGCGCCATCGCCCAGGAGGAGGACGAGGACGAACACGACGGAATCCCCGCGGTGCGGAAGGCCGAGGAGCCTGCCGTGGCGTCGGCGTCCGCCGTCCGGTTCGAGAACGTCAGCTTCGCCTACCAGGCGGATGTGCCGGTGCTCAGGGAGGTCTCGTTCTCCCTGCCGCGCAAGGGACTTACTGCTATCGTCGGTGCTTCCGGTGCCGGCAAGACGACGACGTTCCAACTGATCGAGAGGTTCCTTTCTCCTGACAGCGGAAGGATCCGGATCGCGGGCCGTGACATCGCCGGTCTCCGTCTGGAGGAGTTGCGGTCGCAGGTCGGCTACGTCGAGCAGGACGCCCCGATGATGCGGGGCACGATCCGCGAGAACCTCACGTACGCCAATCCGTCGGCCGACGCCGAGGAGATCGCCCGCGCGCTGCGGCTCGCCAGCCTGGACGGCTTCGTCGGCGACTTGCCGGGGGGCCTCGACACGGATCTCGGCGAGCGGGGTGCCGGACTGTCCGGCGGGCAGCGCCAACGGCTGGCTATCGCGCGGACGTTGTTGCAGCGGCCGGACGTGATCCTGCTGGACGAGGTCACCGCCCATCTGGACAGCGACACCGAGGCAGCGCTCCGTGACGCGATGCTCGAAGCCGCCGGGGAGTGCGCCGTGCTCGCCATCGCGCACCGGCTGTCCACCATCGTGCGGGCGGACCGCATCATCGTGATGGAGGAGGGCCGCGTACGCGCGACCGGCACCCATCGGGAGCTCATCGAGTCCGACGAGGTGTACCGACGGCTCGCGCACCAGCAGTTCGGCGCCGAGGACGCCCTCATATGACGGGCGTCGACGTGGTCGTGGTCGGCAGCGGCCCGAACGGGCTCGCCGCTGCCGTCACCCTGGCGCGCGCCGGGCTGAGCGTGCACGTCCACGAGCAGGCCGCCACCGTCGGTGGCGGCCTGCGCGGTGAGGCGCTGTTCGACTCCGACGTCTGGCACGACATCTGCGCGGCGGTCCATCCGATGGCCGCCGCCTCGTCCTTCTTCCGGGAGTTCGACCTCGCGGCCCGGGGCGTCGAACTGCTCCAGCCGCCCATCGCCTACGCGCATCCGCTGGACGGCGGTGAGGCCGCCTTCGCCTACCGCGACCTCGCGCGGACGGCCGAACGCCTCGGTCCGGACGGGGAGAGCTGGCGCCGTCTGATGGAACCGCTCGTCGCGCGCTCGTCGGCCGTCACCGATCTCCTCCTGTCGGGCCAGCGGTCGCTGCCGCGCGACGTGGTCGCCCCGCTCAGGCTCGGCACACGCGTGCTCGGGCAGCTTCTGCGGACCAACGGCCTGCGTACGGAGGCGGGTCGGGCCCTGATCACCGGCGTGGCGGCGCACGGCGTCGGCCGGTTGCCGAGCCTGCCCACCGCCGCCGTCGCGATGCTGCTCGGGCATCTGGCGCACGCGACCGGCTGGCCGCTGCCCCGGGGCGGAAGCCGCCGTATCGCGGACGTCATGGCCGAGGATCTCCGGGCGCACGGCGGGGTGCTCCACACCGGCCACCGGATCACCGACCTCGCCGAGGTCGACGCCCGTGTGATCATGCTGGACACCACGCCGCACGGCCTGCTCACGCTGGCCGGTGAGCGGTTACCCGCGCGCTACCGCCGCGCCATGAGCCGCTTCCGGTACGGTCCCGGCGCCGCCAAGGCGGACTTCCTGGTCGAGGGACCGATCCCCTGGGCCAACCCCGAGATGGGGCTCGCCGGCACCGTACATCTGGGCGGGACCCGTGCGGAGACGATCGCCACGGAGAACGCGGCCGTACGCGGCGAGGGGAGCGAGGAACCCTTCGTGCTGCTGGTCGACCCGGCCGTGACCGACCCCGGCCGGGCATCGGGGGAGCGCCGTCCCGTGTGGGCCTACGCCCATGTGCCGAACGGCGACACCAGGGACCCGGTGCCGCTGATCACCCGGCGGGTCGAACGGTACGCACCCGGCTTCGCCGACACCGTCCTCGCCTCGCGCGGGGTGGCGGCGGCCGACTACGAGTCGTACAACCCGAACTACCCCGGTGGCGACATCGGCGCGGGGGCCCTCACCCTCCGGCAGTCCCTGCTGCGGCCGAAGCCCGCGTGGAACCCCTACCGCACCCCGCTGCCCGGGGTGTACCTCTGCTCCGCCTCCACACCCCCCGGACCCAGCGTGCACGGCATGTGCGGCCATCTCGCCGCACTCGCCGCGCTCCGGCGCGAGTTCGGTATCACCGCGGTTCCTCGTCTGGGGCCCCACGGCGGAGTCAGGGCCGCCGAGAAGATCAGGAGAGAAACATGAGCACTGGCCATCCCCCCACCGCCGCCGAGGACTTCGCCGGCTATCTGCGCGCGTACCACGCCGACGCTTTCGACGGGACCGACCCGTACGAGGACGTCTGGACGCGCTACCACCTGCCCGACGGCGAGCACCGGGTCAACGGACGGCTGCTGGACGAGAAGAGGATCCTGGGCGGCATCCGCTCCAGGCGGTCCCTGGGCGCGCCGTACGAGCTGTACATCCACGAGGTGATCGTGGACGGGCGCGGCGCCGCCGCCCGGTACACGATCGGCACCCCCATGCTGTGGAAGGTGCAGAGCGCCACCCATGTGACGCTCTTCGCCGAACTGGCGGAGGACGGCCGGGTGGCGAGCACCACCGGCTTCTCCTCCAGCCGGCCCGGCTGGTCCGGGCCCGGTGACGAGGACCCGTTCGACGCCGGGGCCCGCCCCGCCCCGGGGCTCACCCCCGCGGCCCCGCCCGAGGCCGGTGCCGAGCCCACACCCGCCCAGGACCCCGCCCACTATCTGCGGGCCTACTACACGGCGGGCTACGACGTGGGCGTGCCGGTGGCCGAGGCCCACGACCGCTTCCACACCCCGGACGCGCAGCACCACGTCGGGGGCAGGCTCATGCAACGGTCCGCCGTCCTCAAGGCACTTGAGGAAGGGCGGAAGCACGGGCACAGCTATCCGGTGGAGGTGCACCGGACGCTGCGCGAGGGCAACCGCTTCGCCGCCCGGTACACCACGAGCCGGGACGGGAAGCCGGCGAAGCGCCAGGACATCCTCAGCTTCGGGGAGTTCGCCGACGACGGGCGCGTCAAGCAGGTCCGTTTCGTACTCGACCCGGGCTACGGCACCGCGTAACGGGTACGGCGGCCCGCCGAGGCCGCGACGAAGGGGGAGTCCGTGGCGCCGGCACACCGGCGCCACGACTCCCCCTTCTCAGTCGGCCGGGCCCTCGGTCGCCGCGATGAGGCTCTTGGGACGCAGGTCGGTCCAGGTGGCCTCGATGTGAGCGAGGCAGGCGGCGCGGCTGTCGGGGCCGAAGGTGGTGTTCCAGCCGTCCGGGACGTCGGCGAAGCGCGGCCAGAGGGAGTGCTGGCCCTCGTCGTTGACGAGCACCAGAAAGATCCCACTCTCGTCGTCGAACGGGTTGGTCATGGTGTGTCCTCTCGGTCTCGGTCCAGTTGGCGGTCTCGGTCCAGGTCCAGGTCACGGTCGTCGGTGTCGGACTCGCCGGGGATCTCGGTGCGGAGGAGGTCTGCCACCGGCTGCCCCGGCCGTGCGGCGATCGCGTCCAGGAGACGCGTCAGCTCATGGAGAAGGCCGGGGGCCGTTCCGGGAGCCAGCGCGCCTGGGCGGTGGTCGAGGCGCAGTTGCAGGGTCTCCTCGGCGGCGAACGCCACCAGCGTCAGCGGGTAGTGGGTGGCGTCGCGGCCCTCCACGCCGCCCACCCGAAGCCCCGACACCGGCCGCGCGAGGGCGACCCGGTCCAGCGGATAGTTCTCGACCACCACATGCGTGTCGAACAACTCCCGTCGCCCCAGGGCGCGTTGGATCTCGCTCAGCCCGATGTGATGGTGCGGCAGGAGCTCTGTCTGCTCGTCCCGCAGACGGCGCAGGGTCTCGCCCACCGTCTCCGTACGGTCGAGGGCCAGCCGCACCGGGACGGTGTTGATGAACAGGCCGATCATCGACTCCATGCCGGGCAGCTCGGGCTGGCGGCCCGCGACGGTCGTACCGAACACCACGTCCCCGGTGCCGACGCGCCGGGCGAGCAGCATGCCCCAGGCCAGCTGGACCACGGTGTTGAGGGTGATGCCCTCACTTCCCAGGCCGCGCAGGGCCTTGGTCGTGGTGTCGGTCAGTGCCGCCCCGAGCGTGGTCGCGGGCTCGGCGTTCCCGGGGACGGGCCGTGTCAGCCGCGGGGCCTCACCCAGGCCGGCGAGGGCGGTCCGCCACGCCTCGCGCGCGGCGGCCCTGTCACGGGTCGCCAGCAGGGCCAGATGGTCCCGGTAGGGAGTGACGGGGTCGAGCGCGTCGGGGTCGCCCCCGTGGGCGTAGAGGTCGAGCAGTTCCGCCACGAGCACGGGCAGCGACCAGCCGTCGATGATCAGATGGTGGTTGGTCAGGACGAGCCGGTGCTCGTCGGGGCCCTGGCGGACGAGGGTGAAGCGGATCAGCGGTGGGCGGTCGACGTCGAAGCGGCGGGTCAGATCGGCGCGGGCCAGCCGCTCGAAGACCCGGTCGCGGCGCCTCTCCGCGATGCCCGTGAGGTCGATCTCCCGCCATCCTGGGGCGGGCGAGCCGGGAATGACCTGGACCGGGTGGCGCAGGCCCTGGTGGACGAAGGCGGCGCCCAGATTGGGGTGCCGTGTCAGCAGGGCCGTCGCCGCGGTACGCAGGGTGGCCGGATCCAGGTCGCCGTGCAGCCGGACCGCGCACTGCGCCTGGTAGACGTCCGGGGTGCTCGGCTCGTACAGGGCGTGGAAGAGGAGTCCCTCCTGGAGCGGGGTCAGCGGGAGCACGTCCGCCAGCTTCGGGTACGAGCGCTCCAGCCGGTCGATCTCCGGCTGGTCGACCCGGACGAGTGGCAGGTCCGAGGGGCTTCGGCCGCCGCTGCCACGGGTTCTCGTATGCAGGACGAGGGAGTCGAGGGCGGCGAACCACAGCTCGGTGAGCGTCCGGACCTCGGCCTCGGTGAGGTGACCGTCCGTCCAGGTCAGCGAGGCGGTGAGCCGGGGCCCGTCGGCCCCGTCGATCGTCAGCGCGTTGATGTCCAGGAGATGCCCGCCCAGCCGGCCGGCTCCGTCCGGCTGGGGGCGCGGGGTGGCCTGTTCCTCGGCGACGCCCCAGTCGGCAACGTGCGTGGTGGCGAGTCGGCCCAGATAGTTGAACCCCAGCTGGGGAGAGGCCCCGGAGGCGAGTTCACGCCGGGCGAGGGGGTCGAGCCGGCGCAGGACCCCGTATCCGACGCCTCGGTCCGGGACGGCCCGCAGGCTCTCCTTGGTCCGCTTGAGGGCGCGGCCGAGGGCGGGCCCGGCGCTCCAGACGTCGGTCCAGGAGCAGTCGGTACGCGGCAGCCTGACCGGGTGGAGAGCCGTCAGCCATCCCACGGTCCTGGACAGATCGGTCCCGGGCAGGTCGGGACGGCCGTGAGACTCCAGGTCCACCAGCAGCCCGTCCGGCCCGGGCACCCGGCCCCGGCGACGGCACCACTCCTCGACCGCGAGCGTCAGTCCGGTGAGCAGTACGGGCTCCACACCGCAGTGGAAGGCCGCGCCGACCTCGGTGAGCAGGGGCAGGGTCCGGCCGGGCGGCAGGGTGACGGCCAACTCGCGGGGCGGGCCGTCTTCTTCGGACGGCGGCGGGTCCGCGAGCGGCGGGTCCGGGGCTCCCACCATCCGTGTCCACAAGGGGAGTTCGGCGCGCCGGGCCCCGTTCGCGCCCTGCTCCGCGAGGAGGCGCGCCCAGGCGGGGAACTGCACCGGCGGGAGGCCTGGTTCGGGTGGCTCCCCCGCGGCGAGGGCGCGGTCCGTCGCGGCCAGTTCGGGCAGCAGGACGCGCCAGGAGACGCCGTCGACGGCCAGATGGTGGATGACGAGCAGCAGCCGGCCGCTCCGGTCGGGGCCCCGGTCGAGGAACTCGGCCGCAACCAGCCGTCCGGCGGCGGGATCGAGACGGCCGCGCGCCTCGGCCAGGGAGTCCCCGAGCAGCTCGGGCAGCGGGCCGTCGGCGCCGGTGACGGCGACCCGGCGCACCTGGTCGGCCACGCCGGACTGTCCGGCCGGCGCCACGTCGAGCCGCCACGCGTCCCCGCTCGTGGAGAGGCGCATACGCAGTGCGGCGTGCCGGTCGACGAGAGTGCGCAGGAGGGTGGTGAGCCGGTCCGTGGACAGCCCGGCCGGGGTACGGATCACCATGTGCTGGCTGAACGCCCGGATGTCTCCGGCCTGTTCACGCCACCAGTGGACGATGGGGGTGAGCGGCACCGGTCCCTCGCCGTCCTCCGGGTCGGCGGTGGCGGGGCGCGCCGCGGATTCCGCCGCCTCGACGCGGGCGGCGAGGCCGGCGACGGTGGGCGCGCGGAAGACGTCGTTCACGGTGATCTTCAGGCCGGCCTCGTAGGCGCGGCTGACGAGTTGGATGGCGACGATGCTGTCTCCGCCCGAGTCGAAGAAGCCGTCGTGGAGGCCGATCGCCGGGTTCCTGAGCAACTGGGCGAAGAGGGCGCGCAGTACGCGTTCCCGTTCGCCGCGGGGGTGCCTCGTGTCGGCGCCGGACCGCGCTCCGGGGGGCGACGGAGCGGGCGCGTCGGTCCCCAGGTCGGGCTCGGGCAGGGCGGCACGGTCCAGCTTGCCGTTGCGGGTGAGCGGCATCGTGTCGAGTACCGCCCAGGCCGCGGGCAGCATGTAGTCGGGGAGTGTCCCGGCCAGATGGCCCCGGAGCGTCTCCGGCTCGGCCGTCGCCCCCTCGGCGGGCACCACATAGGCGGCCAGGTGCTTCCCGCCCGGCCCGCCCTCGCGGATGACGACGACTGCCTGCGCCACGCTGTCGTGCGCGACGAGCGCCGCCGTGATCTCGTCGGTCTCGATGCGGAATCCCCGCAGTTTGACCTGCCCGTCGGCCCGTCCGCCGAAGGTGAGGGTGCCGTCCGGCAGCCAGCGCGCCAGGTCGCCGGTGCGGTACATGCGTGCGCCGGGCGGGCCGAAGGGGTCGGCGACGAAGCGCTCCGCCGTCGCCGCGGGCCGGCCGAGATAGCCCCGGGCGACACCGGCGCCGGCGAGATACAGCTCCCCCGTCACTCCGGCGGGGACGGGCTGCAACCCGGCGTCCAGCACATAGCTGCGGCCGCCGTCGAGCGGGCGGCCGATCGGGATGCCCCGCCGGCCGCCGGTGTCGGCCAGGTCGGCGGCGGTGACCTGGTGCCAGGTGGCGCAGGTCGTCATCTCGGCGGGGCCGTAGCCGTTGACGATGCCGGTGTCCGGGCAGTGGCGCCGTACCGCACGGACGGCGCGGGCCGAGACGACGTCGCCGCCGGTCCACACCACGTCCAGGGTGCCGAGACAGGCCGGGTCCTCCTCCGCGACCAGGTGGAAGAGCCCGGCGGTCAGCCAGAGGCTGGTGGGACGGGTCTCGGTGATCAGCCGCCGCAGGGTCAGCAGGTCCAGGTCGCCCGGCGGGGCGATGACGGTCTCGCCGCCGCGGAGCAGGGGCACCCACAGTTCCATCGTGGAGGCGTCGAAGGAGTGCGGCGAGTGCATGATCATGCGCCGGGCGGTGGTGGGTTCGTAGCAGGCGTCGGCGGCGAGGTCGAGGATGCCCTCGTGGGTGATGGCGACGCCCTTGGGCGCTCCGGTGGAGCCGGAGGTGAAGATGACGCAGGCCAGCCGGCGCGGATCGGTGGGCGCTCCGGGCGGCGCGGCGCCGGGTGGGGGTGGCGCGGCCAGGGCGTCGGCGGCGTCGAGGACCACGGGCGCGCCCTGGGGCCGCTCCCCGGGCGGTAGTTCGGGACCGACGACGAGCACGGCCGCCCCGGCCTCGGCGATGACACGCGTCTGCCGAGCCCGGGGCGCCCGGCTGTCGAGCGGTACGTAGACGCCGCCGCTCTTGAGGACGGCGAGCGCGGTGACGGCGTACAGGACGCCCCGTTCCATGAGGACGGCCACGCGGGTCTCCGGGCCCACGCCCGCGGCGGTGAGATGGCCGGCCAACCGGTCCGAACGGGCGTGCAGTTCCGCGTACGTGACCTTCTCGGTGTCCGAGCTAAGGGCCACGGCGTCCGGCGCGCGGCAGGTGTGTTCGGCGATCCGCTCGGGGATACCCCGGGCGGGCCCGACGGCCGGGCAGGGCCTGGCCGGTGTCGCGCCCCACCGGCGCAGCACCTCGTGGCGTTCGGCCGGGGCGAGCAGGTCGGCCCGGCCGACGCGGGTGTCCGGGTCGCCGGCCATTTGCGTGAGCAGCCGGACCAGGCGTTCGCCGATCGCACGGGCCGTGCCCGGGGTGAACAGGCCGGTGCGGTATTCGAGTACGCCCTCCAGCCCCTGGCCCGCGCCCCGTGCGTCGCGGTGCTCGTACAGGCTGAAGGCGAGGTCGCACTTGGCGGTGCCGGTGGTGACCGTGGTGACCTCGGCGCGCAGACCGGGCAGGTGGAGCCGTTCCGGGAGTGGCGGTGTCACCACCAGCATCACCTGGAAGAGGGGCGGACCGGTCTCGGGGCGGGGCGGGGCCAGCGCCTCCACGACCTGCTCGAACGGTACGTCCTGGTGGGCGAGGGCGGCGAGGTCGCCCTCGCGGACGCGGCCGAGCAGATCCCGGAAGGTGGGGTCCCCCGAGGTGTCGGTGCGCAGGACGAGCGTGTTGACGAAGAAGCCGACGAGCGCGTCGAGACGGGGGTCGGGCCGGTCGGCGACAGCGGTGGCCACCGGGATGTCGGTCCCGCCGCCGAGGCGGGTGAGGAGGACGGCGAGCGCGGTGTGCACGACCATGAACATGCTCGCGCGTTCGGCGGTGGCGAGCCGGGCGAGGCGCCGGTGCGTCTCGGCGGGGACGTGGAAGGCGACGGTGGCTCCGTCGTCCGTCGGCGGCGCGGTGTGGTCGGTGGGAAGGGCGATGCGGGACGGAAGGCCGTCCAACGCGCGGGCCCAGTGGGCGAGTCCGCCCTCCCTGTCGGTGGAGGGCTCTCCCCCGGTGCCGGAGTCCTCGTGGCGGGCGAGCGCGAAGTCGGCGTACTGACGTGGCAGCGGTGGCAGCCCGGTGGGCGGGGCCCCGTTCAGTCGCGCCGCGTAGGCGATCTCGAGATCGGCGGCGAAGGGGGCGAGGGACGCGTGGTCGCAGGCGATGTGGTGCAGAAGGAGCAGCAGGGTGTGCGTCTTGCCCGGTTCGGTGGTGAACAGCTCGGCCCTCAGGGGAAGTTCACGGTCGAGCCGGAAGGCGTGCCGGGCGCTCCGCGACAGCAGGGCGGGGAGTTCGTCCGCGGTGGTGGCCGTTTCGACGAGGCGCGGGCGGCCCTCCTCCGGTGGCAGGACGCGCTGGTGCGGCCGGCCGTCCTCCTCCTCGATGACGGTACGCAGGATCTCGTGCCGGTCGGTCACGTCGCCGAGGGCCGCCGCGAGGGCTTCGCGGTCCGGTGAACCGGTCAGCCGCACGGCCAGGGGCACGTTGTAGGTCACGTCCGCCCCGGTGTGGCGGTGCAGGAACCACAGACGGCGTTGCCCGTGGGACAGCGGGATGCGGTCGGGGCGGCCGGGCGGTGTCTCCGCCGCCGTGCGGGCAGGGGCGCACCGGGCCACGTGCGCGGCCAGGGCGGAGACCGTGGGGTGGTCGAAGATGTCGCGGACGTCGAGGTCGGCGTGGTGGGCGGCGCGGATACGGGCGGCGAGCCGGGTGGCGCGCAGGCTGTCGCCGCCGAGGTCGAAGAAGTCGCCGTCGGCGCGGACCCGGGCGGCTCCGAGGAGTTCGGAGAAGAGGCCGGCCACGTCCTCTTCGAGCGGCGTGGCGAACGCCGGGGTGCCCTGGTCGTCGGCCCCGGCCTCGCCGGGAGCGGGTTCACCGTCCGCGGGCAGCGCGGTGCGGTCGAGTTTGCCGTTGGGGGTCGTCGGCAGGGCGCCGACGAGCGTCACACGGGAGGGCACGAGATGGGCGGGCAGTCGCGTGCGCAGTTCGCGGCGCAACCGGTCCGTGAAGTCCCCTCCAGGGTTGGGGTGTTGGGCGACGACATAGCCGGTCAGGCGTGGCTCCCCGTCGGCGGCGGGGAGCGCGGTGACGGCCGCGGCGGCCACCCCGTCCAGGGCCAGGAGCGCCGCCTCGATCTCGGCGGGCTCGACGCGGTAGCCGCGGATCTTGAGCTGGTCGTCCGCCCGGCCCAGGTACTCCAGGGTGCCGTCCGTCGTCCACCGGACCAGATCGCCGGACCGGTAGAGGCGGGAGCCGGGCGGACCGAAGGGGTCCGCGACGAAGCGCCGAGCGGTCAGCCCCGGCCGTCCGAGGTAACCGTGGGCGAGACCTGGGCCGCCGACGTACAACTCGCCTGTGACACCGGGCGGTACGGGGCGCAGGCTGTCGTCCAGGACATGGAGCCGGGTTCCGGGGATCGCGGTGCCGATCGGGCTCCCGCCCTGTCCGGTGTGGCCGGCGGTCAGGTCGAGACGGGTGGCGTGGACGGTGGTCTCGGTGATTCCGTACATGTTGACGAGCGTGGGAGCGGAGGTGTCCGGCCCATGGCGCCGGTACCAGTCACGCAGTGTTCGCGGCAGCAGCGCGTCGCCGCCGAGGATCACCCAGCGCAGGGCGAGTCCGCGGCCCCGTGCCGGGTCCTCGGCGTCGGCGCGGTCGAGCGCGGCGAAGGCCGACGGGGTCTGGTTCAGTACGGTGACGCGCTCGCGGACGAGGAGGTCGAGGAAGGCTCTGGGCGAGCGGGCCACGTCCTGCGGGACGACGACGAGGCGCCCGCCGTGCGTCAGCGCGCCCCACAACTCCCATACGGAGAAGTCGAAGGCGCAGGAGTGGAAGAGGGTCCATACGTCGCTCGTACCGAAACCGAAGAGGGACGCGGTGTCCGTCAGGAGTGCCACGGGGCCTTCGTGGGGCACGACGACCCCCTTGGGGCGGCCGGTCGAGCCTGAGGTGTGGATGATGTACGCGGGGTGCGCGGGCAGCAGCGGGGCGCCGCGCTCGGCGTCGGTGAGGCGCCTGTCGTCGTCGGTCTCCGCGAGCAGGGCGGTCAGCCGGCCGGGCGTCAGCACATGGACCGGGCGGGTCTCGGCGAGGATCAGCCGGATCCGTGTCGCCGGCCAGTCCGGGTCGACGGGCACGGCGGCGGCGCCCGACTTGGCGACGGCGACGAGCGCGGTCACCAGGTCGGCGGAGCGCGGGAGTTGTACGGCGACGAGCTTTCCCGGTCCGGCCCCGTGCCGGAGCAGGGCCCGGGCGAGACGGTTGGCGCGGGCGTCGAGTTCGCCGTAACGCAGGACGGTGTCGCCGTGCTGGACCGCCGGGGCGTCGGGGAAGCGGGACGCGGCCCGCTCGAAAAGCCGCGGGAGCGTCGTCGGGGCGGGGGCCGGACGGGCGCCCGGTCTCGGTGCGATGCGGCGGCGTTCGGCGGCGGACAGCTGGCCGGGGTCGTGGAGGGTGCCCTCCGGATCGGTGGCGAGCCGGTGCAGCAGCCGGGCGTAGCGGCGGGCCTCGGCCGCCGCCTCGGCGCGGCCGTACCGGCCGGGGTCGGCGTCCACGTCGATCCGCAGGCCGCCGCGCCGGTCGTCCGGGTAGACGGTGACGGACAGGTCCTGGACCGGCCCGATGGCGACGTTGCGCATCGACGCGGGGCGGCCGGCGAAGTCACGGCCGTAACTGAACGGCAGGACGTTCACCGCCAGGCCGTACAGCGAACCGCCCGAACCGGCGAGTCCGAGGTCGCGCAGCTGGTCCTCGTGCCGGTATCGCCCGTGCGGGAGCACGGAGTTCATCTCGTCGGCGACAGCGCGCACCAGATCGCGAGCCGGCCGGCGCGGGTCGACCGGCACGCGGAGCGGCACGATGTTCGACGCGGTTCCGGCGGCGAGCAGGGATGCCGCCCGGTCGCGTCCGGTGACGGGCAGACCCAGCACCACCTCCCCGGTGCCGCCCGCGCCGGCGCGGACATGGGCGAGCAGCGCTCCGGCGGCCGTCGCCAGCACCGGCCACCGCACGTCGAGCAGCCGGGCGGTGGCGCGCAGCGCGTCCAGAGCCGTGTCGGGGAGGCGGGTGCCACCGCGTACCGCCAGCCCGCCGGGCGTGCCGGGGTGAACGACCGGGACCGCCCCGGCCAGCCGGGCCTTCCAGAAATCGCGGTCCGCCGGGGCCTCGGACGAGGCACGGTAGGCGCGTTCGGCGGTGAGGAGCGCCTCCGGCGGATGGGCGCCGGGCTCCGGCCGCTCCCCGCGCTCCAGCGCGGCGTAGATCCTGCCGACGCGGCGCGCCAGCAGTGCGCTGCCGAGTCCGTCGAGCACCAGATGGTGGCAGGCGAGATACCAGTGGAACCGGTCGTCGGCCAGGCGCAGCAGCGCGGTCCGGAACGGCGGTCCTTCGGCGAGGTCGAAGGACCGCGCCACGTCCGTCCGCATCCACGCCATGGCGGCGACGGCGGGTGTCGGTGCGGCGCGCAGGTCGACCCGGGTCACCGTGTACGGGGGCAACGGCCCGTCCCACTGCCGCGGTTCGCCGTCGCCGTCGACCGTGAACCGGGCCCGCAGCGGTGCGGTCTCGGCGACCGCCGCCGCGAAGGCCGCCTCGAACAGGCCCGGGTCCAGCGGTCCCGTGATGTCGATGGTCAGGCCCACGTGGTAGCGCCCCGGGCCCCCGAGCCTGTCGCCCAGCCAGATACCGCGCTGGGCAGAGGTCAGGGGCACCGGACCGGACCGCCCCGGCTGCGTCACCCGGTCACCGCCGGCCCGGTGTGCCGGCCGCGCAGCGCGGGGGCGAGCATCTCGGCGATCTCCGCCAGCGGGCCGGGCCGGCCCATCTCCGCGTGCGGGCACTCCACGGCGCGTACGTCGGGCTTACCGCCGTCGACGTACGGCTCCCACTGGCGCGCGGCGGTGTCGGCGGAGGTTTCGAGGGCCGTGAAGACCAGCAGATCGCCGGTGTAACGGGACGGTGTGTGGTCGTTGGTGAGGACGGCGTTGTTCGTGTAGACGCGGCAGAGCGTCTCGATCATCGGCTCGTCGAACGTCGCGAGCAGGCCCGGGTAGGCGCGGGCGATCTCCAGGAACCGGGGGTAGGTCATCTCCTCCTCCGCCCAGATGGCGGGGTCGTAGCCGAAGAACTGGAGGATGGTCCGCATCACATGGTCCGGCCCGAACCGGACGGCCGCGTCCGCGCCGTCGCCGTTCGCGTCGCCGTTCGTGTCGGCGGTCGTGTCGGCGGTTCCGTCATCGGGGGCGGGGGGCGTCCCGTCGGCGGGCGTCGGGGGTATCGCGTCGAGGACGGCCAGCAGCCCGATCTCCTCGCCCGCCCGCTGGAGTTGCACGGCCATCTCATGGGCGACCATGCCGCCGAACGACCAGCCGAGCAGATGGTACGGACCGGCCGGCTGTACGGTGCGCAGCTGGGCCACGTAGTCCGCCGCCATCTCGGCGACCGATCCCGGCAGTACCTGTGATCCGTCCAGTCCCCGTGCCTGGAGCCCGTACAGCGGCTGGTCGGTGCCGAGCGGACCGGTGAGTCCGGCGTAGGACCAGGCGATACCGGCCGCGGGATGCACACAGAACAGCGGGGGCCGCGTGCCCTCCTCACGCAGCGGCAGGAGCACCCCGGTGCCGCCGCCGAGCGCCGGGGAGCCCGAGGCCGGGGCAGGGGCCGGGATCGGGGCCGGTCGCGGCGCGGCCGGGGCGTCCGCCGCCCCCTCCGCGAGCAGCTGGGCGGAGCGGACGTCGCCCAGGACGCTGTGCGGCGCGTGCGCGCTGCGGGTCAGCAGGGCGACGAAGCGTTCCACCAGGTCGTTCGCGCGGTCCGGGTCGATGAGGTGGGGATGGAACTCGATCTGGAGCGTCAGGACGTCGTCACGGTGGCTGAGGACCACGCCCAGCGGGTAGTGCTGCCGGTCCTCGCCGGAGGCGCGGATGAGTTCCAGGCCCGGCGCCGGGCGGCGCAACGCCTCGCCGTCGAACGGGTAGTTGGCGAAGGACATCATCGTGTCGAACATGTCGCCGCTGTCGGTGATGCGGCGGATGTCGGTGAGGCTGATGTGCTGGTACGGCAGGAGCTTGGCCTGTTCGTTCTGGACCCGTACGAAGAGGGAGCCCAGCGACTCCGCCGGATCGAGCCGCACCCGGGTGGGCACGGTGTTGATGAACAGGCCCACCATCGCCTCCACACCGGGAAGTTCGGCGGGACGGCCGGAGACCACGGAGCCGAACACGACGTCCTGACGACCGGTCTCCTCGGCGAGCAGGATGGCCCAGCAGGTCTGGAGCACGGTCGCGAGCGTCACCCCGTGCCGCCGGGCGGTGCCCACGAGCGCGCCGGTGATGTCCTCGCCGAGCGAGGAGCGCAGATGCTGTGACGGCACCGGCTCGCCGGGCCGCCGGTTCCCGACCTTGGTGGGCGTGAAGCCCTCCAGCGCGGTGCGCCAGGCGGCCTCGGCCGCCTCGCCGTCCACGCGCGAGAGCCAGTTGGCGTACTCACGGAACGGTGTGCCGGTGGGCAGCGCGTGCGAAGTCCCGGTGACCCGCGCCCGGTAGTGGGCGAACAGCTCGCCGATGATGATCGGCAGTGACCAGCCGTCCAGCAGGATGTGGTGCGTGGAGAGCACCAGCCGTCGGCGGTCGCCGCCGAGGCCGATCAGCAGGAGCCGCAGCAGCGGCGGCCTGGCCGGCTCGAACGGCAGGGTCCGCTCCTTCTCCAGCAGGCGTTCGACCTCGCGTTCGCGCTGCTCCTCCGGCAGATGGCCGAGGTCCGTCTCCCGCCAGGGCACGTCCATGCCGGGGCGGAGGATCTGGACGGGGTGCGGAAGACCGGTGTGCACGAAGGCGGCGCCGAGGTTGCGGTGGCGGTCCAGCAGATCGCGGAAGGCTCCGCGCATGGCGGTGGTGTCCAGGCTCCCTTCCAGTTCCAGCCAGAACTGGATGGTGTACAGGGAGTGCGGCACGTCCCCGGAACCGTCGGCGTCGGGATTGTTCATCGAGCCGAGGAGCAGGTGGTAGAGCATGCCCTGCTGGAGGGAGGAGAGCGGCAGTATCTCGTCCAGCCCGGGGTGCTCGCGCTCCAGCCGCTCGATCGCGTGCTGGTCGAGCCGGACCAGCGGGAAGTCGGACGGCGTACGGCCACCGGCGCCCGGCTCGGCCGCGTGGGCGGCCAGCGCGTCCAGCAACGCGAACCAGTGGCCGACGAGTTCGTCGACGCGCTCGTCGTCCACGATCCCGTCCGCCCAGGAGAACGCGATGCGCAGCGCGGTGCCGTCCGCGGTGTCCTCGGTGAGGGCGTTGATGGACAGCGGGTGGTCCAGCGGCATCCCGGCGTCGGCGCCCGCCGTCATCCCTGTCTCGGGGGCGGGTGACCAGTCCTGTTCGCCGCCCTCGGAGGGGAGGAGGAAGCGGCCGAAGTAGTTGAAGCCGATGTGCCGGGGCTCGGCGGCGGCGAGCCTCGCACCGGTCTCCGGGTCGAGGTAGCGGAGCATGCCGAAGCCGATGCCCTTGTCGGGGATCGCGCGGAGCTGTTCCTTCACACTCCGCAGGGCGCGTCCGAGGTCGCCGCCGGAAGGCGGCGTGCCGCCGGAGAGCGCGACTCCGGGGGCGAGGCGCACCGGGTACATGCTGGTGAACCAGCCGACGGTGCGCGACAGGTCCGCACCGGGCACGACCGGTTCGCGGCCATGGCCCTCGACGTCGATCACCACGTCGTCGGTGGAGCCCATGCACCGCTGCACGGCCAGCGCGAGCGCCGTGAGCAGTACGTCGTTGATCTCGCAGTGGAACGTGGCCGGGATGGTGGTGAACAGGTGCCGGGCCCGCTCGGCGCCGTAGACGACCGTGCGGGAACGGGCCGTGCCGGTGGTGTCGCGGGCGGGGTCCAGGGGACGCCGGGCGAAGCGGGGGCCGGGTACGGCCAGCGTCTGCTCCCACAGGGGCAGTTCGGCCCGCCGTTCCTCGGTACGGGCCTGCTCCTGGAGCGCGCGGCTCCAGTGCCGCAGCGATGTCTCGACCGGACGGAGGCCCGGTCCGCGTCCCGCCGCGATCTCCTGGTACGCGCCGACCAGGTCGGGCACCACCACACGCCAGGACACACCGTCGCAGGCCAGGTGGTTGGCCATGAACAGGAGCCGGCCGGGCGTGTCGGGACCCGCGTCGAACCAGACCACCCGCACCATGCGGCCGTCCCGCACGTCGAGTTCGCCCTGTGCCCGCGCGGTCTCGGTGGACAGCAGGCGCAGGAGAGCGTCCCCGGAGAGCGACCCGGCGGGGACGCGGCGCAGACAGTCACCGGCCAGGACGCTCCCGACCGGGCGGACTTCGAGGGACCAGCCGGGCGCCGAGCGGTCGACCCGGAGCCGGAAGGCGTCGTGATGGTCGATCAGCGCCTGGACGGCCGAGGTGAGCGGAGCCTCCCGAAGTCCCCCGGGGACCCGGAGGAGTACGGCCTGGTGGAAGCCGTCGACGGGGCCGCCCTGGTCGCGCAGCCAGTGGACGATCGGGGTGAGGGGGACGTCGCCGACGGCCGCCGTGTCCCCGCCGGAACTCTGCCGGCCGGTCTCGCGTGCGATCCGGGCGAGGGCCTGGACGGTCTTGTACTCGAAGATGTCCTGCGGGATGAGGACGAGGCCGGACTGGCGCAGATGGCTGACCAGTTGGATGGACATGATGCTGTCGCCGCCGAGGTCGAAGAAGCTCTTGTCCCTCGCCACGCTCGCCACGTCGGACTCCCGCAGGACCTCCGCGAAGGCTGCGGCGACCAGATCCTCGCGCGAGACGGGCTCCTCACGCGCGGGCTCGGGCGCGGGGGCGACGGGGGGCGCGACGACGGCCGGCGGCGCGGGGGTGACGGCCGTCGCGGGCGCGACCGGCACGGAGGGTGCGGCCGGTGCGGCCGGTGCCGGTTCCTGTCGGGGCGCCGGCTCGGGAAGCGGCGCGGGGTCGCTCTCGCGGGCGAGCTTGCCGTTGGGGGTACGCGGCAGGGCGGCGGTGAGCCGGAGTTCGGCCGGTACCAGGTGGGCCGGCAGACGCTCCGCGAGCCAGCCGCGCAGTTCCTGCGGCGCGGGCCGCGCGGAGGCGTCGGAGGGGACCACGTACGCGATCAGCCGGGCGTCCCCCGCGTGGTCGGTGCGTACGACGGCCATCGCCTCGGCGGTCCCGGGGTGGCGCGCCAGTGTCGCCTCCACTTCGCCCGGTTCCACCCGGAAGCCGTTGATCTTGACCTGCTCGTCCACGCGTCCGAGGAAGTCGAGCTGCCCGTCGCCACGGCGGCGCACCAGGTCCCCGGTGCGGTACATCCGTGTTCCGGGCGGGCCGAAGGGGTCGGCGGGGAAACGGTCCGCGGTCAGCCCCGGGCGTCCCAGATAGCCACGGGCCAGCCCGTCGCCCGCGAGGTACAACTCCCCCGCCGTACCGTCCCCGACCTGCCGCAGGGCGTCGTCGAGTACATAGGCGCGCACGTGGGCGAGCGGCCGGCCGATGGGCGGCGCCTCTCCGGCAGGCGCGCCGTCGGCCCGCCAGGAGGTGGCGTACACGGTGGCCTCGGTCGGCCCGTAGGCGTTGAACAGCCGGGTGCCGGGCATCGTCCGGGCCACGCGGGCGGCGAGGTCGGCGGGCAGCGCCTCGCCCCCCAGGGCCAGGGCGCGGGCGGACAGGTCGAGGGTGGTGCGCTCCAGCAGCTTGCCGAGCGCCGAGGGGATCGCGCAGACGAGACCGCCGGACCAGCGGGGCGGTTCGTCGTCCAGGAGCGACAGCAGATTCCGTACGACTTCGACCGTGCCGCCGGTGGCCAGGGGCGGGAACACCTCCGCCACGGACACGTCGAAGCTGAAGGAGGTGGCGGCGAGGCTGTGCGCCAGCGCGTCGGCGCCGAGGTCCGCCTCGGCCCAGGCGAGCAGGGGCAGCACGTTCCGGTGGGTGACGACGACGCCCTTGGGGGTGCCGGTGGATCCGGAGGTGTAGATGACGTAGGCCGGGTGACCGGGGGTCAGCGGCGCGGTGCGTTCGCCGTCGGTGATGTCGTGCGAGGCGGCGGACGCCAGCTCCGCCCGTACCGACTCCTCGTCCAGGACGACCAGCGGGCCGGTGGGTGTCCCGAGGTCCCGGCCGGCGTGGACGGTGTCGGTGAGCAGGCACGAAGGCCGGGCGTCGCCGACCACGAAGCGCAGCCGCTCGTCGGGGTAGGCCGGGTCGAGCGGCAGATAGGCGGCGCCGGACTTCAGGACGGCCAGCATCGCGACGAGCATGTCGGTGGTGCGCGGCAGCAGCAGCCCGACCAGCCGCTCCGGGCCCGCGCCACGGCTGATGAGGAGCCTGGCGAGCTTGTTGGCCCGGCTGTGCAGCTGACGGTAGGTCAGCTGTCCGGTGCGGTCGCGTACGGCGACGGCGTCCGGGGTGCTCCGCGCGGCGGCGTCCAGCACCGAGGTGAGCGTCTCGCGCGTCGTCCGCCCGGCGACGGGCGGCTCCGCGACGGCCGTCGGGGCCAGCGCCGCCACCGTGTGGCCCGGCGCGGAGACGGCGGCGGCCAGGAGCGCGCCGAGCCGCCGTGCGTGTGCGTCGGGGGCGGTCTCCGGGTGATGGTCGGCGGGCCCCAGGACGCTCACGCGCAGGTTCCGGCCGTCGGGGTCCTCGGCCAGCAGGAAGCTGAGCGTGGTGGCAGGCCGGCCGCCCAGACGCCGGCCGGCCGCCCGGTGGTCGCCGAAGCGCAGGGCCGGCGGTGCCTCGCGTACGTCCGCGATCGCCTCGTAGAGCGTTTCGCCGGTGCCGGTCGCGTCCAGCGCGCGGCAGACCTCGGCGTGCCGGAGCCTCTGGTGGCGGCGGACCCGCCGCGATTCGCGGGTCACCTGTCGGACAAGGTCGGCGAACGGTGTGTCCGGCCGCACGTCGACGCGGAGCGCGGCAATGTCCTCGGCGGCGCCAGGCACCCGCTGAAGGGCGCGCTCGAAACGGCCGTCGACGGGCAGCCCGAGGACCACGTCAGTGGCCCCGCCGGTCCGGTGCAGATGGGCGGCGACGGCGGCGATCAGGAACGCTCTCGGGTGGGCTCCGCAGTAGCGGGCCGCCGCGCGTACCCGCTCCATGTCCACGGCGGTCTGCGGAAGCGAGACGGACGTCTGGGCGGTGCCGAGTGCCGCCGACGGTCCGGCGGGTGTGAGACCCGCGAGACGTTCCCGCCAGAAGGCGGCGTCGTCCTCGGGCGCCGACGACGCCCGGTAGGCGGCCTCGGCCTCGGTGAGCCGTGCGAGGGGCGGGAGTACGTCCCCGGCGGCCGGCCGGCCGTTCACGAGCGAGGTGTAGATCTCGGCGGCGCGACGGCTGACGAGGGCGCAGCCGTACGTGTCGAGGGCGCGCCGGGGGTGCCGGTGGAACCAGGTGAACCTGTCGTCCGCGAGCCGGATCAGGGCCTGCGCGGACCGTGACGTGCCGAGGCCCGGCGCCGTCTCCTCGCGCAGCCAGGCATCGAGGGCGGCCCCGGGGTCCGGCTCGTCTGCGAGGTCCACCATGGTCAGCGGAACGCTCCCGCCGTCGGTGAACTCCGTGCCGGTGCCGATGCCGGTGCCGGTACCGCTCGCGCGCAGACGTACGGCCTCCGCCTCGCCGGTCACCTGGCGTATCGCGTCCTGGAGAAGGGTCACGTCCACCGGGCCGTGGATGTCCACGGCCTCCGCGACCACGTCGGCGGTCGGTGTCCACGTGCTGCCGTGCTCAGACATGGCTGTCAGCTCCTGCGGGCCCCGGGTGGATGGACTGGTGCGACGACGGATACGGATGGAACCCTCTGCCGGCCTTCCTGCCGACGCTTCCCTCGGCGACCAGCTTCGACAGCAGCGGTGTGGGACCGAACCGGTCGTCACCGGTGAACTCGCGCAGCACGGCCAGCGTGTCGACCACGGTGTCGAGACCGATCAGGTCGGCGGTGCGCAGGGGCCCGGTGGCGTGCCCGAAACAGTCCTTGAAGACCCGGTCCACGGTGTCCGCGTCGGCGGTGCCCGCGTCCACGACGGCGGCGGCCTCGTTGACGGTCAGCATCAGTACGCGGTTGCTGACGAACCCGGGGCCGTCGCCGACCACGATCGCCTTCTTGCCGAGACCGGCGAGGATGTCCAGGGTCCGGCGGACGGTGTACGCGCTCGTGGACGTGGAGGTGGCGACCTCGACGGTGTCCTTCAGCGGCGCCGGGTTCATGAAGTGGGTGCCGATGACCTGTTCGGGACGGCCGGTGAAGGAGCCGAGATGGCCGATGGGGATCGCGGACGTGCACGAGGCGAACACCGCGCGGGCGGGACACAGGCGGTCCAGGGCGCGGAAGATCTCCTCCTTGACCGGGACCCGTTCCGGGGCGCAGTCCACGACGAGGAGGGCGTCGGAGAGGGCGGCCGGCTCCGCCGCCCAGCTCACCCTCTCCTCGACGGGGCCGGGCTCCTGGCGGCGCAGCAGCCGTGCGGCGCGGATTCCGGCGCGCAGCCGCTCCGGCCCGCCGGCACGGGCCGCCGGGTCCGGATCGACGACCACGACGGGGTGTCCGGCCGCCGCGAAGCACTGGGCGACACCGGTGCCCATGGTGCCCGCTCCGACCACCCCCACGGGAATCCTGGCCGTGTTCGGCTCACTGTCCTTGCTGTCGGCCACGCGTGTGGTTCCTTCCCGGTCGGTGGGCGCTCGCGGTGTCATTCGGCGGACGCGGCCGCGGCGCGCGCCAGGGCGACGAAGTCGTCGGCCAGGGCGAGCACCGTCTCCTCGTCGAACAGTTCGGTGCGGTAGTCGACGGCGATCCGGTCGTCGGTGACGCTGAAGTGCAGGTCGGGTGCGGGCCCGTCGGCAGTGCCCCCGGTGCCTCGCAGGTCCGCGGTGATGTCGAGAGGGCCCGGCTCCCCGGGCGGCGGGCCGGCCTCGGCCCGCGCCCGCAACCGGCCGATCCTGCGCGTGAGTTCGGGGACGGAGGGCTCGTCGGCCACATCGATCCGCAGGGGCAGCGGCGCCCCGTCGGGCCGGAGGAGACCGAGGACCAGTTCGTCGGACTCGGCGCGCTCGGTGAGCAGGGTGGCGAGTACGGCCAGCAGTCCGGCTTCGTCGAGGGCCGGGGCGAGAGCGCCGGGGAGCGGGACCTCGTGACGGGCCGTCGTACCGTCGCCGCCGCCCTGGGGCCGCGGCCGGTCGGTGGGCAGCTCGAAGGGGCGCAGACCGGCCAGGGCGTCCGCCACGTGACCCGCGGGCCTGCCCGGCAGCGCGGAGAGCGGCACGTCGATGTCCCCGGTCGCCGCCCACAGCAGGGCGACCCAGGAGTCGGTCATCGCCGCGATCGTGCTCCGGTCGAACAGGTGGGTGCTGTACTCCACCACCACGTCCAGGTCGTCGGCGCCGGAGCGCTCCCCGACGACCACCGAGATGTCGAACTTGGACGTCCCCGGCGGAAGACCCGGGAACAGCGGCCCGCCCTCCTCGTCGACGGCCGGTCCGAACAGGCTCTCGCCGAAGACGAAGTGCGGGGGCAGCGTCTGGTGGACGTACATGACGTCGAAGATCGGGTTGCGGGCCGGGCCACGCTCGGGGGCCACTTCGCGCACCACGGCGTCGAAGGGGATCTCCTGGTTCTCCAGGCCGTCGATCACGCCGGTGCGCACCTGACGCAGCAGGGTCCGGAAGCCCGGGTCGCCGGAGAGGTCCGAGCGCAGCGCGATGGTGTTGTTGAAGAAGCCGAGCAGGCCCCAGAGTTCGGGACGGGTACGGCCGATGGTGGGCGTTCCGACGACCACGTCCCGCTGGCCGGACCACCGGGACAGGGTCATCGTGAGCCCGGTGAGGAGCGTCGTGAAGAGCGTGGCCGACTCCTCCACACCGACCTTGCGGAGCCGGTCGACCAGCTCGGGCGGGATCGTCAGGCCGTGGGCCGCGCCCGCGAAGTCCATCCGCGCGGCGCGCGGGCGGTCGGTGGGCAGTTCGAGGACCGGGGGGTCGGCGAGCCGTTCCTTCCAGTACCTCAACTGGCCGTCGAGCAGTCCCTGTTCCATCAGCTCGCGCTGCCAGAGCGCGTAGTCGCGGTACTGCACGGGCAGCGGCTCCGGGCGGTGCTCCCGCCCCTCGCAGCGTGCCTGGTAGAACTCCATCAGCTCGCGCATGAGGATCTGCGGCGCCCACCCGTCGTTCACCGCGTGATGGGTCAGCCAGCAGAAGAGATGGTCGTCGGGAGCGAGGCGGATCAGGGTGACCCGGACCAGCGAGTCCCGTTCCACGTCGAGCGAGCGCTCGGACTCGACCCGGATGATCTCGCGGGCGGTCCGCTCGGCGTCGGGCCTTCCCGTGAGGTCCTCGTAGCGGAAGAAGTCACCGAGTGCGGGCCGGACGGCGAGCCGTGCGCGGCCGTCGACGGAGACGAAGTTGGACAGCAGGACTTCGTGGCGCCCGGCCAGGTCCTCCCAGGCCAGCCGCATGGCCTCCGGGTCGATCGGGCCGCGGTGACGGGACGCGCCGGGGAGGTTGTAGAGGGTGGTGCCCGGATCGAGCTGGTGATGGAACCACATGCGCTCCTGTCCGTAGGACAGCACCAGCGTGTCGGTCCGCCGGATCGGCGGGAGTGCGGTGGTGTCCTCGGCGGGTGCGGAGAGCGCGGGTTCGGGCGACGGGGCCGGTGCGGTGGACGGCGTCAGATCGGCCTGCACGGCGGAGGCCAGATCGGCGACGGCCGGGTGGTCGTAGACGTCGATCATGCGCAGGCTGACGCCGTAGCGCTGCTCGACGCGCTTGAGGAGGAGCAGGGCGATGATGGAGTTGCCGCCGATGGCGAAGTAGTCGTCGTCGGCCGCGACGGTGTCCGCGTAGAGCAGTTCGGCCAGGGTCTCCCGTAGCCAGGGCAGCACCCCGCCCGAGGGGCCCGCGTCGGCGGGCGGCTCGGGTACGGCCGGGGCGGGCAGCTCCGGTACGGCTCCGAGGAGCGGCTCGGGGACGGCCTTCGCGGGCGCCTCGGGTACGACGGGAGCAGCCGGCTCAGGTACGGCCGGGGCGAGCGGCTCGGACGCGGCCGGGGCCCGTACCTCCCCGGCGGGCTCCCGGACCACCGGGGCCCGGGGAGCGGCCTCGGTGTCCGGCGGCGTCGCGGCGGAGGGGGTGAGCGTCTCGGCGCCGCGGCGCGCCCAGCAGGGGACGCCCCGGAACGGCGGGCCCGGCAGCGGTACGCGGCGGGCCGCCGGAGTGAGCGCGGCCCAGTCGATGTCGTGCCCCAGTTCGTAGAACCGGGCCAGCGCGCCGAGCACACCGTCCGTCGCCGGCCCCGTGGTGAGCACATGGGCGTCGGGGCGCCCGGCCAGGTGGTCCGCCAGGATGTCGCTCAGTTCGCCCCGGCTGCCCAGCTCCACGAACACGGCCGGTCCGAGCGCCAGTTGCTCGTCGGCGGCGGCCCGCAGACGTTCCGGGTCCACGGGTGACGCGGTGACATCGCCGTTCGCGAGGTCCTTGATGTCCTCGTCGGTGAGCGTGCCGTTGAGGTGGCGGACCGCGTAACGGGAGACGCCCGAGCTGATCAGCCCGTCCGGTGCGATCCCGGCCCGGACGAAGGCGGAGTGCGCCGCCACCTGCCCGTGTACGGCGTCGGCACGGTCGGCCGGGAACCGCAGGTTCTCGGGAAGAGGAGCGGGCACACCGGGCACGGCGGCCGGCCGTGCGTCACCGGAGAGCAGGAGGACGACGCGGGGCGGGCCGGCCGGTGCGGACGCCGGGGCGAGGCGGCCCCAGGTGACCGCGGCGGCCAGTTCGGTGGCGAGGTGCCGCGTCCGGTCGGCCACCACGCCCACACGGTACGGGTGGTGCTCCCGCCCCGTGTTCAGGGTCCGGGCGATGGACTCGAACGGCAGTGTGCTGGTGCGCAGTTGGATCGAGAGCCGCTCGCACAGCTCGTACAGATCGGCCGCGGTACGCCCCGACACCCCGACCACCCGCGGTGCCCCGTCCGACGGGACGTCCGGGGCGGCGGGCGGTTCCTCCACCACGCAGTGGGCGTTGACACCCCCGAGGCTGAACGAGCTGACGCCGGCCCGCCGGACGCCCTCGGTCCGCCACGGGCGCGGCGACGTCACCACCTCCAGCTCCGCCCCGGCGAGGTCGACCTCCGCCGCGACCTGCCGGAAGTGCAGGGACGGGTACAGCTCTCCGTGCCGCACGCTGAGAATCGCCTTCACCAGTCCGGCGATCCCGGCCGCGTGGTCGAGGTGGCCGAGGTTGGTCTTCAGTGACCCGATCGCGAGGGGCTCGCGCTTTCCCGGCCGGGCGAGTGCCAGCCCCTCCACCTCGACGGCGTCGCCCAGCCGGGTGCCCGAGCCGTGCGCCTCCAGGTATCCGGCCGTACCGATGTCGAGACCGGCGCGGTCCCAGGCCCGGGCGATGACATCGGCCTGTGCGCGGGCGCTGGGCGTGGCGATGGTGGCGGAGTGGCGGCCGTTGTGCGCGGTGGCGGTGCCCCGTATCACCGCGTGGACGAACGCCCCCTCGTCCAGGGCCCGTTCGAGGGTGGTGAGGAGCAGGACCGCGCCGCCCTCCCCCGCGCCGGCGCCGTCGGCGGCCTCGTCGAAGGCCCGGGACCGCGCGGTCGGGGACGCGATGCCGGGGAAGTCGTCGACGGCTGCCGCCGGGGCGATGAAGTGACGCAGGCTCACGCCGCCCACGACGGCGTAGTCCGCCTCGCCGTCCCTGAGTTCGCGACAGCCCTGGTGTACGGCGACGAGCGATCCGTTGCACCCGGTGTCCACGCCGTAGCACGGGCCGGTCAGGGCGAACAGGTGGGAGACGCGGGCCGGCAGGGCGAAGGGGATGTTGCCCATGAGGCTGAGGGTGCCGGGCTCGCCGACGAAGGGCAGGTATCCGTTGCCGGGCGAGCTGAAGACGACCGCGGTCCGGCTGTTCCGCAGTGCGGCGGGGGTGTATCCGGCGTTCTCCAGCGCCTCCTGGGTGAGATGGAGCGCCAGCCGGTGCTGGGGGTCGGTGACCTCGGCCTCGTACCGGGAGAGACCGAAGAGTTCGTGGTCGAAGAGGTCGATCCGGTCCAGGTAGCCCATTTCCGGGTAGTCGAGCGACGCGTCGAGGCCGGTGGCGGCGACGCGTTCGTGGGGGACGGGCCGCACCGAGTCCCGGCCGGCGCGCAGGTTGGCGCGCAGCGTGTCCAGGTCGGCCGCCTCGGGCAGCCGGGTCGCGATGCCGATGACCGCGATGTCGGCCGTGGCGGCACCGGTTGTCCCTACCTTCACGCGGACCACTCCTTCATCACAGCTCGTAGGCGACCGGGACGGAACAGGGGGCGGGCGCCGCCGGGGCTTGTTCTCCGGTGTCGCCCGAGGCGGCCTGGAGGCGCTCCTCGATGGCGCGGGCCTGGGCCGCGATGGTGGTGAGATCGAACAGCTCTCCGGCGCGTACGGTTCCGGGCCACCGCTCGTCGAGCGCGCTGTACAGCTCAAGGATCTTGAGCGAATTGCCGCCGACGCCGAAGAAGTTGTCGTCCGTCCCGGCGTCGGGGTGCCCGAGCACATCGGCCCAGACGGTCCGGAGCGTGCCGTGCAGGTCGGTGCGGTCTTCCTCGTTCTCCGGTCGGGGCGACTGACCCCCGGCGGCGGGCACGAGAGCGGCCAGCCCGGCACGGTCCACCTTGCCGCTGGAGGTGAGCGACATCCGCTCCATCCGCACGAAGCTGGTCGGCAGCGCCTGTTCGACCAGGTGATCGCGGCAGTGGCGGCGAAGTTCGCGGGGGTCCGGAGCCGTACGCCCCGGCGCGGGAGTGAGGAACGCGGTCAGCGTGGGCGCGCCGGTGGTCGCCTCCGTACAGACCACGACGGCCTGGTCGACCGCCGGGTGTGCTTCGATCGCGGCCTCGACGTCGCCGAGTTCGACGCGGGCGCCGCGGATCTTCACCTGCTGGTCCGACCGGCCGTGGTAGTGCAGCGCGCCGTTCCTGTCGCGGCGGGCGAGGTCGCCGGTGCGGTAGAGACGGGATCCCGCCGGGCCGAACGGGGAGGCGACGAAGCGTTCGGCCGTGGCCGCCTGTGCGCCGGCGTAGCCGAGGGCGACGAAGGCGCCGCCGATGTACAGCTCGCCCGTCTCCCCGGTCCCCACGTCGCGCAGTGTCTCGTCGAGTACGTGGGCGGTGGCGCCGGGCCAGGGGTGTCCGATGGGTACGCGTTCCGACGCCGGGTCGGGCCGGTCCTCCACGGTGCAGGAGACGACGGTCTCGGTGGGCCCGTACTCGTTGACCAGCCGGGCGCCGGGCAGTTGGGCGCGGTGGCCCGCCACCAGTTCGGGTGTGCAGACCTCGCCGGCGACGACCACCACCCGGAGCGTGTCCGGAAGGCGGCCGGGGCCGGCCAGCAGCAGCCGGTAGTAGGAGGGGACGACGATGAGGTGGGTGGCCCGGTGCCGGCGGGCCAGCAGGACGAATTCGGGTGCCAGGCGCAGCTCACGGGCGGTGGGCAGCAGGAGGGTGTGGCCGTGGGAGAACGACCAGAACATGCCGGCGAGCATGCCGTCGAAGGAGAGGCGCATCGCCATGAGGAAGACCGAGGTGCCGGTGCCGTAGACGGTGCCGCGCGGGCGGACGGAGTCGGCGAGCTGGCCTCGGCTCACCAGGACGCCCTTGGGCGTGCCGCTGGAGCCCGAGGTGTAGATGAGGTAGGCGGGCGCGGTCTCCGGGACCGGGTGGGCCGGGTCCTCTGCGGCACCGGCTCCGGCCTCGGCCAGGGCGGCGAGGTCGAGGTCCTCGGCGGCCAGAAGAGGCGGTGTGTCCGGCAGAAGGGCCAGGTCCTGGTCGTCCCGGGTGCCGATGACGACCGCGCAGTCGGTGTCCTTCAGGAGGGCGCTCAGCCGGGCCACGGGCAGGTCCGGCTCCAGGGCGGACCAGGCGGCTCCCACCCGTAGGGTCGCGAGAACGGCGACGACGGCGACGGCGCTCTGTTCGAGACGGATGCACACGGTGGTGCCGATACCGGCGCCGGCTGTCCGCAGCAGTTCGGCGAGGCCTGCGGAGGCGTCGGCGAGTTCACGGTAGGAGAGCGAGGTGTCGCCGATGAGGAGCGCGGTGGTGTGGGGGGCCCGGGCGGCCTGGGCGAGGAAGGCGTCGAGCAGCGGCAGGGGCTGCGTGTCCGTCACCGCGGCCTCCTCACGCGTTCCGGACGAGCAGACGGACATGGCCGCCGGGCTCCGGGGTCGGGCGGTCGGCGGGCACTTCGAGGACCACGGGACCCGCGCCGGCCGCGTCCGCGGCGCCCGGGTCCGCGCCGCCGGGTTCCGTACGGGCCGCCTCCGTACCGCCGGGTTCCGCGCCGACCGGCGCGTATCCGGCGAAGCGCAGGGTGACCAGCATGTTGCGGTTCACGGCGGTCGGTACGAAGTGCGTCACCGGGCGGCGGCCCTCGCCACGGGCCTGTTGGATGAGGTGCGCGAGCAGCGCTCCGGTCGCGCCGCGCGAGGCGACCCGGCAGGACATCAGCATGAGCCGCAACACCGACTCCTCCGGGGTGAGTTCGGTGACGGAGAGCCCGACGATGCCGTAGTCGCCGAACCGGTCCCGCAGCCGGGCGAGCCGGATCTGGTGGTCGGGCGAGGAGCTGAGCTTGCGCAGCTCCTCCTCGCTGTAGATCAGCCCGGTGCTGTTGAGCTGGTGGGTGCGCACCGTGAGTTCGCTGGCCCGCGCGAGATCGTCCTCGGAGGCCGGGGAGATCTCCATGACGAGGTCCAGCGAGGCGAGGAACTCCCGCCGGTCGGCCCCCGACTCCTCCTCGGCCTGCCGGCGGCGCCACTCGGTGCGGTAGAGCTCGCGCCGGCCGGCGGCCTCCGCCGTCACGTGCTCGGGGCTGAACTCGGGGCGTGCGGCGAGCTGTTCCGCGAGGTCGGCGGAGTAGCAGCGGACCATGGGCAGTTCGGCGGCGACCTGGGCGCGTTCGGCGGGGTCGTTGTCGATGAAGGCGACGGTGTCCAGGCCGATGTTGAGCGTCTCGGCGATACGGCGCACTTCCGCGGCCTTGTCGCCCCAGCCGATCCGCACCGCGCAGAACCACTCGGCGAGACCGCAGGCGTCGAGATGCGCCGTCGCCACGGCGTGGTCGCCACGGCTGACGGCGGCGTGCAGGATGCCGCGCGCGTCCAGGGTGCCGAGGGCCGCCGGGACGTGCGGGAAGGGCCGCGGATCGTCACCCTCCAGGACGACCCCGTCCCACAGCGTGTCGTCGAGGTCCCAGACCAGGCACTTGACGGTCGGGCCGTCCCCCGGGGCCGTCACGCGACCGCTCCGAACCGGCGCAAGAGGTGTGCGGCTATGTGGGATTCGGCCACTTCCTGGGCTCCTTCGATGATCTCCATGACCTTTGCGTCCCGGTAGTGACGCCCGACGCGGCTGTCCGGCGCGCACCCGGCGGCGCCGAGTATCTGTACGGCGTCCCGTCCGGCCGCGGCGCAGGCGCCGGCCGCCGCGTACTTCGCCACGATCGTTTCGGTGATGCCGCGCCCCGGCCCGCCGGCCCGCGCGCGCCCGGCCTTCGCGGCGAGTTCGCGCGCGCCGGCGGCCCCTACGGCGGTCCTGGCCAGCAGCGCGCCGACGGACTGGTGACGGCCGAGCGGTACGTCGCCCTGGAGTCGGGTCGCGGCGTGCGCGGCGGCGTCGGCGAGACACGCCTCCGCCATACCGACGCAGCCCCAGGCGACCGTGTAGCGGCCGTGGTCGAGCGCAGTCGCCGCGATGTGCGACAGGCCGGCGCCCGGCGGTCCGATCCGGTGGTCCGCGGGCACCCGGACGGCGTCGAACGTGACATGGGCGATCCCGGCCGCGCGCATCCCGAGCTGTCCCTGGACGGGCTCCCGGCTCACCCCCGGACGGTCGGTCTCGACCAGGACGGTGGTGGGTCTGCCGTCGCAGCGGCCGAGCACGAGGAGGACGTCCGCGGACTGCCCGAACGTGATCCACTTCTTGCGGCCCGTCACGGTGAGCGTGCCGCCGTCCCCGGTCTCCTCGATCCGCGTACGGACCTCGCCGAGCGCGCTGCCCGCGCCGTCCTCGGTCGCCGCGAAGCCCGCTGTGAGCGTTCCTTCGGCCAACTGCGGCAGCCAGTAGGCGCGTTGCTCGCGGGTCCCCCAGCGCAGAAGGGCGGCGGCGACCATCGACTGCACGGTGAGCAGTCCGCGCAGGGCGCTGCACACCCCGCCCAGATGGGCGGCGATCTCCCCCAGTTGACCGGGCGTCAGATCGCCGCCGCCGTAGTGGACGGGGAGATCGGCGGCGAGGAGTCCCGTATGCGCGAGTGACCTCAGTACGTCCGGCGGGACCCGCCCGTCGATGTCCCACTGTCCCGCCGGTTCCCGTGCCGTGGCGGCGAGTTCGGCGGCGGCCGTGACGAGGGCCGGTGTCCCGGTCGCCCCGGGCTCAGTGATCGTCTGCATGGATCCGGGCGGGTTCGTCGCCGCCGGTCTTGCCGAGGACGAAGTCGGTGAGGCGGTGCGCGGTGCGGAAGCTGTCGAGGTCGAGATCCTCGACCTCGACGGTCAGGGAGAACCGTTCCTCGACATAGGTGACCAGCTCCAGTGCGAACAGCGAGTCGACCAGCCCGAGTGCGAAGTAGTCGTCGTCGGGACCGATGGGCCGGCGCAGCGCGTCGCTCAGGAAGCGGGTGATCTCCTTGAACGTCTCGTCATGTCCCCGGGTCATGCGACGATCCCCCGTCCGTTCCGCGGACCGATCTCGACGAGCAGGACGCTCCAGGCCGCCACCGGGCTCACGTTGATGAGCACGGCCCGGTCCCCCTCGGCCAACTCCTTGCGTTCCAGGGCGGTGTGGAGGTTCAGGAACGTGTCGTTGGGGCCCTGGTGTCCGAGGGCGCGTAGATTGTCGCGGCAGGACGGCAGCAACGTGATGTCCAGGATCTCCTCGGTGAAGGCCATACCGCCGGCGGAGAGGTTCTGGCTGACGTAACCCGCGATGTCGGCCGGGGTGAGCCCGTTGCGCGCCAGCAGACCGGCCACCAGCTCGACGAGGCGTCGTCTGCTCTCCATGGCCAGCCGGAAGGAGTATCCGGGCAGGTCCGTGCACTCCTCGCGCCACTGGGCGGTGGGCCGGTCGCGGTACTCCAGGCCGAAGAGGTTCCAGTAGCGGCCGTTGGTGTACTGCGCGAGATCGACGATCCGGACCGGCGCGGCGGCGTGGGAACGGCCGACCAGCAGGGCGAGGCCGCTGTCGCCGTTGACGGTCACCGGGTGCCGGTACCGGTGTTCGCCCGCGGGCTTGCTGCCGTGGACGACGAGTACGGGGCCGAGCCCGGGGTCGGCGGCCAGCAGGCCCCGGGCCGCCAGTAACGCGGGGGTGGAGGAGACGCAGCCGAGGCCGCCGACCGAGAAGACGAGCGCGTTCTCGGCGCCCAGCGCGTGCTGGAGTCCGGTGGCCTCCGAGCTGATCAGGGTCTCGGGGGCGCGCGGTTCGACGAGTATCAGCGCGCCGAGGGCGCCGGCCGGCACGTCGGCCTCCGCCAGTGCGGCGGTCGCGGCGCGTTCGGCCAGGTCGGCGGCGGTGAGGTCCTCCGCCACCGCGACGGTGTCGATGCCGAGCCGGAGGCAGGTGAGACGGTCCGCCTCGGTCAGGCCCGCGAGTTCGGGCAGCTCTGCGACGGACCGGGTGCGGTCCGGAAGGTGCCGGCCGACGGCATCGATCGCGACCGTCGACGTGCGCGTACGGAACGTGCCCTCGGCGCTCATGTGCGCTCCCACCGTGTCGAGGCTTCGTCGTCGGAGACAGTAAAACCGGCCTACGCCATTGCGCAAGTACGTAAGAACAGAAGAGAGTTGGGTCCAGATCTGGAATGCTGAGTTCTCACACACCTCCGTCTCGTGAAAGGTGCGATGTTGCAGACTCTCTGGAAGCGTCACGGTCTCGTGGTGGCCGCGGGCGCCGTGTGCATCCTCGTCAACCGGCAGGGCGTCGGGCCGCTGTGGATCACCGGGGCCGCCCTGCTGGTCGTCGGCGTCCTGATGCGCCGGGCCATGACCCTCGGGCAACGGCCGCCCGGCGAGGAGGCCCCGCCGCTGGCCCTCTCCGTCCCGGTGACCGGCCGCTGGATGGCACGCAACGGCCCCGCGACCAAGGTGCCCAGCCACACCCACAACCTGGCCCAGACCTACGCCATCGACCTCGCCCGGCGGCCGGCCCCCGAACCCGTGTGGTTATGGCCGGTGGCCCTGCGCCCGCAGTCCTACCCCTCGTTCGGCGAGCCGGTGTCCGCCCCGGCGGACGCCCGCGTCGTGGCGGTCTCGGACTCGCAGCGGGACCATCTCTCACGGACCTCGCTCTTCGGACTCTTCTACGTACTCGCCGAGACCTTCATCCGCTCACTCGGCGCGCCCCGCCATCTGCTCGGCAACCACATCATTCTCGACCTGGGCGACGGGGCGTACGCGGTCTTCGCGCACCTGCGGCGGCGCTCGTCGAAGGTGGCCGTGGGCGACCGGGTGACGGAGGGTCAGATCCTGGCCGAGTGCGGCAACTCGGGCAACTCGTCCGAACCGCATGTGCACTTCCAGCTCATGGACAGCTCCGACATCACGTCCGCCCGCGGCCTGCGCTTCACCTGGCGGTACCGGGACGACGACGGGAAGGAGCACGAGGGCGCGCCCGCCGACAACACCAACTTCACTCCGGCCGTGTCGGTACCACCGGACGAGCACGCGACGCCGTAACCCGATTCACCGGGTCGAACCGGCACCGGCCGCGGCGGCCACCCGGGCGTTGTGGGCCCGGAGGGCGAGGGCCGCGGCCCGGAGTCGGGGCACGCCGAGGTCAGAGGCGTGGGCGCGGTCGATCAGGTCTCCGAGGACGTTCTCCACCTCGGTCGGCCGACCCGCGAGGAGTTCCCGCGACAGTGACGAGGTGGTCGGAGCGCCGGCGGTGGTGACCATGGTCCGGACGGCCGTGTGATCGTTCTCGCCCAGGGGGTGTCCGGCCGCGGCGGCGACCGACGCCGCTTCGTCCAGGGTCCGCGACGCGAAGTCCGCGCCCTCGTCCGTGGCGACCGCGTCGCCGACGGTGCCCCGGGCCAGTGACGTGACGGCGCCGACCGTCGCGATCATCACCCACTTCGACCACATCGCGTCCAGGATGTTCTCCGTGCCCGTCACGGCGAAGTCCGGGGCGGACAGGGTCGACACGACCTCACTCACCCGCGAGGAGTCGGTGCCGTCGAGCTCCCCGACCTGGATCTGGGCGCCGGGCGCGAACTGGCGGATGTCGCCGTTCGGATCGAGTTGGGTGACGACCTTCAGTACGCCTCCGAGGACTCCGGCGCCGAACCGCTCGGTGAGCAGATCCACATGCCTCATCCCGTTGAGGAACGGCACCAGCACCGTTTCCCCACCCACCACGGGAGCGATGTCGTCGGCGACCGCCGGCAGTGCGTCAGGCTTCACACAGAAGAGGACGAGGCCGTACGGCCCGGTCAGAGCTCCGGCCTCGACACAGCTGACCGCGATCTCCTCGACCCGCGCACCGTCGGTGATGCGCAGCCCCCGCTCACGCAACTCGGCGGCACGCCCGGCCCTGACGAGGAAGTCGACCTCGCGTCCGGCCTGCACCAGCCGGCCGCCCACGTAACCGCCGACGGCACCCGCGCCAACCACCAAGGTCTTCACGGCATTTCCTCCCTCGGGAAGTCGCGGCCTGTCAGGAGGCGTAGCGGGTCGCGGGCCGGGCGCGGGAGAAGTGGGGGCCGGCGGTCCGCAGGGTCTCCTCCAGAGCCGCCCATTCGTCGTCCGGCAGAGAAGGAATGGTGATGCTCTCACCGGCGTCGAGTCCGGCGAAGGCGGCGTTCACGGCGTCGTCCACCGACATGATCGCCTCACTGGGGAAGTCGGTGAGCTCGACGCCCGAGCCGTCCCAGAAGGACGTGTGTGTCGCACCGGGCAAGAAGGTCTGTACACGGACTCCGGTGCCCGCCAGTTCCTCCTGGAGGGCCTGGGTGAAACTCAGCACGTATCCCTTGGTCCCGCTGTAGACGGCGCTGACGGGCAGGACACCCACGGCCAGGGCCGACGAGACGTTGAGCATGATGCCCTTGTCGCGGGCGCTGAACGCGGCGGTCGCGGCGACCGCGAGCCGGGTGAAGGCCGTCACGTTGAGTCTGATCAATTCCTCGGCGGCGGCGAGGTCGGTCTCGGCGAGCGGCCCGAACATACCGCCGCCGGCGTTGTTCACCAGCACCTCGATACCGGCGTCGGTACGCAGCCGCTCCTCGACACGGGCGAGATCCGCGTCCTTGGTCAGATCGCCTGCGAGGACTTCGGCATGCCGGGAGGTCCGCCCGGCGATGTCGGCGGCCAGGGAATCCAGCCGAGCCCTGTTCCGGGCCACCAGGACCAGGTCGTATCCCCGGTCGGCCAGGTGATGGGCGAAGGCGGAGCCCATACCGCCGGACGCACCGGTGACGAGGGCGATCTTGGAGTCGGGGCTCATCGCGGATCTCCGTTCCTCGGGGTGACGTGGAAGGAAGGTGGTGCGGATCGTTCCCGGAGGATCGATATCACCAGCAATGATCCGGAATATTCGCACATACGGCCACTTCTGCCCGTGGAGCCCGGCCCCTGGTGCGGATCGGGTGCCGTCACGCGAGGCGGCGCACCCGACCCTGCCGTAACCCGTCACCGCCAGTGACTTTGGGTGACAGTCCCAGAAGGGGGCTGTCACAGACCCGGCGACTACTCCCACTGATAGGGCAGGTACTTCCCGTCGAGGGTGATGACGACCCGGTCGCCCGCGGGATCGGGGACACGCCGGACGTCGAGGCGGAAATTGATGGCGCTCATGATGCCGTCGCCGCACTGCTCGTGGATCAGTTCCTTGATGGTGGGCCCGTAGACCTGGATGACCTCGTAGAGCCGGTAGATCGTCGGATCGACGGGAACGGCCGCGTCCAGGGCGCCGCGGGTCGGCTGGAGCTGAAAGGCGAGGGCGGCGTCCTCGCCGAGTTCGAGCAGGGCGGCGGCGGTGGCCGCCTCGTCCCTGCCGAGGGGGTGCTGGCCGAGCAGCGCCGCCGTCGTCCAGGCCAGAGGCCTGCCGAGCGCCTCGGCCAGCTGCGCCCAGGTGATCCCGGTCGTCACCTTCGCCCGGCGTACGGCTTCGGCGGCCTGTTGCTTGCTGAGCATGTGCGTCTCCTTAGAAGGGGGCTCTCACCTGTCTGCCCGCTTCCGGCGCGCATGCCGATCGAACTCATCGTGTCAGGCACAGACACCGGCTCCGGACGCGGACGTCGCGTCCCACGGTCGGTCCTGACATCGGCCCTGGTCAAAGCGGCTGTTTCTATCCCTGGATAGACCCCGCCTATCGCAGGCCCGTACCCGGCGCAGCGGGTCGGGAAGCCGCTCGCGGCGTCGGGTACGGGCAGTGGCGCCTAGGGCTTGATCGCCAGGCCGGTCCACAGGCTGACTTCGGCGTCCGTTGCCGTGGTCGTGGTGTCGGCGCCGCCGTCCGCCGCGTCGGAGCGCCAGCGGTGGCCGACGGTGATACCGGGGTCGAGCAGTTCGAGACCGTCGAAGAAGCGGGCGACGTCCTTCCGCGAGCGGAACTGCACGGGCGTCCCGGCGTTGGTGTAGATGTCGGTGACCTTCTGCCAGGTGGGCGGGTCGAAGTCGGGCGTGCAGTGGCTGAGGGCCAGGGCGCTGCCCGAGGGGAAGACGTCCAGCAGCCGGCCGACGATTCCGTACGGGTCCTGCTCGTCGGTGACGAAGTGCATGAGGGCGTTCAGCGACAGCGCCACCGGCTTGCTCAGATCCAGCACTTCGGTGAGTTCGGGGGCGTCGAGCAGCGACTGCGGGTCGTTGACGTCCGCCTCGATGTACGTGGTGCGGCCCTGGCTCGTGCTCCGCATCAGGCGCTCGGCGTACTTGAGGACGAGCGGGTCGTTGTCGGCGTAGACGACCCTGGCGTCGGGGACGACGGTCTGCGCCACCTGGTGCAGGTTCGGCTCGGTGGGGATGCCTGTGCCTATGTCGAGCCACTGCCGGATGCCGTGCTCACGGGCGAGGACACGGGTGGCCCGGTGCATGAAGGCACGATTCTCCCGCGCGCAGACGAAGATGCCGGGATAGGCGCCGGCCACCATCTCCGCGGCCTGCTTGTCGACGTCGAAGTGGTCCTTGCCGCCCAGGTAGTAGTCGTACATGCGGGCGGAGTGCGGCCTGCTGGTGTCGATGTCCCGCGCGGCATGCGAGTTGCTCATTCTGTCCCCTCATTTATGGCGTGGTGTTCCGGGCAGGCCGCGGCCGGGGCCGATGCGGATCCTTCCCGCCGTGCTGTGTCAGCCGACCGACAGATGGTCGGCGAGACCCTTCTTGACTCCCGCGACGAACGCGGCGATCTCCTGCGGCGTGTAGATCAGCGCGGGGCCGGCCGGATCCGTCGACTGCCGTAGTGCCACCCGGCCGTCGGAGAGTCTCTTGGTCTCGACGCACTGGCCTCCGTTGGGTCCACTCCAGGGGCATTCCCAGCCCTGCTCCCCCAGGTCCAGCGCCGGCATCCCGTTGTAGACACTTCTCTTCTTGACGGTCATGAGTACTCCTTGCGCATGCGGTTGAGGAGCGCCCTGCTGGTCGCGGAGGACGTCAGCAAGGACATCCGGTTGTGCGCCTCCAGGTGAGCCGCGACGTCGGAGCGCTGATCCAGATACATGGAGCCGGAGAGAATCTCGCTGTAGACGATGTCGGGCAGTTCCGGCTCCTCGAACCGGAAGTAGGTGAAAGGAGCGCACGCCCCCACATGGGCACCCGCGGTGAAGGGCACGACGTCGACGCTGACGTGCTCCAGCTCCGAGACCTCCAGGAGGTGCTCGATCTGGCCGCGCATGACCTCGGCGTCGGCCACCACCCGGTGCAGCACGGCCTCTTCCATGACCACCCACAGCGTGGGGGCGTCGTCCTTCTCCAGGAGCCCCTGCCGGCGCGTCCTCAGATCGACGCGCCGTTCGAGGTCCTCCTCGCTCTCGTTCGGGAAGCCCCCGCGGAGCACACCGCGGGCGTACGGATAGGTCTGGAGCAGTCCGGTGACGTAGTGGGGCTCGTAGGTGCGCAGCATCTGGGCACCGGTCTCCAGACTCACGTACGCGGTGAACCAGTTGGGCAGCACGTCGCGGTACGCGTGCCACCAGCCGGGCTCGTTGGCCTGCTCGGCGAGGGTGATGAACTCGTCGATCTCCTGCTGGTGGGCCCCGTAGGTCTGGAGCAGCTTCTCCACGTAGAGAGGCTTGAGGGGGACCTCCGCCTTCTCCAGACGGCGGATGCTCAACGGCGTCATGCGCAGGGTCTTGGCGGCGTCGCCCAGTGACACGCCCGCGCCGAGCCGCCTGTCCTGCAGCCGTCGGCCGAGGATCATGCGCAGAACCGTGGGTGCGCCGGTACTCGTAGCCGGACGAGCTTCGCTCAACGCCCTACCTCCTGAGGGTCCGTCATTCGTAGGAGTCTGACAGTGAGTTGGGGGTGCGGCCAGAAGGACTTACCCTCCTGAAATTATCAGGGAGCCGGTTGCAGCGTGAAGGCGTCTGCGAGCATAGTTATCAGCGTGAGCGATCCCGCCGAACGTAAGGGCGTCCGTCGTCAACGCCCCTTGCCCCCTGTGGAGTTGGCGCTCTCCGGCGCGTTCGGCACCCGGAGTCTGTCCCGGAACACCTCTGTCCGGCGGGCCTGTTGCTCATCCCCTGCGTCTCATGACTGCGCCCGCCCCGACGGAAGGCGACAAACGTGTCCCCCCGCACGACTCGCTCCCCCCAGCTCCTGGATGCCGCAAGCCCGGGCCGATCCCACTGGCTCGAACTTCCGGCACGTCGTTCCAGCATCCGAGTGGCACGGCACTCGATGAACGTGAAGCTGACCGCGTGGAGACTTCCCGACGGGGTGTGCGCGGACGCGATCCTCCTCCTGTCCGAGCTGGCCACCAATGCCGTACGCCATACGCCGAGCACCCGCATCCTGTGCGGCATCGGCCTGGTGAGCGACCGCCGCCTCCGCCTGGAGGTGCACGACCACGACTACGGCGACGCCAAGCTCCGCCCCCGGGGCCCGGGACCCGACGACGAGTCAGGCCGCGGGCTGTTCCTGGTGGAGGAACTGGCCGAGGCCTGGGGTACGGACCACTCGACACTCACCGGCGGAAAGGCGGTGTGGGCGACGCTGGCGACTTCCCACTGAACACGCCGCCGGGCCCGGCGGCACGAAGGCCCCGGGCCGGCGTTGCCCGCCCCGACGGATTGCGTTCGGGGTCCTGTGGGTCTGCCCCTTCCGCTCTCCCGACACCACGACACGATCCGTGGAGCACCTCTGGGCGAAGTGGTGCCCTGCTGACCACGCTCACGCGGACGACGACCTCTGAACGAAAACCGGCTTCCCCGCCGTCCAAGAAGGTACGCGCGGGCTCCGCCCTAGAATGAGCTGGAATTGGACGGTCCTCCGGTTCTCAGGGACGATAAGCGGAGTCAAATCCGATGGTAAGGAGGGGCGATGTCTCGCTCGTTGCGCGCCGACGCGCAGGCGAACCATGAACGGATTCTCCAGGCGGCCGCGCGTACGTTCGCCGAGGAGGGGGCCGACGCGTCGTTGAAGGCGATCGCGGCGGAGGCCGGGGTCGGCATCGCCACCCTGTACCGGCGCTTCCCGACCCGCGAGGACCTCGTCGAGGCGACCTATCGCAGGGAGACGGACCGCCTGGGCGAGTCGGCGGACCGGCTCCTCGCCATCCGTACCCCGGTGAGCGCCCTGCGGGAGTGGATGGAGTCGTTCGTCGACTACATGCAGACCAAGCGGGGCATGTCGGATGCCCTGCCGGCCATTCTCGCCGCTCACGAGGGGCTGCGCCTCCACAGCAGGGAGTCCCTGGGCCGGGCGGTTTCGACGCTTGTCGAGGCCGGGGTCGCCGCGAAGCAGCTGCGGGGCGACGTGGACCCGGGCGACGTGCTGATGGCCCTGGGCGGGATCACGCTGATCAGCGGGCACGAGCATCAGCGGGTCCTGGCCTCGCGTCTGATCTCGCTGCTCCTCGACGGCCTCGGTGCCGGGCGGGATGCCGCCGGGAATTCCGACTGACCCCATGCCGCGGTGCCGCGTCCGGCACCGACCGACCGGACAGGCTACGCCATAAGTGGAGCAGGCTACGCTTATGCGTTACCGTAGAGGAGTCGCATCCGTTTTGGATCGGGCGGGCCTGGACAGCTCGGGCAGGCCTGGACAGTACGAGCAGATGGAGAACGGGCATGAGTAACGCGCTCGACGGCACGGTCGTTCTGGTCACCGGCGCCAGCAGCGGCATCGGAGAGGCCACGGCCCGGCAGCTGGCCCGGCAAGGCGCCTCGGTGGCGCTGGTCGCCCGCAGGAAAGCGCGCCTGGAGGATCTCGCACGCACCATCGAGTCCGAGGGCGGCACCGCTCTGGTCGTGGTCTCCGACATCACCACACGCGCCGCCGCCGACGACGCGGTGCACCGTACGGTCGCCGCCTTCGGCCGCCTGGACACCGTCGTCAACAGCGCGGGGGCGATGCTGGTCGGCCCGTTCGCCGACGCACCTGACGGCGAGTGGGAGCGCATGGTCGACATCAACCTGATGGGGGTCCTCTACCTCACGAAGGCCGCCCTTCCCCATCTGGTGCGGGCGGCGGAGGAGGGGCCCCGGCGCATCGCCGACCTGGTGAACATCAGCTCCTCGGGCGGCAGGGTCGCCCGCGCCGGCAACGCCGTCTACAACCTCACGAAATTCGGCATCAACGGCTTCAGCGAAGCGCTCCGCCAGGAACTACAGCCGAAAGGCGTCCGCGTCAGTGTGGTCGAGCCGGGAACGGTGAGAACCGAACTCGCCTCCCACACCCGGGAAGAGCTCCGTGCCGGCGTCGAGGCCCAGATCGGCGCGATCGAGGTCCTCCGGCCGGAAGACATCGCCGACGCCATCTCCTATGTCGTCGCCAGCGACCGCCGTGTCGCCGTCAACGAGGTCTTCGTCCGCGCCTCCGCCCAGACCTGGTGAGGGCCCAGCACCGCGGAGCCCCTCGGGGACACGGCCGCCGAGGCGAGGAGTCGCGCGGCTCGCCCGCCCTCGGCCGTTGGTCGAATCGAGTGTGTTTGAAGGCAACGGCAGCACGCCGACGGATCGTGGGCCGAATGGATCGCATTCTGTCCCCATGACAGAAAATCATTCTCGTCGGGGTTTCCCTGTCCGCGGTGCCACGGTCCTGGTCACCGGCGCGAACCGTGGTGTGGGGCGCGCGCTGTCCAGGGAGTGCCTCACTCGCGGCGCGGCGAAGGTGTACGGCGGCGCCCGCCGGCCGGAGGAGGGCGGCGATCCCGACATCGAATACCTGGAGCTCGACATCACCGACCCGCGGCAGGTGGCCGATGCCGCGGCACGATGCGGTGACGCGACCCTGCTGGTCAACAGTGCGGGGATCTTCCGCGCGGCTCCCCTGCTCGGTGCGCGGAGCACCGCGGACGCGCGAGAGGAGATGGAGACGAACTACTTCGGCACGTTGTCCATGATCCGGGCTTTCGCGCCGGTCCTCGCGGCGAACGGCGGCGGAGCGATCGTGAACGTCCTCTCCGTGCTGTCCTTCATCAACTTCGCCCCCTGGGGCTCGTACAGCGCGGCCAAATCCGCTGCCTGGTCCATGACCAACTCGGTGAGGGACGAACTGGCGCCCCAGGGAACACGCGTCGTAGGGGTCCACGCGGGCCTCGTGGACTCCGACATGACCCGGGGGATGGAATACCCGAAGATCTCGCTGGATGTCTTCGTCGCGGCCCTCATGGACGGTCTTGAGAATGGAGACATCGAAGTGCTCGTCGACCGGCACACGCGCGCCTTCAAAGCACTGCTCGTCGGCCATCCCAACAACCAGTCGGAACAGCCTTCGCCCGAATCGGTCGCTCAATAACGCTGCTGTCGCCGGTTCGGCCAAGCCGCACGCAGCCCTCGCGGCGCACTGCCACCCCGCGACTGCCGCCACCACGCCCTCAAGGGTTCGAGCGGTCCATGACCAGCGAGCCGGGCTCCGACACGTAACGTAAGCAGACAGTGACCACCGCGCCCCCGCCCCTACTACTTCGCCGGATAGATGTCCCCGGCCGCCATCATGCTCTCCTGCTCGCTGTCGGACTCCAGCTGCCGCGCCTTGCGCTCCAGGCGGCCGCGCTCCTCGAGATCGCTGGTCCGCTCAGCCTCCGCCTGCGCCGCGCTGGCCGCTTCGCGCATCTGCCCGACGTGCTGCCACGCCTCGCCTCTCTCGTTCATGATCGAACCTCGCCTCATCACCGAGAACCGTCCTCCTTCCAGCGAAACAGCCCCAACGCCCGAACGCCACCCGCCAGTGTCCGTGCCGGGTGCATGTCGTCGCGACATTCACCCGGCACGGACCAGCCGTCGAACTACGACGCCCCGCAGCCGGGGCCCTGTCGGAGTCAGGGAGTGACAGGGATGTTCGTCAGCCCGCTCCTCGCTCCGGTCACGGTGTTCGTGGAATGGACGACGTTCGGCCTCTCCCGGCACTTCGAGGTGGACGTGATCCTGATGGCGTACTCGCCCACGCCGCCGAGGTCGGACCTGTTGCCGCGCCAGACCGTTCCGCAGCCGTTCGGGAACGAGGGCGAGGTACCCGGGTTGTGTGTCTCATAGCCGTTGGCGAAGGTTCCGGGCCGTGAGAACGTTCCGGTGTTGTTCTCGATCAGGTAGTCGACACCCTTGGCGTCGACCCACGAGTCGGCGGAGTTCTGTCCGCTGATCCCGCGCCCGTCGAAGGTGTTGCCCCGGATGACGCCCTTGGAGGTGCCCTCCTTGATATCGATCGACTCGGCGGTGACGTACGGGCCGATGCGGTTGTTCTCGACCAGGACGCGGTCCGAGCGGTCCACTCCCCCGGAGTTGCCGTGGCAGTCCCAGTTGGAGTTCGCCGACCCGAGATAGACGCCTTCGCCGTACTGCGGCTTGACGAGACCCGTGTACTCGACGACGGAGTCGCGGATCTCACCGTCGGCCGAGGAACGGCGGAAGTGCACCCCTTCCTCCTCCACGTGATGGACGTGCAGTCCGCTGATCTTCACGTGGTGCGAGTCGTCCAGCACCACGCCCTTCTTGGAATCCTTGACGGTGAACCCGTTCAGGTTCCAGTGCGGTGCTCCGTGGAGCCACAGTCCGTAGCCGGAGTCCCATCCGGCTGTCGGCGATGGGCAGGAGGGCGCTTCGCCCGACGGGCCGTCGTTGACAAGCACGGCACTCCTCGGTCCTGTGAGGGTGATGGGCTTGCCCGCAGTACCGGCACGCTGCGTGACGAAGGACCCCCGGTACTCGCCGGAAGCCAGCTCGATGGTCTGCCCCGGCTCCGCGCCGTCCAGCGCGTCGGCGAGTTCGGCGGAGGTGGACACCTCAACCACATTCGCCGCCAGCGGATCGGTCGACGCGCCGGCGCCCACGGACTTGAGGAAAAGGGAGGGCGCGTTGTCCGTACGGGTGGCGTCCACGCCGTGCCCGCCCGTGTAGTTGAGCTGTTCCCGGTGCGCCCAGTCGGGGATCGGCGTGCCGCCCGCGTCCAGGTGCTGCCAGTCGTTGCCGTCCCAGCCGAACTGGTAGACGCGCTTACGGTCCGCGTAGTACGGCGTGAACGCGCCGCCCGCGGTGACCTGCTTGGTCATGGTGTTGTTGAAGAAGACGTTGCGCGGACCGGACGCCCCGGACCACTTCACCGCCTTCTGGCCCGCACCCCACCAGATCGGGAACCAGGTCGAGTCGTCCGTTCCGCCCCCGCCCTCCTCACCGCAGTTGGCGGTGCAACTGCCCGAACGGTGCTGGTACGGCACGGCCACGGTGTTGCCCTCGAAGAGGTTGTTCCGCTCCCATCCACCGTGCAGGTTGAGGTCAGAGTCGAAGTCGTTGCCGATGACGACGTTGCCGGAGGCCGACCACTGGAAGGTGAAGTGCCGCAGGAGCCGGGAGGTGTTACCGGCGTACAGCGAGTCCCAGACGCGCGAGCCGCGGAAGTAGCCGTTGCCGCCCTTGCCCTTGTTCCAGGAGCCGTTGAGCTCGTTGTCCACGATCTGGAGGCGGTACGCCTCCTCGGTGACGATCGGGTGGGAGCCCGTCATCTCCGTCCTGATGCCCCGTACCCAGGAGTTGGCCGCCCATTTGAAGACGATGCCGTGCATCTCCTCGGCCGGTCTCATGTTGCCGTAGTTGTACGCGGCGCCGGCCGGGTCGAGGCCCGGTATGTCATGGGTGAGCGTGAAGCCCTCGAATCCGACGCCGAGTACGGGGTCCACCAGGGGCGCGGCCTTGGAGGCGTAGACCGCTCCGTCGATCTCCTCCGATCCGTCGGAGGTGGAGTCGACGGGCACGTCGTACTCCAGCGGTTTGTCGAGCGTCAGCGTGCGGTTCGACGAGTTGACCGCGGTGATCGTGAAGATCTGCTGTCGCATGTGCATGTTGAGCAGCGGCCAGGGTCCGTCGGGGTCGGCGGTCTGCCTCTCGTAGAACTTCACCGAGTTCGCCGCCCGGATGTTGACCAGCCCGCCCACGGCGAAGTTGCTCAGCGAACCGCTCGCCAGATGAACGACTCTGTCGCCCTTCCGTGCCGCGAACGCGGTGTCACCGGACTTGCCCCGCAGTTTGAGCCCCGACTTCCAGTGCACGTTGACCGTTCCCTCGAACAGGTCCTTGCGGTTGGCCGGTGCGGAGGCGTAGTCGGAGGCGTAACTCGAGTGCACGCCGCGCGACTCCACGCGGAACACCCCGCGTCCGGGCCAGATCCAGCCGCCCTTGCCTTCGCCGTGCGTCATCCCGTCCTCGTCCCAGTCGGAACCGTCGGGAGTCAGGGCGTCGTAGCGGGTGTTCTGGTCGGGACGGAACACGATCCGGGTGCCGTTCGTGCCGCTGCCCGCACCGCGGAAGGTGAGGTAGTCGGCGTCCGCCCGGATCTGGCGTGACAGATTGATCGTGCCCGCAGGCATCGTGATCAGTGAGAGCTTCGTGTAACCGGCGCCGGGAGAGCACGCGGTGCGGATGTGGTTGATCGCCGACTGGAGTCCGGCGGAGTCGTCGCCGCCGTCTCCCGCTCTCACTCCGTAGTCGGCGGACAGTTCGGCCGCGGTGATCTGACAGTTGGCGTCAGGGTTGGTCTGGGAGGGGCCCGGCAGGTTCTCACCGCCCCGGTAGCCGGCCTTGGACCAGTCGTACAGGCCGCTGACCGGGGCGCGGCGGTTGGTCTTGGACAGGTCCAGGTCGGGCACGGCACTGCTCCCCGCCGATGCCGACGCCTGAGCCTGCGTCTGCGTCTGCGCTTGCTTCTGTGCCTTGGGTCCGGAGCCTGCGACATCGGTCGAGCCGATCGCCACGCCCGAGGCTAAGAGCACGACAGTGGCACTGCTCAGCGCCACAGCTACTTGTGTTCTCGCGGACAACGTCTACCTCCTGACAGAGGGGACGCGGGAGGTCGCTCCCGCTTCGATCCGGGGCACTCAAGGGCTGGAGATGTTCTCCAGTCCGCTCATCATCCACATATGTAGACGATCCCGTGACATCCGAGTGTCAGGCACCTTGCGAAATCCCGCTAGCCCTTGGTTCTATCGAGTTAGGAAAGTTTCCTATCCTTCAGATACATGGACGGAGCTCCTATGAGATCGGTACGTTCCCGGTTACGGCCGGCCGCAGCCGCGGCGGCTCTCGTCAGCGCCCTGCTGCTCACCCTCGCCGCCGCCCCGCTCGCTCCGGCCGCGCCAACTGCGGCGACCACGCCGACCGCGCCAGCCACAGCCGCCCCCGCGCCGGCATCCTCTGCCGGAGCGGTGCCGGCGGCTGCTTCCCATGTGGTCGCGGAGATCAAGCGGTCGTCGGTCTGGTCCAGCGGCTACGGCGCCGACGTGGTCATCACCAACGACGGTGACACCAGCGCCGATGGATGGACGATCGAGTTCGATCTACCGGCGGGGACAAGGGTCTCCAGCCACTGGTCGGCCACCAAGACCCAGCAGGGGCAGCACTACACCTTCACCAACCTGTCCTACAACGGCGACATCGCCCCTGGCCGGCAGGAGACCTTCGGCTTCAACGCCACCGGCACCGGACTCCCCCTCAACTGCACCATCAACAACCAGCCCTGTGACGGAAGCGGCAACCCACCCACGGACCCGCCCACGGATCCCCCCACCGACCCACCGACGGGCGACACCCCCGTCGCGGTCAACGGGCAGCTCGAAGTGTGCGGCACCAAGCTCTGCAACGAGCACGGCAACCCCGTCCAGCTGCGCGGCATGAGCACCCACGGCACCCAGTGGTACCCGCAGTGTCTGACCAGCGGCTCGCTCGACGCCCTGGCGAACGACTGGAGGGCCGATGTCCTGCGTGTCTCCACGTACGTGCAGGAAGAGGGTTACGAGACGGACCCCGCGCACTTCACGGACCTCGCCAACTCCCTGATCCAGCAGGCGACCGACCGTGGGATGTACGTGATCGTCGACTGGCACATGCTCAGCCCCGGGGACCCCAACGCCAATCTGGGCAACGCGCGGAAGTTCTTCACCGACATCGCGAACCGGAACAAGGGCAAGAACAACGTCCTCTACGAGATCGCCAACGAGCCCAGCGGTGTGAGCTGGTCACGGATCAAGGACTACGCGCAACAGATCATCCCGGTCATCCGGAACATCGACTCCGACGCTCCGGTCCTGGTCGGCACCCGTGCCTGGTCCTCCCTCGGGGTCTCCGAGGGCGCGGATGAATCCGAGGTGGTGAACAACCCGGTCAACGCCTCCAACATCATGTACACCTTCCACTTCTACGCCGACTCGCACCGCGACGAGTACCTGGAGACGCTCTCGCGCGCCGCGGACGAGATCCCCGTGTTCGTCACCGAGTTCGGAACCCAGAACTACGCCGGTGAGGGAAGCAACGACTTCGGGATGTCCCAGCGCTACCTCGACCTCATGGAGGACAAGAAGATCAGCTGGACCAACTGGAACTTCTCGGACGACAGCCGCTCCGGCGCCGTCTTCAAGCCCGGCACCTGCGACAACGACGGACCCTGGACAGGGACGTCCTCCTTGAAGGAGGCCGGCGTCTGGATCCGTGACCGCGTCAGGACCCCGGACAACTTCCCGACCGACTGATCCCCGGTGCCCGCGTCGCCGTCCCGTACTCCCTCTCCGGGACGGCGGCCGGGTGCCTCAGGGGTGGGCCGTGCCGAGGGAAGCGGCGGATCCGCCGTCGACGGGAACAACCGCGCCGGTGACGAAGGACGCGTCGTCGCCGGCGAGGAAGGCGATGACAGCGGCCACCTCGTCCGCGGTACCGATCCGGCCGAGCGGCGTCCGCGCCAGGATGGGGGCCAGCTGATCCGGTGGGGCCGCGGATGTCCGGGGTGTCTCGATCACCCCCGGCGCCACCGCGTTGACGCGCACACCGTGGGCGGCGTGATCCAGGGCCATGGACCGGGTCAGGCTCTCGATCGCGCCTTTGCTGGTGTTGTACGCGGCCCACCCGTACTCCGCCCGGTTTCCCTGCACGGAGGACACCTGCACGATCGAACCGCGTCGTTTGACCAGCTCCGGCATCGCGGCGCGCGCGAACAGATAGGCACTGGTGATGTTGGTGTTCAGCAGTTCGCTCCACGCTTCAGGCGGGATCGCGGTGATGTCGCCCGCCAAGGGAGCTCCCACGGTGTTGACCAGGACGTCGACACCGCCGAAGGACGCGACGGCCGTGTCCACCGCCTGCCGGGCGATCAGTGGGTCGGCGGCGTCGCCGGCCACCAGGCGCAGGTGGTCGCTCTCTGCGGAGCCGAGTGCGTCGCGGAGTTTGCTTTCGGTGCGGCTGACAGCGACGACGCTTCCTCCCTCCGCCAGGAAGCGGCGGACGGCCGCCAGGCCGATCCCCGCGCCGGCACCGGTGACGACGATCGCCTTCTCCGAGAAACGGGACACTGCCTTCCTCTTTCCTGACGTCGCGTGAGCCGCCTCGTACGGGCCCGGACTTCCAGCCGGGGCGAGCAACCGCCCCTGGGTCACAGGGGAACCGCGGCCGGTCCGACCTCAGAGTCCCAGGAGGGTCGGCGGCCGGACCCGACCGACATGCGCCGGCGGGCGGGAAGATCGCCCTCCGAGCCGTCGGCGTCCGTGTCGCCCGCGGGGGTGGCGATGGTCTGCGGGCATCCCGAAGCGGTACGGTGCCGGCGCCACCGGCCCGGTTCGCCTCGACGATCACGGCGCGACCCGAGGCGTACAGGTGCTATGCGCCAAGTGGAAGATTCTGTGTCATTTGCCGGTGACACCGTTGGGTCATGTTCAACAAACCAACCCTTCGCGCCACCGCCCCCGCGCTGGTGCTCGCACTGGCCGCGGGCGTACTCGGATTCACCAACGCGGCGGACGCCAACAGAGCCTCAGCCGCGGACCGTCCCCACTCTTCGCGCCATGAGACGGGTGCGAGCGCGGCCCACCGCTCGCTGCTCGACCACAGCGCGGACGCGAAAGTCCTCGTCGCCGCGCATCGCGGCCAGTGGCGTGCCGCTCCTGAGAACAGCCTTCCGGCGATCCGCGCGGCCTTCGACCAGGGGGCCGACATCGTCGAACTGGACATCCAGCGAACCAAGGACGACCAACTCGTCCTCATGCACGACGACTCGGTGAACCGGACCACGAACGGAACCGGCAAGGTATCCGACCTGACGCTGGCCCAGATCAAGGACCTGCGGCTGCGTCAGGGGGTCGGGGGCGCCCAGGCTCCGGTGACCGGTGAGACGGTGCCGACCCTGGCCGAGGCGATGAAGGCGGCGAAGGACCGCGGTCTGGTCAACCTCGACAAGGGCTGGCCGAACCGTGAGGCGATCTACCGGGTCCTGCACGAGACCGGCACGGTCCGCAACGGCATCTTCAAGAGCGACGCTCCTGTCGCGGAGGTACTCGACTTCCGTGCCGCGCACCCGGAAGCCCTGTACTTCCACATCGTCCAGGACGGCAACATCGACTCCATCGACCAGTTCGGCAAGAAGCAGCCGGTCGGGTACGAGGTGATCTTCGACAACGACCAGGACGCCGTCGTACGCAAACCGGTCATCGACCGGCTGCGGTCCACCGGCCGGATATGGATCAACTCCATGTGGTTCGGACTGGCCGACCACTACACCGACGAGGCCTCCCTCATCGACCCGGCCCGCGGTTGGGGCGCCCTCACCGACATCTTCGGTGCCACGGTCATCCAGACCGACAACGTCGAGAGCCTCACGTACTGGCTGCGCACGGGCCGTCCGGAGCCCCGCCCCTCCACGGACACCATCCGTATCGAGAGCGACGACTTCGCCCGCGGCGGTGAGGGCGTCGCCTACCACGACACCGACACGGGCAACCGTGGGACCGCCGCGAGGCTCAACGAGGACGTCGACATCTGCGACCAGGACGGCGCGGTCGTCGCCTGCTGGATTCGCGCGGGTGAATGGATCGACTACGAGTTCACGGTGAAGAAGTCCGGGTACTACGACGTCGCGGCACGGGTCTCATCCCCGTACTCCCCCGCCGGCACCTACCGTGTGGCATTCGACGGCGGGGCGCGGAGCGCTCCCGTCCCGGTGACCATCACCACCGGCCACAGCCTCTTCTTCCTTCAGCCGAGCGGCGTCAACCAGTATCTGAAGGCCGGCAGCCACCGAGTCCGTCTCCTGATCGACGAGAACGCCTTCCAGAACTTCAACGTGGACTATCTGCGACTCACCAGGTCCCGGAGCTGACCACGCGGTGAGCCCGGAGCCGTACGCCAACGGCCGCTGACAGCAGGCGGTGCGACGACGGGAAGGTCCGCCGAAGGCCCCGAGCCCCGAGGTCCTTCGGCGGACCTTCCCCGCGTTCCCTTCCCACACCTCCACCGGCGCCCTCGGCAAGGAGGGTGCGCCCCCCGCGAGGGACGGTTGCCGGGTCAGTCGGCGCAGCCCGGTACCGCGGGTGAGGAGCCCGCGCAGTTGTTCGGCAGGTTGCCCGTGACCGGTGACCGCAAGGTGGTGACGGTGCCTCCGTTGAGGATTCCTCCGGCGGTCTCGGCGGCCTGGTTCCCGGTGACGGCGGTGTCCGTCAGGTGCAGCGCGCTGAGGCGGCCGTTGTTGAAGATGCCGCCGCCGACTCCGCCGGTCGCCCGGTTCGACACGACACCGCTCCCGGTCAGCGTCGTGGTTCCCCCGTTGCCGAAGAGGCCGCCGCCCCCGAAGCCCGCCGAGTTGCCGCGGACAGTCGTGCCGGTGAGCCTCGTGACGGCACGCTCGCCATTGGTCGCGATCCCGCCGCCGAACTCCCGCGCACGGTTCGACTCCACGGTGCTGCCGTGGAGGGTGAGGGTGCCGAAGTTGTTGAAGATGCCCCCGCCGCTGCCGAAGGACCCGCCGCGGACCGTGATGCGGTCCAGGGTGAGCCGGCCGCCCATCTCCACCTCCAGGACCCGGAAGTCCGCGGTCCCCCGTGCCGTACTGCGGGCGATCACCGCGGCGGACGGGCCGCGCGAGCTGATCCGGATGTCACCGGCGACCGCGGCCAGCGCATTGATCCTGCCGTACGGGCGGGTGACGGTGTAGGCGCAGCCGGGCTGGAGGGCGATCTCCCAGCGTGTTCCGGGACGGTCGTTCCCGGCGGTGATCGCGTCGTTCAGCAGCCGGTCCCGGTCCTTCACACAGGGGACGACGACCCCCGCCCGCGCGTCCGCGCACACGACGGACGGCACCAGCCCGAGGAGGGCCCCGACGGCGACCGCACAACACCTGGAGCTCCACGCACATCCCATGGAGGGAGCATCCCCCGCCCTCCGCCCTCGCGCATGCCGGACGGCGCGTCGCGACGGCACGGAGGGGCCACGGGGTTCAGGCCCGCGCCGGACCGACCACCCGTGTAGCCCAGATCACTCGCCGGCGAGGTTTGGACGTTCGGTGAACGATGCGTCCGGAATTTGAAGAGAGGGGCCATCTGCGGAGAGGTGGCAATGGCCTAGTGTTCGGCGGTGGGCCGCTCGGTCCCGTCATGGAGGGAAGTGCATCGTGGCTGGTGGGGACGGTACGACTCGTCTGGTCGAGTTGCTGACGGTTCGGGGCGAGGACCTCGGAGCCGACTGGGCGGAAAGGGTCAGTGGTTCGCTGGGCGGGCGCGTGAGCCGGTCCGAGGTGCAGCGTGAGTTGGGTGAGCTGTACACCGCTCTGCTGACCGCGTTGCAGACCGGCAGTCTGGACGCGCACGGAGAGGCGTTCGGGGAGACGCGTGCTCTGCTGTCCGAGCTGTCGCGCAGCCGTGCCCGGCAGGGTTTCAGTCCTTCCGAGACCGCGCTCAGTCTCTTCTCGCTCAAGGAGGTTCTCGAACCGGTCCTGGCCGGCGAGGACGGTGCGAGCGGCGGGGACGGCGGTGACGTCCGGGCGTATCTGGCGTTCACCAAGCTGGTGGACGAGCTGGGCCTGTTCACGATCGAGGTCTACTCCCGTACGCGCGAGGAGCTGATCGGGGCCCAGGCCGAGCAGCTGCTGGAGCTGTCGACTCCCGTGGTCAAGCTGTGGGACGGGGTCATCGGCGTACCGCTGGTGGGCACCCTGGACTCGGCGCGCACGATGGTGGTGATGGAGAAGATGCTCCAAGCGCTTGTCGACACCGGTTCGGAGCAGGCCGTCATCGACATCACCGGCGTCCCCGCCGTGGACACCGAGGTCGCCCAGCATCTGCTGAAGACGGTCGTGGCCGCGCGCCTGATGGGCGCGGAGTGCACCATATCCGGCATACGTCCGCAGATCGCGCAGACCATCGTCGCGCTGGGTATCGACTTCGGCGACATCGTCACCAAGGCCACTCTGGCGGACGCGCTGCGCCACGCGCTGCGAGCCTCCGGTGTCACCTTCACCCGGCCTGGTGGTTCGGCCGGTGCCCGGTGACCGAACGGGTTCCCGTTCTGCGGATCGGGCAGATTCTGCTGGTCTCCATCCAGACCGACCTGGACGACCAGGCCGTTCTGCACCTGCAGGACGATCTCACCGCGAAGATCGTGGCCACCGGCGCCGACGGCGTCGTGATCGACATCAGCGCCGTGGAGATCGTCGATTCCTTCGTGGGCCGCATGCTGGCCACGATCGCCTCCCTGTCGCTGCTGCTGGACGCGCAGACGGTGGTGGTGGGGATGCGCCCGGCGGTGGCGATCACGCTGGTCGAACTCGGCCTTTCCCTGGGCGGGGTCAGGACAGCCCTGACCCTTGAGCTGGGCCTGAAGGTCCTGGAACGCAGCCGTGCCCTCCGACAGGGGCCCCCTCAGGAATTCGCGGACAGCGGCCTGTCCGACGAGGACGGCGTGCGAGCTGATCCGGCCGGCCGGTGACGGCTGGGAGCGGTGGTGCCCCGGAAGTGCTGCCGATCGACGCGAACGACGGTGTGGTGCGGGCCCGGCAGGTGGCCCGGACTCTGGCGCAGCAGTGCCGGCTGTCGCTGGTCGAGCAGACGAAACTGGTGACCGCGGCGAGTGAACTGGCCCGCAACACCCTGGTCTACGGGGGTGGGGGCACGATGACCGCCTCTCTGGTCGACGAGCGGGGACGCCGTGGCGTACGGCTGGTCTTCGCCGATCAGGGCCCGGGGATCCCGGACGTGGATCTGGCGCTCACGGACGGCTGGACCTCGGGCAGCGGCATGGGGCTGGGACTCTCCGGGTCCAAGCGGCTCGTCGACGACTTCGTGCTGGAGTCGGCGCCGGGTCGGGGCACCACGGTCACCATCACCAAGTGGGGCCGATGACTGTGCTGGGCGGGACACCGCTGGCCGACTGCGAGGACGTGGCCTGGTTCCGGGATCAGGCCGAAGGCGCGCGCGGCAGCGCCGCCGCGCTCACCCGGCGGATCGGGTTCAGCGAGCACCGCAGCGCCGAGGTGGTGCTGGCGGTCGCCGAGCTGGTGACGAACATGCGCAAGCACGCCGTGGACGGCGCGCTGATCCTGCGCGTGCTGCGTACCCCGGCGGTCGCCGGGGCCGAGGTGGTCGTACTGGACCACGGACCGGGAATGGCCGACGTCCCGGCGGCGGTGCGCGACGGGATGTCGACCGCGGGGACGCTGGGCATCGGCCTGGGTGCGGTACGGCGGCTGGCCGACACCTACGACGTGCACTCCCGACCGGGTCTGGGCACCATACAGATGGCACGTTTCTGGCCCCGCCCCGTCGGCGCGGCGCTCATGGCCGAACCCCTGGTGGGCGGCATCACCCGCCCCATCGGCGGAGAGCAGGTGTGCGGTGACGCCTGGGCGGCCCGCACCGACAGCGGGGACCGTACACACCACACACAGGAGCCGGCGGCGGACACGGTGCCGTCCCCCCGGCGGCCCGCCCTGGACTGGCGGGCGCTGACCGGCACGGACGGTGGCGCGAGCCGCTGGGCCGACCGCACGGCGGCCGACGAACCTCGCGGTCGTCGCGGCCTCGTGCGGTCCGTGATACCCGGGGCCGGTGACGGGATGCTGGTGATGTCGTGCGACGGGCTGGGCCACGGGCCGGCGGCGGCACTGGCCGGTCGGGCGGCCGTCCAGGCGTTCGCCACCGGCGCGGCCCGGACGCCGGAGCAGGCGATGCAGGAGGTTCACCGGGCGCTGCACGGCACGCGTGGGGCGGCGGTGGCGATCGCCCGTATCGAACCGGCCGAGCGACGCCTGCTGTTCTGCGGGGTCGGCAACATCACCGCCGCCGTGGTGACCGGCACCACGCGGACCAATCTTCTCTCCCACCCGGGCATCGTGGGCCATCAGATGCGCCAGTTGCGTACGTACGAGCACACACTGCCCGCGCTCGGGGCGCTGGTTCTGCACTCGGACGGTCTGAGCGAGCGGTGGACGGCCGCGGACGTGGCCGGTTTTCTGCACCATGCCCCCGCCGTGGTCGCCGCCGGGCTGCTGCGCCATGCCGGGACCCGCCGCGACGACGCCAGCGTGGTGATCGCCAAGGGGGCCTGGTGACCAGGAAGTCGACGAACAGGACCGAACCCGGCTCGGCCCGGATCCTCCTCTCCGTACTGGTCACCGAACAGGACGTCTTCACGCTGCGCCGCCAGGCGAAGATCCTGGCGGACACGATCGGGCTCGACACCCGCGACCAGGTACGCCTGGCCACCGCCCTGAGCGAACTCGGCCGGGACCTGCTGCGTCCCACGGCCATGACCGCGGCCTTCACCCTGAGGCACGAGCCTCCGGAACTCCAGGTGACGCTGGCGTGGCCGGACGACCGGGTGCCGAGCGAGGAGTCGCTGTCCGCTGTCACCCGTCTGCTGCCGCGTACCGTCTACGACCCCGCCGAGCAGAGCACGGATCGTCTGTCCGGCCGGTCGTCCCTCGGCGGCCGGCCGTCACTGGGCGCGCGGCCGTCCCTGGGCAGTCGGTCGTCCCTGGGCGGGCGTATCACCCTCACCCATCCGCTCCGAACAGCCGTCCCGGACCCGACCGCTGTCCAGGAGGCGCTGAGCGCCGGCCTTCCCGCCACCGCCATCGACGACCTTCAGGCACAGACCCGCGACCTTCTCGCGGCGTTGCAGGAGGCTCATGCGCAGCGTGACGAACTGGAGCGGCTGAACGAGGAGTTGTCGGAGACCAACGCGGGCGTCATGGCGCTCTACGCGGAACTCACCGTGGAGCACAAGGAGGTGGTGGAGCGCTTCGCCGAGGAACACGAACTGGCGCTGGCACTTCAGCGCACCTTCCTCCCGGCCGAACTCCCCGACACACCGGGCGTGGAGCTGGCGGTGCGCTATCTGCCGGCAGCGGCGACCGCCGAGATCGGCGGCGACTTCTACGAAGCGGTCCACACCCCCAACGGTCTGCTGCTCGCCGTCGGCGACGTGGTGGGCCACTCGCTCCAGGCGGCCATGGTCATGGGCCAGCTACGCCACGCCCTGCGCGCGTACGCCGCCCAGGGCCACCCGCCGCACCGGCTGCTCGAACACCTCGACCACCTGCTCCAGCTCCACCAGCCCGGCTGGACGGCGACCGTTTGCATCGTCCTGCTCGAATCGGGGAACCGGCGGCTGCACGTCGCCAACGCGGGACACCTGCCACCGCTGATCATCACCCCCGGCGGTCCCGCCGCCTATCTCACCGAGCACGGTCCGCTTCTCGGCCTCCACCTGCCCCAGCCCGTGGCGACCGCGCACGACATCACTCCCGGCACCCGGCTGCTCATGATCACCGACGGGCTTGTCGAGGTACGGAACATCGACCTCGACAACCGGATGAGAGCCCTCACCGCGGCTGTCCTCGCGGGTCCCCCGGATCCGGAGGGGCTGTGCGACGCGCTGCTGACCGAGTTCGGCAAGGAACCCGACGACGACATCATCGTCTTCGCCGCGCACTTCCACGCACTCGATCCGGTGAAGAGATGACACGACGGAACACGGACCCCGCCGTCGAGGGTCCGGGCGGGCTGCCGGGGCACAAGAGGGGCGACCCTCGTCCGACCGCGGGGCGTTCTGTCTCGGAGGCACAGTGTGGGAACGAGTCGGTGGATCTGATGGAACGTGACGACGGTGAGGAACAACCGGACCGTGCTCTCACGTCCGCGTCGGCGAGTGCCGCTTACGACGGGCAGCCTCAGTCCATCTCCGAAGCCCGCGAGTTCACGCGCGAGTTCCTGACCGGTGTACGGGCCGTGGGCATTCCCGTGTCCGCCGCGGCGATCGGCACCGCTCAACTGGTGGTCAGTGAACTGGTCACCAACGTATGCAAGTACGCGCCCGGCCCCTGCCTCCTGGAACTGCGCGTGGCCGGAGACACGCTGATGATCACCGTATGGGACAGCGACCCGGCCCTGCCCGCCGTCCTGGAGACGGATCCGACACGGATCGGCCAGCACGGAATGGAGATCGTCCGGGCCCTCTGTCAGAGCCTGAGCATCGACCGTGAACCCGTAGGAAAACGCATCACCGCCCGGCTCCCGCTCTCGGACGGTCCGGCGCCCGCCGCTCCGGGCCGCTGACCCCCTGGCCGGCGACGTCGCCTCAGCCGGACTTGCCGAGCGACCAGCCGCAGATGTCCGCGAGTCGTCCCCGCCACAACGAGACGCTGATGGGCTGCGGCGAACCGACTGTGATGGTCGCGTCGCGCAGGTGGATCCACTGCGGAAGGCTCTGCGGGCCGTCTCCGGGGGTCATCTCGTCCACGGCCTGATCGACCGATTCCGGGAAGGCGGAGAGCAGCCGCGTGCCGGGGCCGTCGCTCGGTGGAAGGCTCTGCGCCCAGTCCGCCTTCCACGCCTCGTGGGCGATCAGACTCCCTTGGACGACCCCGCTGGGGAGGCACAGGGTGAGGGGCAGGCTCGTGCGCGGATTCTCCCCGAGCAGCCGCACCAGCAACTGCAGTTGTATGTCCGCGACGGGCTCGGTCGTCACGGGCGCGGTGCCCGTTCCTGGTCCTGATGAGGTCTCGCTCATACGGAAGAGAGTTCCTTTCGCCGCCGAGGGCCCCTGGCCTCCGACCGCTGGTTACGGCACAGCGGGCATGGGTGGGCGTCGGGCCGGGTCAACCGACCAAGCCGGTACGGAGGGTGGCGAGCGTGCGGGTCAGCAGGCGGGAGACGTGCATCTGCGAGACGCCGAGCTCCTTGCCGATCTCCGACTGGGTCATCTCCCGTCCGAACCGCATCTCGATGAGGGCGCGGTCGCGGTCGTCGAGCTGTTCCAGCAGCGGGGCGAGGGAATGGAGGTTCTCGAAGAGGCCCATCGCCGGATCGCACTCGCCCATCGTGTCGGCGTAGCTCCGGCCGTCGTCGGCGTCCTCGTCACCGCCGGCGGGAGTGTCGATGGATCCCGCCGCGTAGCCGTTGGCCGCCACGAGCCCTTCGATGACCTCCTCCTCGCTCATCCGCAGATGCGCGGCGAGTTCCTTGACCGTGGGGTTGTGGTCCAGGGAGGTGGCGAGGGTCTCCTTGGCCTTGGCCAGGTCGATACGCAGTTCCTGAAGCCGGCGCGGGACGTGGACCGCCCAGGAGGTGTCACGGAAGAACCGCTTGATCTCACCGACGATGTAGGGGATCGCGAAGGAGGTGAACTCGACTTCACGGCTGAGGTCGAACCGGTCGATCGCCTTGATCAGACCGATCGTGCCGACCTGGACGACGTCCTCCATGTCACCGGAACCCCGGTTCCGGAAGCGTCGGGCGGCGAACTGCACCAACGACTGGTTCATCTCGATCAGGGTGTTGCGGGCGTACTGATACTCGTGCGTACCCTCTTCGAGGTCCTGGAGCCGATCCAGGAATACCTTCGTCAGGGCACGCGCGTCCTTGGGCGCGATCTTCCCTGCCTCTTCGATCCACGGCAACTCATCCGCCGCGTGCCGGGTGGTGGCCTCTACCATGCCAACGGCCTGCTCGGATCTTGTCGGCAACTGCGGGGATCTGCTCACAATTTCACCTCGGGGCAGCGGATTCATTACACGGCGTCTGCCCCCACGACGGGGACCCACACCCCCGCGTCGTAGCACTTCGGCTGCCCTGCGCGGGCAGCTTGCGGGACCGGCCCACGGACGGCCTGGCGGGACCACTGCCATGTCCACCCCGGAGCTGAGGGCGCACAGCGAACACCCCCGCGATCGGCGTCCGTCGGCGCCTCGATCCACAGCGAGACCACGTTGCCGGTCTCGTCGCTCACGCTCGTCCTGGGCACGCTCGCAACCGGACAAGCCCCAACCTGCGACTGCGTTTCACTCAAGTCGCTGCTGCCGGCTCGCCGACAGCAGCATCATCATGACGTGACGCGAATACCACGAACGCCGTATCAAGCTTCCAGAGGACGCCACACCCCCCGTCTCTGGCCTGTCTGGATCGTGGCACCGATTGCCCTCCTCGTCGTCGGCGCCATCGGCTACGTGGCCTACGAGAACGTTGAGAACCTCCTGACGGACGCCGCCCGACGGACAAAACCGTCGAAGCCCGTCGACGTCAAGGACATCGTCACGACGACGGTCACCATCCTCACCCTCTTCGGCGCCGTCCTCGCGGGCGTCTACGCCTACCGGAAGCAGCGCTTGGACGAAGGCGACGCCCACCGCGCTGACGCCAGCCAGCTCGCCGACCGATACACCACCGCAGCCGAACAGCTCGGACACGAACAAGCCGCGGTGCGCCTTGCCGGTGTCTACGCCCTCGCCCGCCTCGCCGACGACTGGGAAGAACAACGCCAGGTCTGCATCGACGTGCTCTGCGCCTATCTTCGTATGCCCTACGAACCCGATCCGACCGCAGCCCAGTACAGGCAAGGTGAACGCGAAGTTCACCACACCATCGTCCGGGTCATCCGTGACCATCTCGAGGCACCGTGGGAACCGACTGCCTGGTGCTACAACCAACTGGACTTCACGGGCGCCACCTTCGACGACGCCGACTTCTCGGGTAGTCACTTTCGCGGCAACGTCTCCTTCGACGACGCAAGGTTCAGAGGCGGTTCTGTCGCCTTCAACCATGCAACCTTCGAGGGCTCCGTGACCTTCAACCGGGCGGCATTCGGCGGCGCCGTCACCTTCAACCGGGCGGCATTCCACAGAACCGTCACCTTCAACCGGGCGACATTCCACAGCGGAACCGTCACCTTCGACGACGCGACGTTCGACGACGGCGCCACCTCTTTTGACAACGCCGGGTTCCGCGGCAGCACTGTCACCTTCAAGCGGGCCCAGTTCCGAAGTGGCAGAGTCACCCTCGAGAACGCGCAGTTCCACGACGGGACCGTCGCCTTCGAGAACGCGCGGCTCCACGGCGGCACCGTCGCTTTCGACAACGCGCAGTTTAACGGCGGCACCCTCACCTTCAACAACGCCGAGTTCAACCGCAGCACCGTCACCTTCAGCAACGCGACGTTCAACGTCGGCAGCACCGTGACCTTCAACCAAGCGGAGTTCCGTGACGGCACGACCATCTTCAACCGGGCCACGTTCAACGACGGCAGCACTGTCACCTTCGAGGACGCCCGATTCGGCGGGGGCATCGTCGGCTTCGAAAACTCCACATGGGCGGGCGGCACTCTCGCTTTCCAGCACGCGGTGCTCGCCTGGGGCACAATCGACTTCAGGTACACACTCTTCGAGGACGGAGTTGTCGCCTTCGAAAACACGAGGTTCGACGGCGGGACCCTCAGCTTCGGAAATGCCCTGGTCCATGGCGGCATGCTTACCTTCAGCCACGCGGTCTTCGGCGAAGGCATCGTCACCTTCGACAACGCTGGGTTCGTTGGTGGGGCCGTCACCTTCGAGAACGCCACGCGTGTGAGTCCGAGCAGCACCGTTGACTTCGCCAACGCCGGGTTCCATGGAACCCGGATCACCTGGGGACCACTTTCGATACCGACAAACGCCCAGCCCTAGCCCGGCCGGCGGCGCCGCACAGAATGGTCAAGGCCCCAGCTACCAGGGGCTTGTCGCAGGTCACCGTCGGGAATCCGTGCCGCAAGCAGCTCAAGAACAGGGATGCTTCCGGTGCGGTGGTCGTCGGTCGAGGCCGGCGGTGGGGGCATGGTCTGTGGGCACGCCAACAGCCGTACAGCCCTTGGCATGGAAGTCATCGGCATCTTCCGCCAACTGGCTCTGGTGGCGTCCGCGCTCAGGACAGTGGGTGGCGGGAGATGAAGTCCGTGATGGTGCGGGCCACCAGGTCGGGGTTCTCCAGCGGGAGGCTGTGGCTGACGCCCGGCAGGACGGTGCTCTCGGTATGGGGGATGTGCTGCGCGAGGTACGCGGCTCGGGCGCGGTGGGGGGTGTTGCGCTGCGCGCCCATCGCTCCGACGGCGAGCAGAACGGGAACGCGGATCGCGTTCATCTCGTCGGGTCCGAACGACCACGCTGCGAACGCGGGACCCTCGGCGGCGAAGAAGTAGGGGGTGTTGTCGACCGCGCGGCGCAGGCCGGCCTCCCCCAGCTCGCGGACGAAGACGTCGCGGTAGCCCGGCCCGGACAGGCTGCTCATGAATTCGTCGAAGGCCCGCGCGAAGTCCCCTTCCTTGGCTGCCGCGATGGCGCGGGGCATGCCGGGCATCGCCGGTTCGTCAGGGGCGTAGGGGAAGGCGGTTTCGAGCAGGGTCAGCGTGCCCACCAGTTCGGGATGGGCATGGGTCAGTTGCAGGGCGACGCCGCCGCCGGCCGAGTGCCCGACCACGTGGGCCCGTTCGGCGCCGACCGCGCGCACCACCGCGGCAGCGTGGTCGGCGTAGGCGGCGATGCTCGGGCCGCCGGTCCGATCCTCGCTCTCCCCGTAGCCGGTGCGCTGCATCGTCAGGACCTGGTACCCGGGCATACGGGCGGCGACCGGTGTGAACCAGTCCGGCGAGAAGCCGCCGTGCAACAGCAGCACCGTCTCGCCGTTGCCTTCGACCGTGAAGACGATCCGGGCGTCGGGCAGTTCCAGTTCGCGCTTCATCGTGCTCTCTCTCACTGCGGCCTATATACGGCAATACGGCGTACTGTCAGAACGCGAGAAAATAGGTCGATTATGTGCGAAGTGGACGGTAGCAGCGTGATCCTTTCAGGGAAGGGTCGGACACGCGAGCGGACAGCGGACAGCGACCTCCTCCGGCCCGAGCGGCCGGCTCTGGCGGACGAGCCAGAATGGCCCATACGCGCCCGAGCCGACCCGACCGAACACGCGGAAGTCGCCGCCGCTCACTGGGCGTCACCCGCGCGGACCGACAAGAAAGTCAGACGGACGGTCAAGATCCACCGTCACAGGACAATCGCGGTCCGTGGCGACACGTCAGTGGCTCTGGAGCAAGGCTTAACGAACGGCCGGGGACGCCAGGTCAAAGCCGCCGTGGTCGCGCATACGGTAGTTGTCCCCCTCGACGCTGATGATCTCGGAATGGTGGACGAGGCGGTCGATCACGGCCGAGGCCACCGCCGTGTCGCTGAAGACGAGGTCCCAGTCGCTCAGAGGCTTGTCGCTCGTGACGATCAGCGAGCCGCGCTCGTAGCGGTGCGCGACGAGGCAGAAGAAGAGCTGCGCCTCTTCGGCCTGAAGGGGGAAGTAGCCCAGCGCGTCGACGATCAGCAGCGGGTACCGGTCCAGCCGGACCAGTTCCTCGGTCAGGCGGCCCGCGACCTTGGCCTCGGCGAGCCGGGCGACCCATTCCGCGACGGTGCCGAACCGTACCTGGTGGCCGGCCTGGCACGCGCGCGTGCCGAAGGCGACCGCGAGGTGGGTCTTGCCGGTGCCGGGTGGGCCGAGGAGGACCACGTTCTCCTTGGCGGTGATGAAGTGCAGCTTGCCGAGCATCGCCACGGCCTCCCGGTCAAGTGCCCGGGGGTACTCGTAATCGAAGTTCTCCAGCGCCTTGGGCGCGGGGAAGCCCGCGGCGCGGACGCGGGCTTCGGCACCCGAACCTCCGCTGGCCGAAGCCGACGTCGCCGCGGGGACGGAAAGTGCCGCCCGCCCCGATGACATGGCATCGTCGTGCCACCCGGTGGACGGCTTCGGGATCAGCCGCAGGCTGTCCTCTCCGTGACTGTCCCCATGGCCACCGCCCCCATGACCGCTCTTCCGCGACTCCAGCATGGGACCCGACATATAGGCCAGAATCCCGGCGGACAGGATGAAGGCCATGTGGATCGTGGTCCCCCACAGCAGCGCGTGCCGGGAAGTGTGGTGCACGTCCACGAACATCTGGAGCAGATGGACGGACGAAATGCCCACAATGGCGGTGGCGAGCTTGACCTTGAGCACGTTCGAGTTGACGTGCGAGAGCCATTCCGGCTGATCGCGATGGCCCTGGAGGTTGATGCGCGAGACGAAGGTCTCGTAGCCGCCGACGATCGTCATAATCAGCAGATTGGCGATCATCACGACGTCGACGAGTTTGAGGACCGCGAGCATGACATACGTCTCGTCGGCATGACCGTTGATGACATGAACGATTAATTTCCACAGCTCGTTGAAGAACTTGTAGACATAGACTCCCTGTGCGGCGACCAGGCCGAAATAGAGCGGGGCCTGGAGCCAGCGGGTGGCGAAGAGGGCGTATCCGAGTGCGGCGGGCGCGAAACTCGCGGCTTCCCTCCCCGGGTTCGGAGCCGGGGATGAAAAGCTGTGGTCGTGGGCGGGCGCGACATGACTGGGCAACGACATCTCCAACGACTGCGACGACGGGAGGCTCCATCATTCTTACGGCACCCCGCCAAAAATTCGAATTCGATGCACTCGTTGGGATGAATAGAATTTCATTAGGACAAGAGACAGTTCGCGCGGTCGCGCCTCCCGCACACTGTTTTCAGCAGAATCAACGGGCGCCCTGGGCAAAGGAAATGGGTCCGCGTTGCCCCATGGGTGAGGGTCAGCCCGCATGTGAAAAAGCGGCCCTGACAGCCGCCAACACCGCGCCCGGCTGACCCTGCCCACTCCCGCGCCAGGTGGCCCTCCGGGCGCCGAACCGCTCAACGGCCTTGGGAGCGCACCAACTCGGAGTCGCTCGGTGAACGAGGTCAGACAGCGGCGTCAGGAGGACGGTGGTGCCGGCTGCGCCGGGGGCGGAGGCTTCGACTGCTGGCTCGTGGGCGCTGGGCGCTGGCTGTTGGTGGCCTTCTTCACTCCGGAGTAGTCCCGCTTCCTGCGACGTACCGTGCCGGGTTTCTCGTTGCTCGCCGGGGTTTCGGGGGCCGGTTCGGGAGTTTCCCGCATTCGAACTCCTCGTCACGTGGGTAGGTGCGTTGATGTCATTGAAGCGCATCCGCGCCTCTGTCCGGCTGGGAACAGAAAGCGGTCCATGCTGCCGTCCACGATCCTCGGTCTCATCCTGCTCATCGTCGTGCTGCTGCCGGGGGCGGCCCATATCAAGGTCCGGCAGCTCCGGTGGCCCGAGCGGGACGTCTCCCCTCTCTGGGAGACGATCAGGCTGATCACCATCAGCGTCGTCGCCGATGCCCTGGCGCTGGCGGCCTTCGGTCTGTGCCGCGTCTGCGCGCCGGGCTCGACCCCGGATGTGGGCGCCCTGGTCCGCGAGCCGGGTGCGTACACCCGCTCCCACTACGTCTCCCTGCTCTGGTGGTCGCTGGCGCTGCTCCTGGCCGCCGTCTGCGGAGCGGCGTGGTGCGGCACGGAATGCGCCGCAAGGCTGGCCGCGCGGCTGCCGGTCGTCGGACGGTACGTGCCCAAGGAGGAGCACCCGTCCCGGGTCTCCGCCTGGTGGCAGGCGTTCAACGAGTGGCCCGAGGCCCGCGTGCAGGTCGGCTGTCTGCTGGAGGACGGCGCGTACTGGTCGGGATGGCTGCGCTCGTACTCGAATCGGGTCTCGGACGACGCCGAGCGTGAACTCGTCCTGGGCGGGCCCCTCTTCTACCGTCCACCGGGCGCGGCCGTGGAGACCGAACTGTCCGACACCGGTGCGGTGATCCTGAGCGCCCGCCGGATCACCGCGATCACCGTCACCTATGTGATGCCTCCCACGCCCGCGCCGACGCTCCCTAGCCCAAGCCCGAACCCAAGCCCTAGCCCGAGCCCCTCCCCATCCCCGTCATCGCCCACGTCGCCGTGACAGGGACGGATCAGCACCCGTGGAAGGAGAGGACGGCCCAGTAGAAGACGCTGGCCTCCTGCCGGGCCGTCGCCCAGGGACCGGACTCCTCTCCCGGCTTTGGGGCGAAATCCGCGTCCGCGAGCCCCGGGTACGCCGCGTTCTTCTCCGCGTTGGTCGAGTCCCGTACCCAGATCTGAGCCTTCCTCAGCGCCTGCTCCGGCTCCATCCCCTCCCGCAGCCAGTGGGCGTAGAACCGGTCGGTGATCAGCGCGCAGACCCAGTTGTCCGAGTCCCAGCCGGTCGCCATCACCCCGGCGTAACCGCCTTGCAGGAAGGCCGAGGGCATCCCCGCGGCCTCGTCGAGCACCGTCTGGTCCAGCGCCCCGGTACGGCAGGCCGGCAGGAGCGCCATGCGTACGTCCCTCGGCGTGAGTCCCAGCACGTCCCGCACGGTCAGCAGCCGCTCCCGTGCCATGACGAGCCCTCCGTCGAGCGGCGCGCCGTCCACCACCGTGCCGTGACAGGCGAAGTGCTGGACCGCAGCCCCCGGGAGCGCCGCGAGCACCGCCTCGCGGGTGGCTTCCGGGCCGCTCAGGGACGCTCCCGTCCCCTTGCGGAAATGCTCCCGGGCCCGGCGTACCTGCCACTGCGCGGAGGGCAGTGGACCGTAGGACGGCACCGGCTCCGGCTCCCGCACCGTCAGCAGGGTGTCGGGCCGGCCGGTCCGGGAGCGGATGGTGTGGGCGACGCCGAGGGCCCGCACGTTGGCCTGGTAACTGACGGCCAGGTCGTCGATCACGTACCGGTGGCCGGTCGGAGCGGTGGGGTCCGGACGGCGGGCCGCGTGCAGCGGGAGCAGTCCCAGCTCGCCCACCGCTGTCAACGACACCTTGGCCACTCCGCGAAGGCGGCGCAGGACGGGCGCCATCACGTCGGTCCACAGCCGGTCGGCCACGGCGTCGCACTTCTTCTCGCACTGCTCGTCGTCCGGCGTGTCCAGTGCGTCCTGCCAGGCCGCCACCAGCCCGTCCCGCACCGAGGCCGTGAGCGAGGGCAGGGGGATCCGGAGGGGTCGCGCGTTCCGGGTCGCGGGCAGCGAGAGCGCCACACCGCCGCGGTCGGTCGCCAGGAGGTAGACGACGTGCGTGCCCGACTCCCGTACGGTCGTGGCCAGTTCGCCGTACGAGGGTGGTGGCAGGAAGCTTTCGAGCCCCGTCGAGTCGCGGATCTCCGCGACCACGGCGTCGAACCGGTCGCGTACCCGCGCGGCCCGCGTCGCCTCCGCCCCCGTGCCGCCGGACCAGTCGGTGAGAAGCTCCGCGTCGGTGCGCGCCACCTCGGCGGCGGCTGCGCGGAACGCGTCGGCGAGATCGGCACGGCCCGTCTGCCCGAGCCGGTCCAGGTCGGCGGCGCGTCGTTCCAGGGCCTCGGTGAGCATCAGCGCCCGGCCCGACTCGACGGCGACGACGGCCCGGCCCAGCATCCCGGACTCGGCAAAGGCGTAGGCTGCGCGGGCGCCCATCCCTTCGGCGAGGGACAGGATCGATGTCTTGTCACCGCGCGTGACCTGGACCCGGCTGAGGTGGTGCAGCGCGCTCAGTCCGTGACGGTACGCCTCGGCCGCCTCCAGCAGCGCCCCACGGCGCCACGCCCAGTCGCCCCAGGCCCGCGCCGTACTGTGCTCGACGGCCGGGCTGAACTCCCCCGCCGCGTCGCACGCCTGCCTCGCCGCCTCCGTGGCCCGTGCCTCGTCGTCCGGCGCACCGCTGATCTCGGCCTTGGCCAGCCGCACCTGGAACAACTGCGCGAGCAACCCGGGGCGGTTGGCGCTGCCGGCCGGTAACAGCCCCCTCAGTTCGACGAGTTGGACGGTGGCGGCCTCCAGGCCGGCGGGATCGCGGCGCAGCGCCGCGAGGGCGTACCGGCACTCCGCCTGGGTGACGCCCGCGAGCAGGGCTTCACGTTCGTTGAAGCTCCCGCCGACGAGTGCCTCCGTGATCGCGTCGAGTGCCTTCCGGAACAGCGGCTCGGCGGACTGCGGTCGCAGGCGCCCGAGTTCCAGCAGGCAATGGGCCGACATACGCTGGGCGTTCGCGCGCAGGGATCCGCCGCCGCCCGCGCGGTCGGTCGCCTCGGAAGCCAGGGCCAACGCGTCGTACAGATCCTGCGACGCCGGCTCACCGGCACCACCGCGCTTCTGGTAGCGGCGGAAGAGAGCGAAACTCCGGTTCAGCAGGTAGGCGGGATCGGTCGACGCCTCCCCGTCGTCCCGGAGGACGTCGACGGCCTCGTCACCGGCTTGCAGACGGCCGTCGCGGTGCAGGCGAATCTCCGCGAGCACGGCCTCCACGCTCCTCATATGGTCGCCGATGAGGCCGTGCAGGGGGCCGCGGTCGGCCGACTGCCGTCGGATCGACTCCTCCGCCTCGGCCAACGCGGCGGTGTCGCCGGTGCGCTGATGGCGCACGAAGGCCATCTGCGACCGCACATGGGTCAGTACGGCGGCGAGGCCGGGGACGGAGGCACCCTCGCCCGACACGTCCAGCTTCTCGACGAGCTCGTGAGCCTCCGTCAGGTGCTCGTCGACGGATGTGCCCACGCGGGTGACCCAGCTCATGAGCGCGTTGAGCAGGTTGGACCGGGCCACCAGCCGGAGTTGGCCGTCGCCGGACGCCTCCAGCAGCGATCCGGCGTCACGGCACCGCTGGATCGCTCGCGCCAGCGACTCGGCGCCGGAGGAGGCTTCCCATTCGGCGTAGTCCAGCGCGGCCAACTGGAGGAGGGCTCGGGCACGGTCCTCGTCGCCGGCTCCCGGGCGTCGGTGGACGCGCTCCAACCGCTCGCGCTCCGACTCCCCGCCCTGTACGGCCGCCGGGCCGGAGCCCGGTCCCGAAGGACTCGGAAGGTAGGACCTGAACACGCTGATGTTGTGCTCGAGGGCTTCGACCGTCTCGGCGGCGTGGCGGCCTTGGGCGCTGCCGCCCAGGCGGGCGGCCTCGGCGGTGGCGATGTCCCGGGCCTCGGTCAAGTGGGCTATGGCTTGGAGGAGTTGCTCCGGCTGATCCGGCCGCGCGTTGCAGCGGTACGAGCAGTAGAGGCTCGTGGCCAGGTTCCCCAGGGCCGGTATGCGATGCTCGGGGCGCCGTCCGGCCGCCGCGAGCGCCGCCCTGTCCTCCCGTACGGCCGCGTCGACCTGATCGCACGGCATGTTCTCGTCTCGCGGCTCACGCCGCGGTCTGCCCAGGTGCATTCTCCACGCCCTCATGCCGGGTCCCGGTTCCGCTCCCGGCCCGCGCGGGGCCGGATCACCGGAACAACCACCCCGAAGCCGTCGCCCCGTCGGCGGCGGACCACTCAGGACTGATCAGCATGGCCTTCGAAACGAGGCCGCGCCATCCCGAACAGCCTTTCGGGACGACGAACATCCCTGACGCGGGGGCTGTTGCAACTGCCGCACGTTTACGCCCCGCGCGGCGCGGAGCGTCCCGCGAGGCCCGCCGGGCCGCCCAACTCCTCCTCGATTCGTACCAGTTGGCGGTGCGTCGTTGTGCGGTCGGAGCGGGAGAGCGAGCCGGTCTCGATCTGCCCGCAGCCGGTCGCCACTGCCGCATCCGCGAGGGAGGTGTCCTCCGTCCCGCCGGTGTGCCGACGCGGAGCGCCACCCTTCTGGAACGGCTCGCCATACGCCGGACGGTCGTTGCGAGACGATCGGTGGCGTGGGTGATGGGGGGCCGTGGGCGATCGGCGGCGCCCTCGGCCGGTACGACTACGCGGTCGGTACGACTACGCGGCCGGCTGCGGTACGTCGGTCACGCCGCCGCGATTCGCGACGTCCCGGGCGCGTTCGTCGGTGCGCTCGCGGGGCCGACCGCCGAGAGTGGTGCTCCCGCCGACCCACACCCGCCGGCATCGGCACCCGTATGGCCCCGCCGATTACCGCGCGGCCCCGACCCCGCCCGCGAACGGGACCGAGACGCCGCCCGGATCCTCCGTCGTGCCCGCCGCTCCCGCCTCGGGGTGGCGCCACAGACCGTCGGCGGCCAGCAGCGGCAGCACACCCTCGCCGAACCAGTACGCCTCCTCGACATGCGGGTGCCCGGAGAGGATGAACTCGTCGATACCGAGCCGGTGGTACTCGGTGATGCGTTCCGCGACCTCGGTGTGGCTGCCGACCAGTGCCGTTCCGGCGCCGCCGCGGACCAGACCGATGCCGGCCCAGAGGTTGGGCGAGATCTCCAGGCCGTCGTCACTTCCGCCGTGCAGCGCGAGCATCCGCCGCTGGCCCTCCGACTCGCTGCGGGCGAGCCCGGCCTGCACGGCCCGTACGGCCTCGGGCGAGAACCCCGCCAGCAGCCGCCGGGTCTCGGCCCAGGCCGCGTCCGCGGTGTCCCGCGCGATGACGTGCAGCCGGATGCCGAAGCGCACCGTACGCCCCTGGGCCTCGGCCAGCCGCCTGATCCACGCGATCTTCTCGGCGACCTGCGCGGGCGGTTCGCCCCAGGTCAGATAGACGTCGCTGTGCCGGGCCGCGACCTCTCCCGCGGCGGGCGAGGAGCCGCCGAAGTACACCTCGGGCACGGGATCGGGCACCCGGGTCAGCCTGGCGTCCTCGACCCGCAGGTGCTCGCCCTCGAACTCCACCGACCTGCCCTGCCACAACTCCCGCACGATGTGCAGGAATTCGCCGGTACGGGCGTACCTGGCGTCCTTGTCGAGGAAGTCCCCGTACGCTCGCTGTTCGTGGCTCTCGCCGCCGGTCACCACGTTGAGCAGCAGTCTGCCGCCGGTGTGGCGCTGGTACGTGGCGGCCATCTGGGCGGCCAGGGTCGGTACGACGAAACCGGGGCGGAAGGCCACCAGGAACTTCAGCCGTTCGGTCTCGCGGGCGAGCATGGCGGTGGTCAGCCAGGCGTCCTCGCACCAGGCCCCGGTGGGCGTCAGGGCGCCGACGAACCCCAACTGCTCTGCGGCCCGCGCGATTTGGGTCAGATAGCCGAGGGTGGCCGGCCGCCGGCCCCCGGCGGCGCCGACGGGAACGCCGTGCCCGCCGCCGACGACATCGCGGCTGTCCCCGTAGGTGGGGAGGAACCAGTGAAAGGTGAGGCTCATCGGTCTCGGTCTCCGATCGATCGGCGGGTCGGCGGGTCGGCGGGGGTTGAGCGGGAGGCCGCGGAAGTACGCGGGTGGGAGAGTGGGCCCGGCTCAGAGGAGGCCATGGCGCGGCGGCCGGGTGCCGTTCAGGACGTAGCGCCCGATGTGCTGGACCTTCCAGCGGGCCGGGTCGTGCAGGGTGTGGGTGCGGGCGTCGCGCCAGTGCCGGTGCAGATTGAGGGCGTCCAGCGCGGAGCGGGTGCCGGACACCTCGAAGACGGCGCTGCCCGTGTCGACCGCGACACCCGCAGCGAACGCCCGTACAGCGGCCACCGCCACCGACGCCTCGGCCGCGCTGTCGTCGGTGAGGTCGGTGGACGCCGCGTCGACCGACCGTCCGGCGTCCGACAACAGGGCCTGTGCCGCGCGCAGTTGAATTGACAGTTCGCCGAACCGCTGGATGAGCAGGGGGTCCTGGTCGGCCCGGTCGAAGCCGCTCTCGAACCAGGGCCGGCTCTTCGTCCGTACGAACTCGACCGCCTCCGCGAGCGCGCCGCCCGCGATTCCGACATCGATCGCCGCGTGCAGCAACTGCGCGACCGCGCCGTGCAGTTGGGGTCCCTCGAAGGTGAGATGGTGCGGCAGCACCCGGTCGGCGGGCACCGCGACCGCGTCGAGCCGGACCGTACCGCTGGCGGTGGTGCGCTGCCCCATGCCGTCCCAGTCGTCCACCACCGTCACCCCGGCGGCGTCGCGCGGTACGAACGCGACATGCAGGTCGTCGTTCGAGGCGCGGGCCAGCACGGGGATCCAGTCGGCGAACAGGGCGCCGGTCGCGTAGTGCTTGAGACCGTCGAGCCGGTACGAGCCGTCGGGGAGCGGTTCCAGGCGGGTGCGGATGTCCTGGACGGTCCGGGTGCCCGCCTCCGACTGGGCGTTGCCGAACCGGCGTCCCGCGAGCAATTCGCCGAAGAAGAACTTCCGCTGCTCCTCGGTGCCCTGCCTGCGCACCACGTTGACGTACGCGAAGTGGCTCTGCGGGATCTGCGCGAGGCTGGGATCGGCGGTCGCCAGCAGCCGGAAGATCTCGGCGAGCGTCTCGGCGCGTACGTCCGCGCCGCCGTAAGCGGCCGGGACGGTGACGGCCAGCAGCCCGCTGGCCGTGATCCGGTCGAGTTCCGCGCGCGGCAGCGTACGGGACGCGTCCCGCCCGGCGGCGCCGGCCCGGAACTCCTCGGCGAGAGCGGCGGCGGTGCGCAGGGCCTCCGCGTCGTCGGCGATCACATGGGAGGTAGCGGTCACAGCGTCTCCAGAGAAGAGAGGGCGGTCAGGACGGGGGGCGGGCGGTCAGGCGGGGGCGGTCGGACAGCGGGAGCGGGGGGATCAGCTCGCCGCGCGGAGCAGTACGTCGCTCCCGAGGGCGGTGGCGAACTGCGCGAGTACCTGGTCGAGAGCCGCAGCCGTGCTCTCCTCGATCTCCGTCGACCCGTCCTGAGCGGCCACTATGTGCCGGTCCAGGACGAACCATCCGGGAACGACGTGCGTCGCCCCCATCGCCGAGAGCACCGGGCGGAGCGCGTAGTCGATGGCCAGGACGTGCGCGACCGAGCCGCCGGTGGCCAGCGGCAGTACGACCTTGTCGGCCAGCGCGTACTGCGGCAGCAGGTCGAGCAGTGACTTCAGCAGCCCGGAGTACGCGGCCTTGTAGACCGGGGTGCCGATGACGACGCCGTCCGCGCGCGCGAACAGCTCGGTGGCGCGCTTGATGTCGGGGTGGCCGAAGTCGGCGCCAAGCAGGGCCTCGGCGGAGAGGGTACGGACGTCGAGCGGGACGACCTGGTGGCCCTGGGCGATCAGCGCCGCGTCGAGATGCCGCAGCAGCCGGGCGGTGCGAGACGTCGGGGACGGACTCCCCGAGACGGACAGAACGGTGGCCATGAGAGCTCGCTTCCGTGGTCGGGCGGACGGCGGACGGCCGTGGTCAGGACTGGCGGTGAGGGGACGCGGCGCGGCCCGACGTCCCCTCGGACGGGGGTGGTTCGGCCGCCGGCTCCCGTACGAGGGCCCCGACCCGCTTGCCGACGGACTCGACACCACGCACGGAGAGGAGAAGAGACACGGCCCATCACGGACTCGGAAAGGGGCGGCCGGCGCCTGACGGCCGGTGTGGAGGGGCGGTACGCGCTGCCTATCGCCGGGTACGGAGCGGTCCGGGGCTACCGGTGCCCGGAACTCCGGGAAATGCCGAACTGGCGTGCCACGCGGGGACGTTGCCCCTCAGGCCACGCGACAACAGAAGGCACTGCAGACACGGGCGAGGTCGATATGACGTCGCCGTGTCAGGATCCGTTGCGCCGGGACCGGCGCCGACTGGGAATGGCCCACGTCATCGAGGGTACGCATGCCCGGCCGTCGGGTCGAGACGGCGTTCACGAGGGACTGGTAGGGTTTCCCTTTCAGTCAGCAGGCATGAGGCCCTCGTGCGGATCGAACAGCTCACTTACATGGAGGCGGTCACCCGCCTGGGGTCGCTGCGCCGCGCGGCCGAGGAACTGCACATCTCGCAGCCCGCGTTGAGCGAGACCGTCCGCAATCTGGAGCGCGAGCTGGGCGTGGTCCTGCTGGACCGCAAACGCTCCGGGGCCAAGATCAGCGAGGACGGCAGGGCGCTGCTGCCGCACATCATCGGTGTCCTGGACGCCGTCGACCGGCTGCGGCGGGCCGCGGACCACCAGCACCACACCACCCGGATGGTCAGGCTCGGCACGGTCAACGCGGCCACCGTGCCGCTGCTGGTGCCGGCAGTACGGGAATTCCGTGAGGCGCAGCCCGGCACCCAGGTCGAGGTGGTCGGCACACAGCAGGACGACATCCACCGGGCGCTCCTGGAGGGCAGTCTGGATCTCGGCCTGGTGAACTATCTGGCCGGCGACGACCGCCCGCCGGACCTGGAGACGACCGAACTGCTGCGCTGCCGCGCGGTGGTGTGCCTGCACCCGGACAGTCCGCTGGCGGCGATGGATACGGTCCGGGTCGCCGATCTGCTCACCGAACCACTGATCGTGATGCGCTCGGGCTATGTGATGCACCGTTATGTCCACCGTCTGCTCCGTGGCCGGCCACCCTCCTTCTCGTACTCCACGGACGGCGCCGAGATGGGCAAACTGATGGTCGCGGAGGGGCTGGGCTCCACGGTGCTGCCCGCCTTCAGCGTGCTCGGCGACCCCTTGGAGCGGCAGGGCGCTCTCACCTGCCGCCCACTGGCGGACGACGACACGGAGGTCCTGATGGTGATCCAGCGCCGCCCGTCCTCCTCGATGCCCCGAGCGGTCCGTACGCTCCACGACATCTTCGTCACCCGCGCGGCCTCCCACCCGGACGCGGTACGGGGCCCGGCGGCGACCGGCCCCGCGTCGGAGGCGTCGGGGCCACGGGGCTGAAGCACCCGGTCCCGCTCCCCGGCGCGCGCGTACGACCCGGGGGCCGGTAGCCGCCCCGTACCGCCCCTCAGTGGGCGGTCGGACGGTGGCCGAGGGCGGGGGCAAGGCCGGTGGCGATATCCGTGAGGATCTGGACGTAGTCCTCGTGCTCGAAGGTGAACGGCAGCGCGAAGGCGACCTCGTCGATCTCCTGGAACGCGGCGTGCGCGTGGAGCCGTTCGGCGATCTCCGTGGACGGGCCGACGAGGTCGGGCGCGAACATCAGCCGGGCCGGGCCCTGGGGCGTTTCGGTGCGGGGCAGGCGCGTACGGGCGTACTCCTCGTACTTGGCGCGCTGCGCCGCCGTCGCGTTGTCGGTCGGGATCACGACCAGGCCCTGCGAGACCCGGGCCCGGTCGCCGTCGGGATGGTGCGCACGGAAGGCGCGTACGTGGGAGAGCTGGATCGCGGCGAAGTCCCGTCCCGCGTCGGGCCCTTCGCCGTCCTCCGCCTTCACCACGCTGCTGGTGAGGAAGTTCATGCCGTTCTCCCCGGCCCACCGCGCGGACCGCAGGCTCGCGCCGCCGTACCACATACGGCGTCCCAGACCGGCCGCCTGGGGCTGTACGCGGTCCGAGAAGACCTCGAAGCCCTCGACTCCCGCCGATCGGGTGGCCGGTTCACCGCGGACATGGTCCAGCAGCCGCCGTACCCGCTCGTAGCCGAAGTCCTCCGCGTCGGCGGTGTCGGGGTAGAGCGCCCCTTTCACCTGGTCGTAGTGCATGGGAGGGCCGACGCTGACTCCGGGGTTGAGCCGGCCTCCGGACAGGATGTCGACGGTCGCGAGGTCCTCGGCGAGCCGCAGCGGATTCTCCCAGCCGAGGGGGATGACGGCGGTGCCGAGCTCGATACGGCTGGTGCGCTGCGAGGCGGCGGCCAGGACCGCGACGGGTGAGGAGATGCCGTACTGGAGATGCCGGTGCCGTACCCACGCGCTGTCGAACCCGAGCCGTTCCCCCAACTCGATTATCTCCAGGGTCGACTCGTGCCCGCGGCGGGGGTCCGCCGGGTCGAACAGGCCGATCGTCAGGAAGCCCAGCTTCCGCAACGGCTCCGAGGTCAGTGGCACGGGGCGGCTCCTCCGTCGTCTGCGGCGCACCCCGCCGACCGGCGGGGTACCAAGGTCCGGGCGCGTGTCGCGCCGTCGGAGAAACCCCGCGGCTCCCCCAGCCATTCCACGGGGAGCCCGCCGACCGGTAAGGACATCACCGCCGGTAAGGAGATCACCGTCGCAGAAGCCGTTGTTCCTTCGCCGGATCCAGCCCGATGGGCCGGTAGCTCGGGAAGGGCGTCCGCCGTCCTTCCGCGCTCAGCATCCAGCCCCAGGTGTCCACCACCGTCTCCTCGACGGGGCGGCAGCGGAGCCCCGTTTCGTACGCCCTGGTCACGTCCCCCCGGAAGATGGCGTCGTGGTACGCCCCCGGCGGCAGCCAGATCGGCAGCTCCGCGTCCGGCGTGACGCCCACCGCGGCGAGGTCGTCCGGATCGATCCAGCGCAGTCGGGCCCGGTTCCCGGTCGCCTCGACACAGGCGTCCAGGAGCCGGCCCATGGTGGCGTGGCCGTACCGGCTCGCCGTGTTGTACGGGCCGCTGAGCCCGCGTTCGACCGCGTCGAGGATCCAGGCGGCCAAGTCGCGGACGTCGATGTACTGCACGCGCGTGTTCTCGGGACCGGGGGCCGGGACGTCACCGCCCCGGGCAGTGCGGGACAGCCACCACAGCAGTCGTCCGACGTTCTCACGGGGGCCCAGAATGATGCCGGGCCGTGGCAGCAGCGCCCGGTCGCCGAAGGCATCGATCGCCGCCAGTTCCCCGCCGCGCTTGGCTCGCGCGTGGTCGACCTCACCGTCGTCGGGGGAGGCGTCGATCACGGGCTCGTCCTCGTCCGCCCCTGCCGCGACCGGCATGGCGTACACCGCGCGTGTGGAGACATAGATGTAACGCCGGACCCGTCCGGCGAGCAGCCTCGCCACATCACGGACCGCGGAGGGCGGGCCGTACCAGGTGTCCACCGCCGCGTCCCACTCACCTGTCCGCAGCACCGCGCGCCCCTCCTCGGTGGTGCGGTCGCCGTGCAGTACGGCCACACCGGGAGGCGGATCGCTCAGGCCCCGGTGGTACACGGTGACCTGCCAGCCCCTCGAAAGAGCGTCGGCCGCGAGCGCCGGTCCCACGAAGTCCGTACCACCCAGTAGAAGAAGTTGCACGATCGCACTATATGGACCCGAAAGTCCCTTTCCCGCGCAAAACCACCGGGGTGGCTCGGAGGCGGCGACCGTCGAAGCCGGAGGCTTAACGGCGACTGTCCGCGGCACGCGTGCTGCCGGGCGGCGGGTGGATCGCCGCCCGGCACCGCCGCCGCGGTGATGGCGGGGCTGGCGACCACGACCGGAATCGCCGTGGCCGTCATCATCACGTCGCCGCGGTCGCCGCCCTGACGGGGGCCGATCGCGCTGAGCCGGGCCCGCGTCAGGCCCTCCTCCCGGGCGGGTGGGAACGCGGGGCCCCGCCGCTCGTACGTGCGGTTCGAGCCGACCGGGAGGCCCCCTCGCCGTGGCCGGGGCGCCGGGGTGCCGTCCCGGAACGGACCGGCCGGCTCACCCCTCCGCGAGGGACGCCCTGGCGAGAATCGTGTCCGTGTCGATGCCCGTCGGGAGCGTCCCGTAGACATGACCCCAGCTACCGCCCAGACGGCTGGCGACGAACGCCTCGGCCACGAAGGGATCACCGTGCCGCAGCAGTTGGGCGGCCTGAAGGAGCAGGGCGGCGCGCTCGACGAGGGCGCGCGCCCGGTATTCGAGACCCTCGGTGTCGAAAAGATCCTTGGCCAGCTGGGTGGCCCGGTCGTCGAAGCGGGTGTCGGCGCCCTTTGCACGGTCCAGTTCCGCGAAGAAGGCATCCACGGTCTCCGGCTCGCGCCGCAGCGCGCGCAGCGCGTCGAGCGCCGCCACATTGCCCGAGCCCTCCCAGATCGAGACGAGCGGAGCCTCGCGATAGAGCCGGGGCATACCGGACTCCTCGATATAACCATTGCCGCCGAGGCACTCCATTGCCTCCGCGGTGTGCGCGGACCAGCGTTTGCACAGCCAGTACTTGGTGACCGCGAGTGCGAAGCGGCGGAAGGCGCGCTCCTCCTCGTCACCGCGGGCGGCCCGGTCGACGGCACCGGCCAGCCGCAGCGCGACAGCGGTGGCCGCCTCGGACTCCAGCGCGAGGTCGGCCAGCACGTTGACCATGGCCGGCTTACGGATCAGCCGGTCGCCGAACGCCGCGCGGTGGGTGGTGTGGTGCAGCGCCTGTGCGGTGCCCGTTCGCATTCCGCCGGCGGCCCACAGCAAGCAGTCGAGGCGGGTCATGTTGACCATCTCGATGATGGTGGGCACGCCGCGGCCCTCCTCGCCCACCAACTGGCCGAGGGCGCCCTCGTACTCGATCTCGGCCGAGGCGTTGGACCGGTTGCCCAGCTTGTCCTTCAGCCGCTGGAGCAAGATCGCGTTGCGGGTGCCGTCCGGCAGCACCCTCGGCACCAGGAAGCAGGACAGCCCTCCCGGCGCCTGCGCCAGGGTGAGGAAGAAGTCGGACATCGGAGCGGACGTGAACCACTTGTGCCCGGTGAGGCGGTACCGACCGTCCCTCTGGAGCGTGGCGGTGGTCGTGTTGGCCCGGAGGTCGGAGCCGCCCTGTTTCTCGGTCATCGACATCCCGGCGATCAGGGCCGTCTTCTTCTCCGGGGGGCGCAGGCCCGGATCGTAGGAGGAGGTGGTCAGCAGCGGCTCGTAGGAAGTGGACAGCGCGGGATCGGTCCGCAGCGCGGGGACGACCGCGTACACCATCGCGACGGGGCAGAGGTGGCCGAAGTCCGTCGCGCTCCACGCCATCATCTTGGCGGCCCGTGCCACGTGGGCCCCCGGCCGGTCCGACGTCCAGGCGGTGCCGCCGAGGCCCGCCCCGAAGGCGACGCTCATGAGCTGGTGGTAGGACGCGTCGTACTCGACCTCGTCGATACGGAAGCCGTACCGGTCGTGGGTACGCAGCACCGGCGTGTGCTCGTTCGCGATCCGGCTCCACGTCTGGGCCCGCTCGCCTCCGGCGCGTACGCCGAGGTCACGGACCTCCTGCTCGGCCCAGCCCGCGCCTTCACGCCGCAGGCCCTCCACCAGCGCGGGAAAGGTCGACAGGTCGCGGCCGACGACGGGTGGGACCTGGTTGGTGACCTCGTGGGTGAGCGGCATGGGGATACCTCCAGGTGATCGGGAGAGCCAGGTGGAGCCGGTCCTGCGCGGACCGCCCATCTGATGGGTCGCGCATCGATGATCTATGCACCACCATCCATTCGGAGTATTCAATTATCCGTGGTATACATTCCATGCTTGTGCTGTCAACTTTCACGACTTGTCAGACATCCCCCGGTTCGGTGCCCACGTGGCGGCCGTACGGACGGGCCCCCGCCCCCCGCACCGCCGGGTCTCTCTCCGTAGAAGGACGGCTGCCGGTAGTCGCACCGAATGTGGGACAAGATGCCGGCGCCCCATAAGAAAGGCGCGTACGTGTCATTTTCCTGGGATCCAGAGGTTCTCGCAGCGGCGGCCGAACTCTTCGGCGGGCCGGTGGAAATCGCCGCGGCGCCCGTCGGGGACGTGGCGACGCGCAGGGCCGTCGTGGACACCGTCCACGCACAGCTCGACGTGGCCCAGCCAGTACCTGACGATGTGACGATCAGGGATTTCGAGACCACCGCGGGCGACGGCACGAAGCTGCTGTTGCGCTGGTACGCCAAGGAAGGGGCCCGGCCCGGCTCCGCGGTGCTCTTCCTGCACGGCAGCGGCATGATCGCCAGCGGTGTGGCCCTGTACGACGGAACGGTCTCCCGCTTCGTGTCATCGAGCGGGGTTCCGTTCCTGTCCGTCGAGTACCGGCTCGCTCCGGAGCATCCGCACCCCACGCCTGTCGAGGACGCCTACGCGGGGCTCGTCTGGCTCGCGGAGCACGCGGAGGAGCTCGGTGTCGACCCGGCCCGTCTCGCGGTCATGGGGGACAGCGGCGGTGGCGGGGTGGCCGCGGGACTGGCTCTGCTGGCACGTGACCGGAGCGGCCCGCCGATAGCCCGCCAGATCCTGCTCTACCCGATGCTCGACGACCGCACCACCAGCCCCGACCCGGCTCTCGCCGGGCTCGTCACCTGGTCCTACGAGGACAACATCACCGGATGGCAGGCTCTGCTCGGAGATGCCCGCGGTGGCCCCGACGTGTCGCCCTACGCCGCGCCGGCGCGGATGCGCGATGCCGCGGGCATGCCTTCGCTCTACATGGAGGCCCTCGAACTGGACATCTTCCGGGACGAAGACATCGACTACGCGCGGCGGACCGCCGCCGCCGGCGTCCCTGCCGAACTGCACGTCCACCCCTCCGTGCCGCACGCCTTCGAAACCATCGCCTTCGACAGCGCGGTGGCCCGGCGCATGAAGGCCGACCGCGTCCGGGTACTGCGGGCGCTGTAACCGCCTCGGCGGGTGGGAGGTCACCCTCCCACCCGCCGTCGGCTCCACCATGGCGTCCGCCGGAACGCATTCGTCAGAACGGGTAGGGACCGGATCGGCCCCACGCGATGACAACCGCGAGGGCGAGGAAGACCACGTTGACGGCGGCGTTCGCCTTCTCGTTCTCGCGTATGTGGGCCAGAGCCGCGCCGATCATGAGCAGTCCGAGACCGGTGGCCGCCAGAGGCGTGAGTACGGTCGCGATGCCGACGGCTCCGGGAACCACCAGGCCGATGGCCGCCAGCATCTCCAGCACGGAGATTCCCTTGATCTGACGAGCCGTGTAGTGGGTGACCCAGCCCATCGAAGCCGCGAGCGCTTCGTACGGCCGTGCCACTTTCACGGCGCCGGCGCCGAACATGATCAGCGCCAGCAGGGTCTGCAGAACCCAGAGGAAGACGTTCACGACATGGAGTCCTTACGTGCCGGGAAGCAGGGAGTACGGCCTCATCGGTGACAGGCGCCAAGGTCGTGAGGCGCGCTGTTCGGCCTGAGGCACGGCGTTCGGCTCTTGCCGACCGCTCGCACGACGAGGCGCACGCCGGCCCGTCTCGGCGGGCCGGCGTGCGCGTAGCGGCGGTCCGGCAGGTCACACGGATCGCAAGTCCGCCTCGCGGAGCGGCCGGAGAGCGGTGGTCCAGGCGACGAGTTCGTCGAGCATCTTGGTCAGCGACGCGTTCTGCATCTCCGACGGCGTCAAGCGGCTGAACCCCTCGAAGTCGTGGAACATCGACAGGGCGACATTGGTCTTGACGTCGGCCAACATCAATTCACCGGCGACCAGCCGCAGGTGTTCCACGGCGCGCACTCCCCCGGCGACGCCGTACGAGACGAAGCCGACCGCCTTGTTGTTCCACTCCGCGTAGAGGTAGTCGATGGCGTTCTTCAGCACTCCGGAGGTGGAGTGGTTGTACTCGGGCGTCACGATCACGAAGCCGTCGTAGGAGCCGATGACCTCGGCCCACTCCTTGGTATGGGCGTTCTGGTACTGCCCGCTCATCGCCGACATGGGCTCGTCGAGGTGGGGCAGCGGGTGCTCGGCCAGATCGATCAGCTCGTAGGTCGCGTCCGCGCGCTGGACGGCCTGGGCGTGTACCCAGTGGGCCACCTGCTCGCTGTTACGGCCGGGCCGGGTGCTGCCGATGATGATACCGATGCGGGTCATGTCGTTCCTCTGTCGATAAATAGCTGAGTGGATATACGCCCCGAGGGGGGTGGCGACCGGGCGGGGTCGCGTATGTGGCCGGGGCCTGGCCACGGGTGGCGTGAGTCCGCTTGATGCACGGATCCGCGCAGCCGTCACATAGAAGGTGACCTAGAAGCAATAGTAGGTGCTACACAATTGATTGGTCAAACAAGTGCCATGTGTGCCCCGCGTGGCGGTACGAGCCGTCCGAGCGGCCCCGCGAAGCGGGTCGTGACGCGCTTCCCACGGGAAGCCGCCGACCGCGAGGCGGGGTGGGCCACTCAGCGGCTGTCAGCGGCCGGCGCTCCGTCGCCGTTCGGCATGAGATGCGCCTGGGACCAGATCAGCAGCTCCCGCAGCGCGGGCTCGATGGCCTTGCCGGACTCGGTGAGGCAGTAGGTCACGCGCAGCGGCGGACCGGCGTCCACCTCGCGCAGGACGAGTCCCGCCGTCGCCAGTTCCGTCAGGCGATCGGAGAGCATCCGTTCACTGATGCCGGGGACGGCCCGGCGAAGTTCGGCGTAGTGGGCCGGCTGCTTGGTGAGCGCGGCGACGATCAGTCCGGTCCAGCGCTTCCCGAGCAGACCGAAGACCCGGGTCATGCCGTCGTCGGCCTGCCGGCAGGCATCGCGCGCGTCGGGATCACTCCCGCATGTCATGAGGATTCACCACGATTCCGTTACGTGTGACGATCCGCGATGCCGGGCGCCACGGTCAGCCGCCGGGGGGCGGCGACCGTCAGGTACCGTCATGGTCGTCAGGGAGTAGTGAGTGACTTATCGGCTGCACAGCACTCATTCGTCACTTGCTAGAGCCTAGGGACCGTACCATCGCGATGCCGAGCAGGCATTGGACGATGCAGCCTCGAACCGGAAAGGTGGACAGGGGAGCGTCCGTGTCCGGGCGGGCATACGAGCACCCCTGATGTTCCGAAGGGAGATGGATTTCCTTGCGTGTCCCGACAATTGAGGCGATCGGTGCGACGGACGGCCGGTTCGCCAGTGTGTACCGACAGGGACAGCTGGGTCCGATCTCGATCGGTGAGGTCACTTTTCTGCGTGACTGGGCGGTCGAGTGCGACGAGGTCGGTTCCAGTTACTACGTCCATTTGCCGATCGCGGGCCGATTCGACTCCCTCCACCGGGGCACCGACCTGACCCACAGCCGCGAATGGACCGCCGTTTTCCAGCCCGACACCGGTCCTTTCACCGGCCGGTGGACGGCCGGCTACCGCGCCCTCTGCGTACAGCTCGATCTGCTTTCGGTGAACACGGCGCTGAGAAGGCTGGTGGGTGAGCGAGAGGCGGGCCGGATCTCCTTCGCGCATGCCGTGAATCTCTCCGGTGGATTCGGGAGTGCCTGGGCGGACCTGGTGTATTCGGTCAACCGCCAACTGGCGAAGCCCGGCACCCTGCTTTCGGAGCCCCTGGTCGCGGCGCCCCTGGCAGAGAGCATTCTGAACGGTTTTCTGCTGGCGACGGCACATTCGCACTCCGAAGCCATCAGATCACCGGTGCCGGGCGCGAGGCCGCCCGTCGTACGAAGGGCGATCGAGCTCATCGAGTCCGACCCCGGACTGCCCTTGACCGTAGCCGTACTGGCGGAGCACTGCGACGTCACCGTCCGCACGCTCCAGAAGGGTTTTCGCCGGCACATGGGAATGTCTCCCATGGCTTACGTGCGCGAGGTCCGGCTCCGGCGGGCGCATCACGATCTGCGGAACGCCGACCCACTTGTCGATTCCGTCGCGGCCGTGGCGCATCGCTGGGGCTTCCATCACCTCGGACGATTCGCCGCCGCCCACGAAGCCAGATACGGACAGACACCCCTGAAGACGCTTCGCGGATAGTCAACAACGCTTGGCGGACAATCCTCATGGGTGGGGACCGACATCCTGGTAACGTCCGAACAAGTACACACACGCATTCCGAGGAAAAGAAAAATGGGCCACAGACTCTCCACGGAAAGCGCAGCACATATATGAGCGCGGCGATGTTCCGCCGTGAGAGCCGGGTTCCCGACCGCCGGTCCCTGGAGGCATGATCATGACCGACTACAGCCACAGCCTGATGTTCGGAGCGCTGCTGGAACCGCCCGCCGACCGGGCTCAGGAGGTCCTGGTCCTGGCGGATCTGATGGAGGAGGTCGGGCTGGATGTCGTAAGCCTGTCCGACCACCCCTATTGGCCGCAACGGCTGGACACCATGGCGTTGTTGGCGGCCATGGCGGCCAGGACCGAGCGCATCACGGTGATGCCGAACCTGGCCAACCTGCCATTGCGCCCTCCTGCGCTGCTCGCCCGGACCGCGGCGACCCTGGACATCATCAGTGCCGGCCGCTTCGAACTCGGTCTCGCCAGTGGGGCCCAGCAGATGTGGGATCTCATCGTCGCCAACGGCGGTCCCCGGCGGAACGCCGGTGAATCCGTCGAAGCCCTGGAAGAAGCGGTGCGGATCATCCGCGCGCTGTGGTCGTCGCAGAGCGCGGTGACGTTCGAGGGCAAGCACTACCGCCTGGCGGAAGTCAATCCCGGACCTCGTCCCGCGCATGACATCGGCATCTGGCTCGGTGCCTATCAGCCACGAATGCTGCGCCTGGTGGGGGCCGTGGCCGACGGTTGGGTGCCGAGTTCACCGTTTCTGCCGCCGGAGGCACTCGCGGGCGCCAACCGTGTCATCGACGACGCCGCGAACGCGGCCGGACGTACCCCCGAAGCCGTACGTCGCGGTTACAACATCGAAGGACGCTTCTCGTCGGGGTCGGGTTCGGGCTTCCTGGACGGCTCGCCCGAGATGTGGGCGGAACAGCTCGCGGATCTCGTTCTGACGCACGGGATCAGCACGTTCTTCCTCTACCGGGCCGACTCGGCCGATTTCATCAGGCGATTCGCGGAAGAGGTCGCGCCGGCCACGCGAGTGCTCGTGGCGGCCGAGCGATCCTCGGACACGGCCACGCCGACGGGATCGACCGCGGAACGCCGAACCGAGACGTGAGCGGAGCCATGACGGCCCCTACCTCTCCGCGCGCCGGCCGGCGGGGCATGCGCCACCGCCACGGGCAGACCGGGCCCGGGAAGTCGCTCGGACCATCCACATATGACGGGACGAACAACAGTCATCTCGTCTTGCCGATCAAGGAACATCGATGAACAGCTCAATCCGGGCAGGGGCCGACAGCCGCGACATGATCGGGGCGCACGTCTCGTATCGGCGCGAGTTCGGGGCCGTGCCGCAGGTCGTCTCCGCCGTCGGGGCGGACGACACCACTCGCGCCCGTGTGGTCGCGGCTCACATACAGCTCATCGTGAACCAGCTGCACGCCCACCACACCAGCGAGGACGACGGGGTCTGGCCCAAACTGCACCAGCGCTGCCCGGCCGAACTGGAGCCGCTGGTGGTCACCATGGAGCAGCAACACCTCTCCCTGGACCGGCACTTGCGGGAGCTGGAGACATCGGTCCGGCGCTGGGCCGGCACCGGCTCCGCCGCGGACCGCGACTCCGTGGCCGACGCGGCCGAGCGACTGCTTCCGCCCCTGCACGAGCATCTCGACCTCGAAGAGGAGAAGGTCCTCCCGCTGATCGACACCTATCTCTCCCAGAAGGAGTGGGACGACGTGGTGCACGGTGGAGTGGCGAAGATCCCGAAGTCGAAGCTGCTGCTGATCATGGGGATCACCCTGTACGACTCGGACGCCGAGATGCGGCGGATCATGTCGAAGTCGATGCCGTCGTGGGTATGGCCGGTGATGGCCCGCCTCGGCCGCCGGTCCTACGCCTCACACGCCAAGCGGGTGTACGGCACCGCCACACCCGCGCATTACGCCGGGTGAAGGTGCCGGGGCCGCGCCCGTTCGGGGCCGTGAGCCTCACCTTGGGCGTGGGGGTACGCGGAGGGGAGCCGGCCGCGAAGTCCGTGAGAGGCCCGCGCTCACGCGGGACAACCGTAGGAGGGCACTGTCCGGCGTAGGCGAACCGCCTGGCGAGACTCTGTGTCCCGGGTCAGTCCTGCGTGCTGTCGCCCGGGACCTCGCAATTGAGCGCCGCCGAGCCGACCGCCCGTCGCAACAGCTCGTAGAGAGTGGTCCGCTCGTCGGCGTCCAAGGCGGCGAAGAGCCGGTCCTCGACGACGACCGCCCGCTCGTCGGACAGGACGACCTCCTCCTCGCCCGACGACGAGAGCTCGACGATGTGGCGGCGGCGGTCCGCCGGGTCGCGCCGTCGAACAATCAGACCGCGTTCCTCCAGGTCATTGAGGAGGCCCACCACGTTGCTCGGATCAAGACTCAGCGCCTCGCCCAGACCCTGCTGGCTCAGCGGTCCGCGATCAGCGAGCAGACGGAGCGTGATGAGGTGCCGTGGACGGAGACCGCCCGGAGCCATTTCGCTGATGTAGACCCGCTTGCCAAGCCTGGTCAGATGCTCAAGGAGCGGCAGCACACCTTGACGGGCGGGATCAGCGGCGGGCTTTTTCTTGACCATGGACCAAGGATACCCAGAGCACCTGGGGTGTGCCCTGGGTCGATGGTTCGAGCCTCGTCAGCTTCTGAGGCGTGGAAGACCCTGCTGGTCGTCGCGCCGTCGCCGAGCACATCCTCGCCTCGGTGGTGTGCGCGTTCGCGCCCAGCCTTGCGGTCCTCGACAGACTGCGGGTGCTCCAGAGCCTGAGGCTCGGCCACGCCCATGGCGGTCACCATGGCCATCGCGTGCGACCTGTACGAGGGCACGGCGGCGGCCACCAGTACCTGCCGGCGGAGTTGCTGCTGGGGTCGGGGCTGGACACACACGGGCATGGTCCACCCGGACATGGACTCCCCCGCCCCGCTCTCAGCCTCAGCACCCCGGCCGACCTGTGGATAGAGGTGTCCCCGACCGCCAAGCCCTCCGAGAGGCTCTGGCACGTCCACGAGAGGGCGTACGGGAGGCGCGGGGAAGCGATCGGCCTCGCTCCCGGGCGTGGCACCGTAACGGCGTAATCGTCAGCCGACCTCGCGGGCGCGGGACCGACCGGACGGGTCCCTTGCGGCGTACGGCCGCGTCTCCCCCTGATGTCCGTGGGGCATCGCGGACGGTGAGAGAGGTCTTGGACGCGCGTCCCGCCCCGGGCGGATGCTGGAGGTGCAGACACCGACTGACAGGACCGACACGTCAGGGGTCACGATCATGAGAATCTTCCTCACCGGTGGATCCGGATACATCGGGAAGTCCACCATCAGCACGCTGGTCCGGCAGGGCCACGACGTGGAAGCGCTGGCACGCAACGAGCGTGCGGCCGACAAGGTCAGGGCCCTCGGCGCCACACCGCTCTCCGGTGGGCTGGGGGATCTCGATGTGCTCAGCGCCGCGTCGGCCCGCGCGGACGCGGTCATCCATCTGGCGCAGGCCGAGAGCGGCCCCGAGGATCTCGCGGCGGCGACGGCCATGCAGGACGGCGTCGGGGCCGGGACCTATGTACACACCGGAGGCGTCTGGGTCTACGGCGACACCGATGGTGTGGCCGACGAGACCGCGCCCTGGAACGCGCCGCCCAACGTCGCCTGGCGCAAGGCCGTCGAGGACGCCGTTCTTGAGCGGGCGCAGGGGGGCGGGCGGCCTGTCGTGCTGCGGCTGGGCCTGCTGTACGGCGGTGAGAACCATCTGATCGACGCCTTCTACACCGTTCCGGGCAAGGAGGCGGGCGTCATCCCCTGCATCGGTGACGGCGAGAACCGCTGGGCCCTGGTGCACATCGACGATGTCGCGGAGCTCTACGCCGCCGCGCTCAAGGCGAAGCCGGGCTCGGTGTACGTCGGCGTGGGCGGTGTGAACCCCACCGCCAGGGAATGCGCGCTCGCCGTCAGCCGAGCGGCGGGGTTCGACGGCAAGATCGCGTCGATCTCGCTGGAGCAGGCGCGTGAGCGGATGGGTCCGATCGCGGACGCGTTCGCCCTGGACCAGCAGTTCACTCCGGCGCGCGCCGAGGCCGAGCTGGGGTGGACCCCGGCCCACACCGACCCGCTGTCCGTGCTGGCGCGCGGCTGAGCGGTGCGGCTTCCCCGGTGGGGTCAGGCGTTCTTGACACGGCTGCGGTAGGCGCGTGCCGCCATCCGCGTGCTGCACGCCGTACTGCAGTAAAGGCCGGACGAATTACGTGTCTTGTCGAAGAAGCCCGTGTAGCAGGTCGGGTTCTTGCACATCTTGAGCCGGGGCCATCCGCCGCCGGCGGCCAGGTCGGCCGCCGCCGCGAACAACGCGCCGAAGCCGCCCAGGACCCCGTCCTGAGCCGGGACCAGACGGCAGCCGTCCGCGCTGAGCCGCGGCACGAGGGGATAGCGGTGCGCCACGCGCTGGAGATACCCCTCGGCGGCGGGCAGCGCCGCTTCGCCGTCCTCGCATCCCGAGTGCGCCCGGAAAATCATGGTGAACGCGTCGCGCAACTCGCGCGCGGCGGCCACGTCCGCGCCGGTCACCGATGTGTCGGCGCCGGCCAGGCCCGTGTGGTCCAGCCACTCGGACAGATCCGCGGCCACCGTCAGCCGGTCGCGGCTGCCCGCCAAGGGTGCGGTGTTGACGAATCCCAGAAGCAGGGCGGAACTGTCGCACGTGGATGGCGGGCACGGGTCCGCTTCGGTCTGCCGCATGGTCACACACCTCTCTCCTGAGAGGTCAGCCTACAGCACCTCTATCGATACGTCACATGTGAAAGTGAGTAGGAGCAGACTTCTACACCGGCATGGCGTTCTTGCGTCATTACCTAAGGTGTTACGGTTCTAGCGAGAGGGTGCGGAGACCTGCACGGCCCAGCCGGAGGCACGCACCCATGAACCGGAGGTAGTCATGACATCACTGCTCGTCATCCTCAGCGGAGCGACGAAGTGGAGCCAGCAGGACGGCTCGCAGCGCCCCACGGGGTTCTGGAGCGAGGAGGTGGCCGAACCGCACAAGGTGTTCACCGAAGCGGGAATCGAACTGACCGTGGCCACGCCGGGAGGCCGCCCGGCGGTCGTGGACGAGCTCAGCCTGACCGCGGAGGCCAACAACGGGGACGCGGGGAAGGTCGCGGAACTGCGCGCGTACCTGGAAGGCGTGAAGGACCTGCTGGCAGCGCCGGAGCGTCTTGAGGACATCGACCCCACCGCGTACGACGGCGTGTTCATCCCCGGCGGCCACGGCCCGATGCAGGACCTGGCCGTCAACGAGGACGCCGCCCGGGTGCTGGAGACCCTGCTCCCCGACGACTCGAAGGTCGTCGCGGCGCTCTGCCACGGCCCGGCGGCCTTCCTCCCCGCGGGCGACGAGGGGCAGTGGCTGTTCAAGGGGCGCCGTATGACGGCCTTCGCGGACGAGGAGGAGACCCAGACCGGTCTGGCCGCCAACGCCCCGTGGCTGCTCGGCTCCCGCCTCAAGGCCGCCGGGGCCGACCTTGTGACCGGCCCGGCCTGGTCCTCGCACGTGGTCGTCGACGGCAATCTCGTGACCGGCCAGAACCCCGCCTCCGCCGCCGAAGCGGCACAGGCCGTCCTGAAGGCACTCGCGGCCCGCGCGGGCTCCCGCCCCACGACCGCCTGACAGCTCGACGGCCGGGGGCTTCGAACCGGAGACCCACGCCCCCGGTCGAAGACGCCGCGCTCGGCCTCGGCGCCGGAGGCCCCGCTTCCGCCGCCCGAGGCGCGTGGGCACCGGGTCCAAGCGTTCGCCTTGGCCGTATGCCGGTGGACCGCGCTGGTCAGGGGCCGAGTCCGGCGTCGCCGCTGACCCCCCATAGGGTCATCCCGTCGTCGTTGTCGAGTCGAGCGGGCTGGTCTGTGAACCTGGGCATCGTCGGGCAGGCGGCAGGTCTGTTCGCCGTCACGAACATCGACGACATTCTGATCTTGTCGCTGTTCTTTGCCCAGGGCGCGGGAGACCGCGGCTCGACCCGGCGGATCGTGCTCGGCCAGTACCTCGGCTTCCTCGCGATCCTGGCGGTCGCCGCGGCCGCCGCCCTCGGTGCCACCTTCCTGCCCGAGGCGGTCATCCCCTATCTCGGCCTTCTGCCGCTCGCGCTCGGGCTCAAGGCGGCCCGGCAGGCGTGGACGGACCGCAAGGACAGCGAGGACGACGGCGACGAGCTGGAAGGGGCCGGCGGCCCCGGGGCTCTGGCGGTCGCCGCGGTCACCTTCGCCAACGGCGGCGACAACATCGGCGTGTACGTCCCCGTGTTCGCCGGCGCCGGCATCAGCGGCATGAGCGTGTACGCCGTCGTCTTCCTCGTTCTGGTCGGGGTGTGGTGCTTCGCGGGCAAGTTCTTCGCCACCCGCCCCGTCATCGCCAAGGCTCTCAGCCGGTGGGGCCACATCCTGCTACCGCTGGTCCTGATCGCGATCGGACTGCTCATCCTCGTCGAAGGCGGCGCCTTCGGCCTGTGAGCCGCGCGTGCTCAGATCTCGCCGCCAATCACTCGTCAATCACTCAAGGTTCCGCGGCACCGGACACCGGCGCGACTGCCGGTCGGTGCGGCGGAATCCGCGACCCGCGCCCCATCCGGGCGGACACCACCGCCTTGTCCCGCGGTCTCTACGTCGCGCCCCCGCAACTGGCGCTGCCCGACGTGGTAGTCGACAGGGATGCCGATGAAGCCTTCTGGCGCAGCAGACCGTTCATCCCGGTTCGGACGGCTGCGCCGCGTGATCATGCGTTCACCGGTCGGACGCGGATGGCAGCGGAGCCGCGATCTTGAGCTGTGGTCACTCGCGCTGGGCTTCGCGGCGCTGGGGCTCCTCACGCTCGTACCGCTGCTGATCACCGTCGCCTCCACCGATCCGGGGCACGGGCGTGGATTCGCGCAGTGGCTCGGCGAAGGGCTCGGCGTCTCGATTGCCTCCAGAGAAGAAGTCGAGCAGCTGTTCGCGCGGCCCGGCCAGGCACTGCGGACCACGACCGCCTTCGGTGTCGTCGCGCTCGCCGTGTTCGGTCTGAGCTTCGGGGCCGCGGTGCAGGCCGGTTACGAGAAGATCTGGGATCTCCCACCGGCCCACTGGAAGGCAAGGTGGCGACATGTGGTGTGGCTCGGCGTACTCACCGGATTCCTCTTTGTCTCCGGCACCAGCACGCTTCGGCGCGAGCCCCTGGGAGGTGGGGCCGCGGCGGCGCTGAGCGCACTGCTGTTCCTCTGGTGGTCGCAGCGGCTACTGCTCGGCGGACGGATCGGCTGGCGCGCCCTCTTTCCCGGCGCGGTCGCCACCGTGATCGGCTTGCTCGGCCTCAGGGTCTTCTCCCGGCTCGTCTTCTCGCCACTGATCGCATCCAGCACCGTCAGTTACGGCCCCATCGGAACCGTACTGGTCATCCAGTCCTGGCTGGTCGGTGTGGGAGTCGTCGTATTCGGCGGTGCTCTGGCCGGCCGCGTGCTCCACGAGGAACTTCCACGCATGGCACACGCATGGAAACGGCGAAGAAAAGGAAGATGAGCGGTCCACCTCAGGACGGCCACCGGTCCATACACCCGTCCGGGTGGCAGCTGGCGTTTCCCCCGCCCGAACGGCCCTCCGCGCATGCCACCCGTGCCATGAAGGGGTCGCGGCCGGAACGCCCCCGGCCGCTCACCGACGATCGTGAGGGCACACCGCCATGAGCGCACCGCACACCGGGCACGGAATCGTCTCCGTACTCGCCGGGGTCCCGCTGGCCGGCACCGCACTGGCTGGTACCGCCGTCGCCGGCCAGGCGGGCCCTGCCCCGGCCTCCGTCACCGCGCAGAGCGCCCAGATCCGGGCGGCGGGCATGAACCGGGGCCGGGTCATCCCCCCTCCGGGCGTCCAGTTGCGCAGGACCCCGAACCGGGACCACCCGCCGATCGGCCTGCTCCCGTACGGCACGGTCGTCGACGGCATCCCCCCGTGGTGCCGAGCACCACACCCGACAGGCAGCACCCTCCCAGGATGACCGGGCGGACGGCCGGAACGGGAGACCCATGAGCGGGCATCGCCGCCTCCTCGGGAACCCCGTGCCGTCCGCCGGGACTTCGTCATCTGCGCAGCGATCAAGAAAGGGGCACGCGCGGTCTCATGTGCGGAATCGCCGGCTGGATCTCCTACGAGCGCGACCTGAACCGCGAACGCGGCACAGTCGCGGCAATGACCCGGACCATGGCCTGCCGAGGGCCCGACGGCGAGGGAATGTGGGCGGACACCCACGCCGCTCTCGGCCACCGACGGCTGGCCGTGATCGACCTCGTCGGCGGCGCCCAGCCCATGGCGGTGGACACCGGCGGGGAGCCCTTGCTCGTCACCACCTACAGCGGCGAGGTCTACAACCACCGTGAACTGCGTGCCGAACTGACCGGGCTCGGGCACTCGTTCCGTACGGGCAGCGACACCGAGGTCGTCCTGCACGCCTATCTCCAGTGGGGCGAGGAGTCCGTCCGGCGGCTGAACGGTATGTACGCCTTCGCTCTGTGGGACGTACGCCGTCAGGAACTGCTCCTGGTACGCGACCGCATGGGCATCAAACCGCTCTACTACCACCTGACCGGCGACGGCGTCGTCTTCGGGTCCGAACCCAAGGCGATCCTGGCCCACCCGCAGATCCCCGCGGTGGTCGACGCCGACGGCATGGCCGAACTTCTCACCTTGACCAAAACCCCCGGCCACGCCGTCTACCGCGGCATGCGCGAACTGCGCCCCGGCCACACCCTGCGCGTACGCCGCACCGGCAGCACCGAACACCGGTACTGGGCCCTGGAGTCGTACGAGCACACCGACGACCTGCCCACGACCATCGGGCGGGTACGCGACCTGCTCGAAGACACCGTCGAACGCCAGCTCGTCGCGGACGTGCCCCTCGGCACCCTGCTCTCCGGCGGCCTCGACTCCTCCGCGATCACCGCCCTCGCCGCCAGGTCCCTGACCGCGGCGGGACAGGGACCGGTGCGCTCCTTCTGCGTGGATTTCGTGGGCCACGACAACGACTTCCGGCCCGACGACCTGCGCCCCACCCGCGACCGGCCCTACGCCCACGCCCTGGCGGCGCACGTCGGCGCCGACCACCGCGACATCACCCTGGACACCGCCCAGTTGCTCGACACGGCCACCCGCCGACGGGTCCTGACCGCACGCGACCTCCCCCACGGCTTCGGCGACACGGACACCTCGCTGCACCTGCTGTTCAAGGCCGTACGCGAGTACGCCACGGTGGCACTGTCCGGCGAGTGCGCCGACGAGATCTTCGGCGGCTACCCGTGGTTCCACGACGAGAAGGCCGTCCATTCCGGGACTTTCCCCTGGCTCCACGCCGTACGCCCCGCCCTCGACGCACGCGAGAGCATCCTCGCGCCCACCCTGCTCCACGCGGTCGACCTCCCCGGATACACGCAGGCCCGCTACCACGAAGCGCTCGCCCACGTACCCGCCCTGGCCGGCGAGAGCGCCCAGGAACGGCGGATGCGGGAGGTCGGCCATCTGCACCTGACCCGCTTCCTGCAGATCGCCCTCGACCGCAAAGACCGCACCAGCATGGCCACCGGCCTCGAAGTCCGCGTCCCCTTCTGCGACCACCGGCTCCTCCAGTACGTCTTCAACACCCCCTGGGCCATGAAGACCTTCGACGGCCGGGAGAAATCCCTGCTCCGCGCGGCGACGTCCGACGTCCTGCCCGCCTCGGTCACCCACCGCGTCAAGAGCCCTTACCCCGCGACACAGGACCCCCGCTACACCAACGCCCTTCGCCAGACGATGAAGGAACTGCTCACCGACCCGCACGCCCCCGTCCGCCCCCTCCTCGACCTCCCCGCCGCCGACCAACTGGTCACCCACGCACCCGGATCCGCCCTGCGCCACGCCGCCGAACTCGCCCTCGAACTCAACACCTGGCTCACCACCCACCGGATCACCCTGCACATCTGAACAGGATGCACAGCCTGCTCGGCGAGGCCGAGGGCCGCCACCCAGCGGGTGGCGGCCCCGACAGGACACCGAAGCGGCTTGGCCTTCAGCCGCTGTTCCGGACGGCTCGGATCACCACGTCGGTGACGTCCTTGGGGTTGGACACCATCGACAGGTGCGGCGCCTTCACGCTGACGGTGTGGGAGCCGGCCCGTCCGGTCATGACCTTCTGCTCCGCCGGGGGGATGACCCTGTCCGCCGTGCCGATCAGGGCCCAGGACGGAATGGACTTCCAGGCCGGCTTCCCGGAGGGCTCGTCCAGAGTGCTGGCGGCGAGGGGCCTCTGACCCGCCGCCAGCACCGCGGACTTGTTGAGCGGGACACCTGCGGCGAAGATCTCAGGGAACAGCTTCGGCTTCACGTACAGGTCTACGTCTCCGCCTTGGTTCGGGATGGGCACGGTGTTGAACACCGTGCTGGGGTCCGCCACGGCCAGCGCCGATCCGGGCTTGGCGGCCGTCAACTGATTCACCGTTTCCCCCTTGTCGGGGATGTAGGCGTCGATGTAGACGAGCGCCTTGACATTCTTGTTGCCTGTCGCGGCGTTGGAGATGACGAATCCACCGTAGGAGTGCCCCGCAAGTACTACGGGCCCGGTGAGCGTCTGGAGGAAGGCCTTCAGATTTGCCGAGTCCGGGCGGACACCGCGCAGCGTGTTGGGAGGAGCCAGGACGGTGAATCCCTGCTTCTGGAGACGCTGGGTGACCTCGGCCCAACTGGAGGCGTCCGCCCACGCACCGTGCACCAGAACGATCGTCGGCGTCCGTCCGTGTGACGGTCCACCGGCAGGCGCGTGGCTGGTGGTGGCGGACGCGGAGCCCACCGCCAGAGCGAATGCCGCGGTCGTCGCCAGCGATGCCAGGGTGAGCTGTCGCTTGTTCTTCACGTGAGTCTCTCCTTCGTGGGATTCATCTGCCGAGATCGACTGAGACGGTGTTCACACCAGCAGCAGTGCTTTGAGCGAACGCGACAGGGCCACGTTCATAATGGGAGGACGCGGACTTCGGAACGGTCCGGGAATGCGCGAACGAGATCCGAAGCCGCAGGAAAGTACCGCATCAGCGGGGTCGGCATTCGGGCCGATCTGCCCCTGACTCGGCAGGCGGATTCCAAAACGCTATCCGCGTCCGGCCGCTTTGTCGGGGGACGCGAAGGTCCGGGGAACCTAACCTCCTGAGTCGTGCATCGGGGCCGCGACTTCCGATCGGCAGGGTCAGATTACTTCAGCACTTTTCAGCCTGCGCGTCGGGAAATCAAATGGAGTAGCCGCCATTCAAACGGCGCAGTGAAGCTGCGATTTCGGTTTGGAGAGGAGGTCTCTGTGTCGCCGCACGGAGAGGGAGTAACTGGTATGGCTCGCTCCTCCGCCTCGCGATCCACGCCACCGGACGCCGCTCCTCATTCGGCCTGATCCACAAAACACGCCCTAGCCGAAGCGGCCGTTCACGTAGTCGGCCGTCCGGGGGTCGGCCGGGTGGGAGAACATCGCGTCGGTGAGGCCGTGTTCGACGACGAAGCCGGGCGTGCCCTGTTCGGCGAGGAAGAAGGCACACCGGTCGGAGACTCGGGCGGCCTGCTGCATGTTGTGGGTGACGATGACGACGGTGACCTCGCCGGACAGTTCGCTGATCGTCTCCTCCACGCGGCGGGTGGACGTCGGGTCCAGCGCCGAGCAGGGCTCGTCCATCAGCAGTACCCGCGGCCGGACCGCCAGTGAGCGCGCGATGCAGAGCCGCTGCTGCTGACCGCCCGAGAGCGCGCCGCCGGGCTGGCGCAGCCGGTCCCGTACCTCGTTCCAGAGGCCGGCCTTCGTGAGGCAGCGCCGCACCAGGTCGTCCTTGGCGTCCCGGCCCAGCCGGACACCGGTCAGCTTCAGGCCCGCGGTGACGTTGTCGTACACCGACATCGCCGGGAAGGGGTTCGGCTTCTGGAAGACCATGCCGATCTGGCGGCGGGCGTCGGTGAGGCGCCGTTCCGGCGCGTACACGTCCTGGCCGTCGAGGAGTACCTCCCCTGCGAGCGCCGCGGAAGGGATCAGCTCGTGCATCCGGTTGAGGATCCTGAGGAAGGTGGACTTTCCGCAGCCGGACGGGCCGATCAGCGCCGTGACCTGCCCGGCCGGCATGGTCAGCGACACCCGGTCCAGCACCTTGTGGTCGCCGAACCAGGCCGAGATCCGGCGGGCGTCCAGTTCGGCGGCGGTGCCGGGGGCGAGGGCCCCCACCGCGGGAAGGGAAAGCGTGTGGGAGGGGGAGGCGGTCACGTCATGTCCTTCGGAGATTCGGAGGTTCGAGGCGTACGAGTCGTACGGGGTGTTCGGGGTGCACGGAGCGCGGCTCAGGTCGGCAGACAGGAACCGGCGGTCAGAGCAGATTCGGGAGAAGCTGCGCGGCCTGGTCGGCGACGACAAACCCCAGTGCGCCCAGCACCGGTATGCCGACGACCCACGCCTCGCGGCGTCCCGAGCGCACGCGTATCCAGGCCAGGGAGGCGGCGGCCAGCAGCAGTCCCTGCCCCCAGAGCACCAGCGGCACCCACGCCGACGTCTGACCGGCCATCGGTCTCTCGTCGGCGGGCAGCGAGCCCGTGCTGTACAGCGGGGCGACGGCCGGCTGCACGGCCGAGACGAGGTCCGCGTCGACCCGGAGCAGTCCGTCGGGCAGGAACGCGCTGCCTTCCCCGGTGATCAGGGTCAGCCTGCCCTTGCCCGCGGCGAGGACGGGCGGCTGCGGGTCCCCCGCCCTGCGTACGCCCAGCACCCGGTAGGTGTGCCGGCCCTGGCCGGTGCTGACCGTGAAGGTCTCACCGCGCCGTATCTCGTCGATGTGCGCGAAGGGACCTCCGTACGCGGCCTGGCGGCCCATGACGACGCTGACGCCCGCCTGACCCGGCAGGACGGTGTCCCGGCGGTGCCCCGGGGCTCCGGCGAGCACGTCCGACGTGGTGCCCTCGGCGACGACCTCCCGCAGACCGAGCTGCTTGATCTCCAGCAGCGCCACGGGGTCACCGAGCGCCAGTTGACCGCCGTCCGCCGTGCGCGGGCCGACGGGCGCGGTCGCGTTGGCGAGCTCTTCGCGCAGCTCGGAGTGTGCGACCTTCTGGTCCCGGGCGTGGCGCAGATCGCCGAGCGGTCCCAGGGTCGCGACGAAGCCGAGCAGCAGTGTGGCGAGGATGCTGAGCGCGGCGCCCGCGGCCCGCAGGGCCGGGCCGGCCGGGCGCGTATCGTGCGCCCGGTCGGCCGACGGGGCGCTGTCCACGCGCTCCAGGGTCTGGGTCACCGTCACTTCGCCTTCGTCGACGCCGTGGTGGGGGATGTCGTGGTGCGGGGACTCACCGGTGGTTCCAGCCGCCCACGAAGGTGAGCAGACCGCGGCGGCGGGCCCACCAGACGGCGGCGGTTCCGGCGGTGACGAGGGCGAGGGCGATCAGGGTGATCGCGCCGGTGCTGCTGCCGGTCGAGGCGAGAGAGCCGCCGTCACCGCCGCCGGAGACCTCGGTCGTGACGTCCGTACCACCGCCGGACGCGCCGCCGTCGGACGATCCGCCCTCGGTGGAGCCACCGTCCGTGGAGCCGCCGTCGGCCGTGCCCGGGTCGGCGGTGTCGCTCGGGTCGGCGGTGTCGCTCGGGGACGCCGTGTCGGTGGGCTCGGTGCTCCCGGTCGGGTCGGGGGACTCCGAGGGGTCGGCGGGCTCCGTGGGATCGGTCGACTCGGTGGGGTCGGGCGATTCGCTCGGCCCTGTCGGCTCGGTGGGCTCGGGCCCGTCGGGATCGGTGTCCTGGTAGGTGGTGTTCGACGTGAACCACATCGAGCCCTCGTAGTCGCCGAAGGTGCTCTCACCGAACGCCTTGCGGCAGGTCACGGTGAAGTCGTAGCGGCCCTCCAGGGTCTTGAACCCCGCCGTGTTGGCGTAGTCGCGCATGGTCTCGCTGAGCGGGATGTCGAGACCCTCGCCCGCGGAGGGGTAGATGGCGACCTCGGAGTTTCCGACGACGTTCTGGCCCTCGGCGGGGAAGCCCTTGCCCGCCACCTTGACGATCAGGTAGTCGGCCTCCTCCGGGCAGGGGCCCGACGTGGAGAGCGTGACGGAGGAGGTGTCGGTGCCGGTGGGCGGGGTGAGGCTGAGCGTGCCCAGCGTCTCGGCCTGCGCGGACGTGCCGAGCATCAGGACGCCGCCGGCGGCGGCCAGGAGGGACGCGAGGCCGAGTGCGGTCGGCCGGGTGAAACGCTTGATGAGCATGGAGGTCTTCGCTTCCTTGGGAACTGACGTAACGGAGGGGTGGGGGTCTGTGGGTGCGGGCCGGATGGGCCCGCCGGGCCGGCGCCACCGCTGGCGACGTACGAGCGCCACCGTGAGGCCTGCGGCCAGGACCAGCAGCGCGAGGAGCGCCCAGGGCACGGTCCAGAACCCGGCGGAGCCGGTGGTGCTCGGCAGAGCGGGATCGATGTCGCCGCCGACCGGGATCGCGTCGAGGTTCACCGTGACGGTCGACCGCACGGCCGGGAACAGCCCGCGCACGCTCGCGGTGACCCGCACCGAGTTGCCCGGCAGCAGCTCCTTGACGGTCTCGACCCCGGGCGCGCGCAGCGGCCCGCTCACGGAGTTGGCGAAGCGCACGGTCCCCCGCGCGCCCAGCCGGATGTTCCCGGTGTTGCGTACGGTGTACGTCACCGTGGCCGAGCCGGTGCCGAACGGGTTCGCCGTCCCGTGGTAGGTGGCCCGGACGTCCTGGACCGCGAGACCGGGCTTGAGCTCGCCGGCCACTCTGATGTGGACCCTGGCCCCGACGCGCTGTTCCACCGCGACGCGGTCGCCCTTGCCGTCGGAGCGCGACGAGGCGAGCGAGGCGACGAGCCCGGCCGCGTGATCGCCCGGGGCGACGCCGGCCGGGACGGTGACGGTGAAGGGCACGACGGCGCGCGACCGGGCCGGGATCACCACCCGGCTCCTGGCCGTCCTGATCCAGCTTCCGGCGTCCTTCGACCTGACGCCCTCGGCCAGCAGGTCGAACCCGCCGTCCGCGGTGTTGAACGCGTCGCTCGCGTACACCTTGAGCGTCAGCGGCCTGGCGCTGTGGTTGAGGACGGCGATGTGGTCCCGCACCGCCGCGCCGGGGGTGACGCTGTACGAGAAGTCGCTGCGCCGGTCCGGCTTCTTGGGGCCCGAGGGCTGGACGCCGAAGGTGCTGCGGCCCTTGCCGCCGGTGTCCTGGACGGACGCGTGGACGGTGGGTGCGGCGAAGAGCACGAGCAGGCAGGTGAGCAGCGCGGTGACGAGGGTGCGGGTGGGCGGGGTGCTGGTCATGTCGGGGCGTCCGATCGGGGCGGCGGCCGTTCTTCGGGAACGTGCGGGGGTACGGCGGGTGGTACGGGTCGCGTGGGGTACGGCACGTGCTACGGGCCGAGCGGGGTACGGCGGGTGGTGAGTGGGACGGGTGGTGGGGAGCACCCGTCCCACTCACCTGGGCGACCGCTGCCGCCGGGAGGGGCGGTTCGCGATCGGATCGCGGTCCGTCAGATCGCGGTCAGGGTGAGCTTGGCGGTGTAGGTGCCCGCCACCGTGGAGGTCGGGACGTTCAGGCTGAGGTCCGCGCCGAGGTGCGAGGTGCCCAGGCCGGTGCCCTTGCCGAGGGTGTGGGACGACTTGAGACCGGCCGTGCCCGTGTCGCCGGGGGCCACGCCCGCGGCCGGGGCGACCTGGTCGCCGGCCGTGACGCTCTGGCCGGAGACGTGGTCGATGACGTTGGGCGCCCAGCCGAGGTTCTGGCCGTTGATGGCGTGGGCCGCCCCGTCGGAGAAGTCGGTCACCTGGCCACTGACGGTCCACCCCGGGTTGCCGGCGCGGGTGTCGGTGAGCGTGACCGGGCTGATCTCGCCCGCCGTGGTGAGCAGTTCGCCGTCGGCGTCCAGCACCGGCGACGGCAGGGTGACGTGCGGGTCGGCGACGCTGATGACCAGCGCGCCGGCCTCGACCGTGGTGGTGATGTCCTCGGAGGCGGTGACGCCCTCGAAGGCGCCGACACGGTAGGGGATGTTGCCGGAGTCGGAAGCGGTGAAGGCGGCGTCGTTCTGCGGCACGAAGCTCGCCGTGAACGCGTGGTCGCCGGGCGCCAGGCCGCTCGTGGTGAGCTTCGCCTGACCGCCGTCGACCGCCACCGTGCCGAGCGTGGTGGTCGTCCCTCCCACCGTGTCGGTGAACTTCACCGAACCCGCCGCGCCGGCGGGCGTGACGGTGGCGCTGAGCGTGACCGGGCTGAACTGCTCGGAGCTGTCCGCCGGGGAGACGGCCAGCGCCGTCGTCGTGGGCCTGGCCGCCGCCGCGTTCACCGTGTGGCTGACCGCGGTGGAGACCGAGGAGTTGTACGAGGTGCTCGACGGGGTGAACTCGGCGGTGAGCGAGTGGCTGCCCGCCGTCAGGTTGGTCGTCGAGAGCGTGGCGGAGCCGCCGGTCACGGGGACCGGGCTGCCCAGCGCGGTGCCGCCGTCACGGAACTGCACGGTGCCGTCGGCCGCGGGCGTGACGGTCGCGGTCAGCGAGACCGCGTCGCCCTGCTCGGTGGCGCCGGACGGGGAGACCGCGAGCGAGGTGCTGGTGTCCGTCCTCACATCGGGGTCGTTGGCCTGGTACGCCGTGTTGGAGGTGAACCAGATCGCGCCCGTGAAGTCACCGAGGCTGGTGCCGTTGAACGCCGTACGGCAGGTGACGGTGAAGTCGTACTCGCCTTCCAGCACGCTGAAGCCGGCGATGTTGGCGTAGTCGCGCATCGTCGACGACAGCGGGATGAGCATCCCGCCGGCGGCCGTGGTGTTGTACGTCTCGATCGGCGCGTTGCCGACCACGTTCTGGCCCTCGGCCGGGAAGCCGGAGCCCTTGACCGACACGATGACGTACGAAGCGGTCTCCGGGCAGGCGCCGGACGTCGAGAAGTCGATGCCGCTCTCGTCGGTACCGGTCTTCGGGTTGATGTCCAGGGTGCCGATCTCGGCGGCCTGGGCGACGGGGGCGGCGATCACGCCGACGGTGACCGAGGTCGCGACGGCCACCACACTCGCGGACAGCGTCCGCAGGCGTCTGTTGAGGAACACGGTGTCAGAACTCCTTCTGGGTTGGTGCGCGGGAAACCGGTTCCGGATCAGGGGGTCTGCTTGCTGGTGTCGCCACAGTCCGGGCTGGTCGCGAAGCCGTAGGTGTTGATGACACCGGGCTGCTTGCAGACGAGCGCGTCCTTGCCGACGAAGACCGTGCTCCAGGGAGCCGTACCGATCTTGCCGGTGGGGATCACGTTGTAGACGTCACGCTTGACGCCGAAGTCGCTGTTGAGCGTCGTGGCGGACTTGCCGTCGATCGTGCCGAGCAGCGCCCGGCCGCGGAGGTCCGCCACCGTCTGCGAACTCTGCGCGATGTACTGGGCGATGGAGAACGGCACGATGGCCTTGTCGTCCAGCACGCGGCCGTCGTGCTCCTGGATCGCGACGCCGTTCTTCTTGTCCTTGATGCAGGGGTACACACCGGCGACGACATCCGCGTCTGTGATGCCGACCTGGGCCTCCCAGAAGCTGCGGGTGCCCGAACCGGCCTGCGGCAGATAGACGTTGATGCTGTAGTTGGGGCCCGTGCCGACGAAGGCCGGGTCGCAGTGGTAGATCGCCTTGAGGTCGTTCAGGGTCAGCTTGCGCGGCAGCACGCTGGAGGGCGTGACCGCGTAGGAGACACCGTCGACCGCGAACGGCACGTAGGTGAGCCCCGGAGACGCGGCACCCAGGCTCAGGCTGGAGGACCGCGCGAAGTCCAGGCACCCGTCGTTGGCCTGGAGCGAGGTCAGCAGCGCCGCCCGGCCCGCACCCGAACCGTTCGGGCGCGCCATGGCGCACTTGTTGTTCACCGCCGGGTCCTTGGTGGTGATGTTCGGCGAGCCCACGGCGTTGTACGAGCCGAGGACCTTCGTGCCGTTGATGGTCACCACCTGGGACAGGCCGTTCATCACGTCCTGGGTGGTGTCCGAACCGACTCCGGAGAGCTGACGGTAGGTCGGCGTACCGGACGGCTCGGCGGAGGCGACCGTGACGCCGGCCGTGGCCGCGAGCAGCGCCGCCCCGGTGGCGGCGATCATGATCTTGTTCTTTTTCACCTTCGTGTACCCCTCAGCTAGGCTTGCGCCTGTGTGTTGAGAAACCGCGATGGACCGCGGTTCGCCGATCTCCGGCCTTCTCCGGAGTCGGCTCCCGGCCGGGGGTGGTCGTCCCGTCCCCGGCCGGTCGCTTTTCAGGTGCCGTCCTCCCGGCGCAGGGCCCGCAGCCGGGCCGCGACGACGGGCGCCACTCTCGGCAGGAGCGGTCCTCCGACGGCGGCCGCCAGCCCGGCGACGAGGACGATCAGCACGACATTGCGTACGGCTCCGAGCACCCACGGCGGGGTGAGCGCCGCCTCGGCCTCGGCCGCCGCCGCTTTCGACGGCGGTGCGGAGGGCGACCCAGCGGGCTTCGGGGAGCCGGAGGGGGCCGCGCCCGCTCCGCCGGCCCCGGCCGCGGCGCCGCCCGCCGCCCCGCCGGTCGCACCGAGGGACGCACCGCCGTCCGCCGTGCCGGACCCCGGGTCACCCACGCCGCCGCCCGCCGCGGTTCCTGGTCCGCCGGAGCCGGGATCCGCGTCGGCGGGGGCCTTGCCCGCCCGTGCCGCGATGGTGGCGGCGGCCTGGACGGTCCGGTCGCGCAGCGCCTTCGGCAGGGGCGCGTATCCGTCGGGCAGGGTGCCGGCGGCGACGCCCGGCTGCTGCCCGGCACCGGCGGCGTAGGTGAGGAATTCCGCGTAGTCCTTGCCCTCGGCCCTGGTCAGCCCGGCGGGCACGGTCGCGGCGTAGACGAGCGAGGTCAGCGGATAGGCGGTCTTCGCCGCTCCGTCGCCCGGCGCGGGTTCGAGCACGTCCTTCACTCCACCCGGCTTCATCGCGGCCTGTCCGGCGAGCAGTCCGGCCGTGGACGGGGCGACGTACTTCCGGGCGCCGTTGCGCAGTTGGGCGGGGATCAGACCGAAGCGCAGGGCCGTCGCGGTGTCCGCCACCGCGAGCATCGCCCGCTGCCCGGCGGGCTGGGCCGGGTCCTTCTTGTACGCGGGCGGGTTCGTGGTGCTGTCCCAGGTGGTGCGGGACAGCGGGTCGCCCCGGCCCGCGGCGCGGGCGGCGCCGTGCATGTCGGAGGTGTACGGGTGTTTGTCCTGGACGCAGAGCGGGTTGTCGGGGCGGTCCTCGAACTGCTGGCAGAACGGGTCGCTCTTGGGGAAGTGGTCGAGGGGCAGGTCGAGTTCGCGGTAGTGCGGGTTGACCTTCATTCCCGCGTTGCCGGGGTCGCCGTATCTGCCCTCGTCGTCCGGGGTGCCGTCGAGGAACTCGCGCGCGGCGGGGTCCGCGTCCACCCAGCTCCACAGCAGGCGTGCCGTGTCCGCGAGTGCCTCGGGTACGAGCGCGTCGCCGAGCTTGCCGCCGAAGTCGAGATCGGCGTACTCCGGGTTGAGGGCGACGAACTCCGGGTCGTGGCCGAGGTTGAAGGGATTGTCCTCGACGCTCGGGGCGAACCGCGAATTGCCGTCCCGGTAGGACTCGGTCAACAGCTTCGCCACCAGGCGCTGGTTGAGCTTCAGGCTGGTGAGCCGACGGCCGTCGCGGGCCCGTACCTCTTCCGGCGCGGAGAACGAGGACTGGCTCTCGATGAGGAAGCCGATGGTGAGACCGGAGAGCGCCACGGGGGCGTACACCGGTTCCGCTCCCGCCGGAAGCTGGTCTGCCGCGGCGGGCCGGCCGAGGAACACCAGGCCCGGTGTGCCGGAGCCGAGCTTCGCGCGCGCGGTGTCGTCGGTCACCTGGGCATAGCCGAAGATCGACCTGCCGCCGGTGCGGCACAGCGCGGGCTGCCACCGGCTGACGGCCTCGGCGATCATCTCGTTGCCCAGGGTGGGGCGTTCGTCGGCGCCGATCGGGCAGAACTGGCCGATCGGTTCGAAGTGCAGCGGTACGACGAGGCGTCGCTCCCAGTTGGTGGCCGAGAGCGGCGACGATTCGAGGAATCCGCTGGGCCGGGCGGTGTAGGCGCTGCCGTCCACCTCGGTCGTGCCGCGCGGGACGACGACCAGCCAGCACCGCCTGCCCTCGGTCCCGCCCTGGGCCTGCTCCCCGGCGCCGGCCTCGCCGCAGCCGAGACCTGGTGCCTCGACGGCGGTCTGTGCCTCGAAGTACACCTCTCCGGTGCCGTCGGGGTTGGTACGGGCGTAGGGGACCTCGTTGGTCGTGTTGGAGTCGAAGAAGTCGTTGGAGTTGCCGGTCCTGGTGATCTGGCCGGTCACCGAGTGGAAGGCGACGTAGGAGATGCCCGTGGGCGACGGGGGCGGCATCTCCTGCTTCGGGTCGCGCAGCCCGCCGTAGCTGAGCTGACGGCCGTTGGTGTACGCGCCCGCGGCCTGGTTGCCGGCTCCGGGGCCGAGCGCCGCCGAGCCGCCGAACTGGCACTGCTCGGGGTCGGGACCGCTCGGGTCGTCGCCCCAGCACTGCATGATCTGGAGGTAGTCGGCGGCGTAGGAGGTGTCGGAGCGGGTGGGCGCTCCCCCGGACCAGGAGACCTTGACGACCTCGTTGACCAGGTGCCGGGTCTGGGCGACGGTGACCTTGAGGTCCGCGAGGTCGCCCGCCCCCGACACGGTCACGGGCGCGCGGTCCGCGGGGGTGCCGGCGGCATCGGCCGGTACGGCACCGCCGATGACGGCGCCCGAGCCGAGCGCGCAGCAGAGCGCGACGAAGAGTACGGAGAGCGCCCGGCGGGCGCGCGCGATCTTCATGAGGTCGGCTTCCTCGCCGTCAGGTACCGGGAGAGCAGCGGGGGGCCCACCGTGATCAGGACGAGCAGCAGGCCGGCCAGCACCATGAGGGCCAGCCGCAGTGTGCTGCCGGTGGAGCCCGATGTCATGACGGGGACGGCGTAGGCGTCGCCACCCGTGTCGGCCCCGGTGCCCGCCGCGCCCCCGGTGGCTCCCCCGGCCGTCAGCGGCTGTCCGGTGTCCGGGTCGATCGCACCCGCGTCCGTGCCCGCCGGGCCGCCCGTGGTGCCGGGGCCCGCGGCGCCCGCGCCCGCGGCGCCCGCTCCGGACGACCCTCCGCCTGCGCCGCCGGTACCACCTGACCCTGACGCGCCGCCCGGGCCCTGGCCGCCGCTGCCGCCCGAACTCCCGCCGCCCTGCGTCACCGTGGGCTTCTTGTCGCCTCCGGTGCCGGTGGAGCACTGGGTGTTCCCCTTCTTGTCGCACGCCGGCGGATAGGGAGCGGTCTCGGCGAGGGTGTTGCCGCCGTCGGCGGAGAAGGTCGGGTTGCGGCAGGTCTTGATGTTGATGTTCTCGACGTCGACGCCCGGGATTCTGCGCACCTGTTCGAGACCGGCCTCGACCAGGTTCACCGGCAGGGGCGAGTAGCCGAGGCTGTCGACGTGCTGCTGGCCCTGGCAGAGGAAGTAGTACGCGAAGGCGCCGAGTGTCTTGCCCTTCTGGGCGTTGAAGTTGGCCTGTGTGGCCGTCGGCACGATCATGTAGCTGTAGCTGGAAAGCGGATAGTTCCGCCGGTCGGTGCTCTTGTAGACCCCGTCGAGGATCTGGGTCAGGTAGTCGGGGGACGAACTGTTGTTGTTGATCCGGGCGTTGAGCAGCGCCACGGCGACGTTCTTGGCGGTCGGCTCGGTGTAGTACCCGGCCGCGTTGAGCACCTTGGCCACCGGGAAGCCGGTGGTGTAGACGGCGTACGAGTACTCGACATAGGTGATCGTGCCGACGTTGCCCGCCTGGGCGACATAGCCGGAGACGCCGTTCGATCCGGACTGGGCGACGAAGCCGCCGCCCGGCACCAGCGGGAAGTTGGACGTGGCGCCGCATGGAGTGGCGCGCCCGGCCCGTCCGCAGTAGGAGTTCCAGTAGGAGGCGTACTGCTTGCTCATCCAGGTGGTCAGCTGGGCGGTGCTCCCGGATCCGTCGGAGCGGACGACGGGGACGACCCGGCGGGCGGGGAGCGACGCGGCCAGGGCCGGGTTGTCGGCCCTGATGGCGGGGTCGTTCCACATCGTGATGCCGCCGGTGAAGATCTTGGCGATGACCGCGCCCGACAGCCGCAGATTGGTCACCCGCTGGTTCCCGATCCTGAGGTTGTACATGAACGAGGTACCACCGGCCACGATGGGCATGTAGGCGTAGTCGCGCGAGGGCGGTGAGTCGACCACACCCGAGTCCTTGATCCCGTACGGAATCTCGGAAACCGCGTAGTCCACCGTGCCGTTGCGGAACTGGTTACGGCCGTCGGAGGAACCGGTGCCGTTGTAGTTGACCGTCATGCCGTACTGCTTGACGTTCGCCCGCCACTGATCCAGGGCGTTCTGGCTCCAGGTGGAGCCCGCGCCCGAGATCGGGACGTAGGTGGCGGCGGTGGCGGACGGTACGAGGGCCAGCAGGACCGTCACCACGAGGGTGACGGCCGTCAGGCCGGCTCGGGCACGGGTGCGGGGCGGCGCCGGAGGGGTTCCGGACATCGGGATACGACTCCTGTCGGTGTGACGGGCGGGGCGGGCGAGGTGTAGGTGGTGCGGGCGACCGTGCTGCGGTCCGGCGGCTCCGCGGATCGGAGGCTCCGTGGGGCTCAGTGGTCCGGTGGTGTGCCGGTCCCCCTGTCCGGCGGCCCTGCCTGCGGGGCGGCCTGCGGGGCGGCGGAGACGCCGGCGCCGCGTGGGGTCCCGTTCCGCCCGCTCATGCGTGCGGCGTCTCTCCGGGAGGCCAGTACTCTGCGGTGCGTCTGACGTCGCGTCAGTTCGCCCGGTCCCCGCCCGCCGACGATCCGGGCCACGACGAAGAGCAGCAGGACCAGGCCCATGAGCAGCGCGGCGGCACCGAACCCCCTGGCGATGAAGGCCGGTTGGGGGGACCGTACGAGCTCGAAGGTCGCCAGGGGCAGCGACACCTGGGGACCGCTCAGCGGGTTGAGATTCATGTCGGAGGTGAATCCGGCGGTGAGCAGCACCGGCGAGGTCTCGCCGATCCCGCGCGCCGTGCCGAGGATGACGGCGGTGGTCAGTCCGGAGCGAGCGGTGGGCAGCGTGACGGTCCAGACCGTGCGCCACTGGCTGGCGCCGAGTGCGAGGGACGCCTCACGCAGTGAGCCGGGGACCAGCCGGATCACCACGTCGGAGGCGCGGATGATGATCGGCAGCATCATCACGCCGATGGCCAGGGAGGCCGCCAGACCGGACTTGTCGAGGCCGAGGATGAGAATGACCGTGGCGTAGACGAACAGGCCGGAGACGATGGACGGCAGCGCGGTCATCGCCTCGACGATGGTCCTGACGAACCGGGAGTAGCCGCCGGGGACCTCGTTGAGGAAGACCGCGCAGGCCAGTCCGAGCGGCACGGTGAGGGTCAGGGCGATGACCATCTGCTCGACCGTGCCGGCGATGGCGTGCAGCATGCCGCCGCTGGAGAGCGGCTGGACCGGGCCGGTGAGCGACATGTCCTCGGTGAAGAAGTTCAGGTACGGCAGCGCCGCCCGGCCCCGCCACAGGGTGTAGACGACCACGAAGGCGAGCGCGCCGACGACGAGCACGGCGAGGCTGTGCGTGATCACCGCGGCCACCCGGTCCCGTACCGCCACGCGGTTCTCGTTGAAGGAGACCAGCACCGCGTACAGACCGACGAAGAACAGATAGGCGACCACGACGAAGCCGAGCGGCGCGTCGAACGGCGCGATCCGGGTGAAGAGCACGACCGTCAGACCGAGCGCGGCCGCCAGGGCGCCGAACAGCGCCCTGATGTCGCCGGCGCGCACCGTGGAGACGGCGCGGCGTTTCTCGGGCCGGCTGTCGTCCGGGGGGCCCGGGCAGACCGTCGGGGAGTCGGCGGCCGGGACGTTCCCGGGCCGCGGGTCCTCGGCGGAGGGCGGGGTGGCGGAGGGGAGCACGGGGGCGGTCCGATTCATCTCAGGCATCGGTCCCCGCACCGGAGCGACTGCGGGCGACGATGGAGGAGGCGGCGAAGTTGACGACCAGGGTCATCAGGAAGAGCGCGAGCCCGGCCGCCATCAGTGCCGACATGCCGAAGTCGCTGGCGGAGCCGTAGCGCAGGGCGATCAGCGAGGAGACGGAGTTGGTGCCGTTCTCCAGAATGCGCGGCTGGATGACAAAGGAAGGGGAGATGATCATGTAGACGGCGATGGTCTCGCCGAGGGCGCGCCCGAGGCCGAGCATCGTGCCGCCGATGGCACCTCCCCTGCCGAACGGCAGGACGACGGTCCTGATCACTCCCCACCGTGTCGAGCCGAGCGCGTAGGCGCCTTCCCGTTCGCCGACGGGCGCCTGGGAGAACGTCTCGCGCATGACCGAGCAGGCGATCGGAGTGACCATGAGCGCCACCACGATCCCGGCGATGAACGTTGAGGAGGTGTAGACGGTCGAGGTGGCCAGCGGATCGCCCGGGTCGGCGCCGTTGACCTTGAAGAACGGGATCCAGGAGAAGTACGTGGAGATCCAGCGGGACAGCCCGACGATGTGCGACTGGAGAAAGAACGCGCCCCAGAGGCCGTAGACCACGCTGGGCACCGCGGCCATCAGGTCGATGACGCTGATCATGGTGCGTCTGATCCCGCGCGGCGCGTACTCGGAGATGTAGAGCGCCGCGCCCATGGCCAGCGGTACGGCGAGCGCGATGGCCACCAGGCCGATCAGCACGGTCCCGGTGAGGACGGCCGCGATACCGAAGTGGCGCGAGTCCGGCTCCCAGGCCGACACGGTGAGGAAGGAGCCCTTGGCCACCCGCAGGGCCTCCCAGGCGCGGTAGCCGAGGAACGTACCGACCAGCAGCATGATGGACAGCACAACACCGCCGCTGCCGCGGGCCAGGCCGCGGAAGACGCGGTCGGGCAGTCCGGCGGACTGCTTGAGCGTCCGCGGGCTGTCCGTCCCCTCGGTCACGGGGGCCAGGAGGGTCATCGCGTACCTGCCCCGGTGGCGCGGTTCCGCTCGGCGGGGTCGGGCCGGGACGGGCGGTCGGCACCGGGGTACGGGAGGCGCCGGGCCGGTGTCGAGACCAGGCCGGCCGCCAACTGCGCGTGGGGTACGGACCGGAAGAAGTTCTCCAGGCTGTACTGGCACTCGCGCTGGCGCTGGTAGGACCGGACCGAGACGGCGACCCGCCCACCGTCGATATCGAGCCGCCAGGTCCACAACCCGGAGGACTCCGCGATGGCGATGAGCGGCCGGGCCCGTGTCAGTCCTTCACGCAGTCCGCGCACGGCGGCCCGGCAGGCCTCCTGGTCGGGATGGCTCCGCCAGCTCTGGCCGATACCACGGTTGTTGGGCCCGACCAGGCGCCACACCAGCGAAACCGCCCCACCGGTCGCGGCGGAGCGCTCCGGAAGGGACCTGTCCCCGGGGGTCGCCGTATCGGCGTCGGGTCTGAGTACGAACAGAAAGCGCGGGTGATTCATGAGGTGCAGCCCCCTCCCGGACACACTCAGGCGTCCGGCAGATATTTGGCCGATTCGCATCATCGACGGACCTGACCCTCAATGAGCACGGAAGAGCGGCGTGCACGTTTGTGTGAACACCGGACATCCGGTGGGGGAACCAGATGTGCCGGAGATGTCCAGACCACTCGCCCCTCACGGGACAAAGCCCCACCGGCTTTCGGGATCAAGGCGGCGGGCGGGGGCTGGAACAGCTCGACGAGATGGCTCTCGGGGTCCTTGACGTGGGCGAAGCGGGCGCCGGGCCGGACGGTTTGCGTGCCGGCCGTGTTGCGCCCGGTGGTGAACGCCGCGTCCAGGTCGTCGACTTCGAGGGCCCAGGGTCCGTGGCCCTGGTCGCGGCAGCCCTCCAGTGGGTCGGTGACAACCCGGGGGCGCTTGGAGCCGGCACGCTCGATCAGCTCGAAGCGGGTTCCCGCACGGGCTTCCGGGACCACCGTGCACACGGGCGGCTCGGGGCCCGCCTGCTCAAGGAAGCCCTGGACTCCGATATCTGAGTGCCGTTCCGCACGCTCCGGAGTTCGGCGAGCAGGGCCAGGATCGCGTCGCGCGCCTGGCCGGCGTCCCCGGCCCGGGGGCCGACCGGCCCCGGCGTCCCGCTGTACGGGGCGATCTCGACGCGGAGTTGCGCGAGGCGGTCGACCGGGTGGGCCGGGCGGGCGGGCGCCGGAGCCCAGGGCAACGGCGAGTCGGTGTACCCGCGCGCGCGTGGATCGCCGGCCAGGTGGGGCACGCCGGGATGGCGTCGATGATCCGTTCGCACACGGTACGGGTCCGCCCCTCATGGGCCGTACACCGGTCGACGCTGGTCCGCGCCCGCGTCCGCTCCCGCAGACCGCCCGGTCCCTGGCCGGACCGACCACCTGTGGTGCCCTCGTGGCCTGTACTTCACCGATGGCGCGGGGAACCTCTACGAAGTCATGTCCCCCAGGGCGCAACGTACGACTTCCACCGCAGCGACTCGCAGTGGCCGCCCTCCAGGAAATCGTTCGGCCGGAGCTGTCCGACGGGCCCACGGTATTCAGTACCTGGGGGACCCCGAGCACTCGCCTGAGATCCGCCCACCCGCGGCAGCAGCTCGCCGCCCGACGTGGCTTCTGACGCCGCGTCGGGCGGCAGAAAACCCCCGGCGACCCTCGGCAGGTATCACTCGGCGAGCAGCAATTGCCCGTAGCGCTCACGGTTGACCTCGGTGACGAACGCGGGGTGGCGGGTGGCGGTGCCAAGGTCACGCCACATCCGCTGCGCGGGGTCCGCCAGGGCGAACCGGCTCGCTCCCCCGACGTCGAGAAGCATGTCCGCGGCCTGACGGATCGAGCGCGCCGCGTGAGCGAAGTCCACCCGCATCCGGACGCCTGCCGTCTCGGGCGGAATCACACCCGCGAGGGCCGCACGATCCAGCTCGCCCGCCGCCCACGCCATGCGGAGCATCGCACCGTCGATCAGCGCCGCGGCATCGACCACCCCCGCTTGGACCCCCGGCGTGTCCCGGGCGAGGTCGTGGAGTCGCGATCCGGAGACGACCGACCTGCCCGCCGTGAGGATGCCGACGATGTGCTCGTACACGGCGACGCCGAGACCGAGCACGGGCGCGACGAAGGAGACCATGGCGGTCACGGGGAACAACAGGCGTGTCGCCATTTCGCCGTCACCGCCACGGTGGTAGACGCCGGCGGCGGCATCGGCGAACCACAGCATCCGGTCGTCCGGCACGAAGAGGTCCTCGGCGACGACCGTGTCGCTGCCGGTGCCCCTCATCCCGGCCATGTCCCACGTGTCTTCGACGCTCACGGCGGTGACGGGCACGAAGGCCATGGCCCGCTGAGCGCTGCCGCCTTCCCGTTCGCCCAGCACATCGAGCCCGACCCAGTCGGAGTGCCGGATCCCCGAGACCCAGCCCCACCGGCCGTCCAGTACATATCCACCGGAGACCTGGCGGACCGGCACCGGCACCCCGACCGCGCTGCTGAGCGTGATGTCGGGTGAACTGCCCCAGATCTCCGCCCGTACCGCGTCTCCGACCAGTCCGGCCACCGCACCGCCGGATCCGAACAGGGCCGTCACCCACGCGGTCGACGCGCACCCGCGGCCCAGTTCCGTACACACCGCCAGCAGCGTGCCGACGCGGACGCCGTGCCCGCCGAGGGCTCGCGGCACACCGAGCCGCAGCAGCCCTGCTTCCCGCAGCGCCGCGAGATTTTCCTCCGGGATCCGCCCTTCGGCGTCGGCACGGTCCGCGTTGGCCGCCAGCAATGGCACCAGCGCTGTCGCCGCCGTCACCAACTCCCGGCCGGGCGCGTCCAGTCGTTCTCCGAGGATCTCCGTCCAGCGTCCGCTCATATCTCGATTATCTATATGTAACGTGACAAGACGGCACAGACTCACCGTCACTCCAGGTCAGAGTAAGTGCCGCCGGACCGGCTCACGGTCCACCAGTGAAGCCGATTAAAGGAACGGACCGGAATCCGATATCCGCCGTAGCCACGTCGGCGGGTGCCCGGTTTTCCGGACGGCGGACGTACGAATAATTCGGCGGCCAATGCTCACCTCCCCACCTGAAAGGCCTTTCGGGGGAAACGGATGACAACCGCTCTGGCAACCCGCGATCTGATCACAGATGACATTAGGGTCGGGCGACAACGACTTCCAACCGCTCGCTGAGAACGGGAAACCGGATGAATTCCGAATCGCACAACGGTGAGCTGGCGCGTACGGCCGAGGAGGCTCGTGTCTGGTTCTTCGACGAATACTTCCCCGCCTGGGTCGGCATCGCCAAGAACTCGTCCGCCGATCCCCGATCCGTTCTCGACTACTGGACACCCCCTCTCCACATCTCCTCGGACGACCCCGATCCAGCCCGAGCCAGGCACGACTGGTGCCTCGACCCGGACGCGGTGCTCGGCTTCCTCTCCGTTCATCAGGCCCCGCTGAAGGCAGCCGGCTACACCCACACCGAAGTCCCCGACAGTCAGGTGACCGCGTACAGTTCACGCGCCGCCGGCGTGGACGCGATCTGGTCACGTCGCACGGCGGACGACTCCGAGATCGAGCGCCTGGCCGTCCACTTCGAACTCCGCCGCGACAGCTCCGACACCTGGCACATCATCGCGATCACCGGCCGCCCGACCGGAGCCGAACGGCTTTCGGACACTCGGGTCGTCATTACTTCCTGAGTCGCCGGGGGACGGCAACGCGCACAACGCTGCGACGTGCCGATGTGGACCGAGGCCGCCCGGTGACATCGGCCGCACCGGGCTGTGCCGCTACGGCACCGCCCTGTCCTTCGCCTACGCGGCGGTGAAACCGGTCTGGGCGGCGGAACCGAAATGGCCTGGTCCGCTGGACACTTGGATTGCGTCTCGTAACGAGGACACCTCGTGGGCTTTCGTCCAGCCTGGTGGTGACCGGCGCACGGTCACAGCCCGGGACTTCGAAATCGGACACCAGGGGCGGGTGGCCGGCGGGTAGTTACACGGCGCCGCACGATCGACGTGATCGGTTGGCTACTGGGTCCTGGCGAGCCGATCGGCTCATGACAGCGGGCCTCTAGGCTGCCCTGATGACCGAGGACTATCGCTACCCGCCCATCGAACCCCGCACCTCCGGCATGCTCGACGTCGGTGACGGCAACGCGATTCACTGGCAGGAGTTCGGCAATCCCGCGGGTAAACCTGCTCTCGTCGTGCATGGCGGACCGGGTTCCGGCACCGGGAACTCCTGGCGGCGCAGTTTCGATCCAGACCGCTATCGGTGGTTCGGTTTCGACCAGCGCGGCTGTGGGCTCTCCACGCCTCACGCATCGGATCCGGCCACCGACATGTCGGTCAACACCACGCAGCACCTGATCGATGACATGGAGCGGCTTCGTGAGCACCTCGGTGTCGAGCGGTGGCTGCTCATGGGGGGATCATGGGGGTCGACGCTGATCCTCGCGTATGCGCGGCAGTACCCCGGGCGCGTGTCCGAGGTCATCCTCATGGGGGTGACGATGACGCGCCGGTCGGAGATCAACTGGCTGGATTGGGGCGTTCGGCAGTACGTCCCGGCCGCGTTCGAGCGCTTCCACGCCGTGGCTCCGAAGGCGACGAACGGCATCGAGATGGCAGCCGCCTTCAACCGGCTGATGGAGGATCCCGATCCGGAGGTGCGGGCCAAGGCCGCGGCCGACTGGTGCGAGTGGGAGGACGCCGTCATCGCCCACGAGATCAACGGTGCGCCCGGCTCGTACAGCGCGAGGGCCGGTGACGCGCGCTTGGCCTTCGTCCGCATCTGCACGCACTACTTCAGCAACGCGGGATTCCTGGACGAGGGCGTGTTGCTGCGGGAGGCGGAAAAGTTGGCCGGCATCCCCGGCGTCCTCATCCACGGACGCCTCGACCTGGGCAGTCCCCTTCAGATCGCCTGGGACCTGGCCAAGGCATGGCCGACTGCCGAGTTGGTCACCGTCGATTCGGGCCACACCGGCAATGATCGGATGCGCATCGAGATCCGCCGCGCTCTGGATCGCTTCGCCACCTGCTGAGCCGGCGCGTCAGATGACAGCCCGCCTGCCAGTCCGCCGTCACGCCCCTGTCTCATGAGTCATATCAAGAAGTTCATCCAGGGCCGGTCCTGTTCCTTCGTCACCGTGCCGGAGCCGGGCGCCACGTTCCGGACCGTGATCCTGGACGCGGTGTGCGATCCGGCGAGGCGGACGGCACGACGCGCTCACCGACGACCAACCCTGAGGAATCCAACTCCGCCTGGCCTAGGCTCAATCCGTCATCAAGGCCCCGTCTCAGACACCTGGGACTCTCATGCCTACAAGGAGTTCAGCCATGTCCGTTCCGGAAGGCGCCTACAGCGTTCAGTACGACGTGTGGGCCGAGGCAGAAGACCTGGCGATCAGCACGAGGATCGAGATCTCCTTCAACTCACCAACGTCCCAGCTCCCGCACGAGGACGCTGCGGCACAGGCCGCCGCCGAAGCGTATATAGCCGGCATCTCCGCCGCCTATCCGGGGGTTCCCGTCCATGCGAACCGCATGTACAAGTGCTACAACCGCGGCGACGCCTGGCCGACACCCACCACCGAGGACAAGCCCAGCGCCTGACCACACCCAGAAGGCCGCCCCCGCGCTAACGACGCGGGGGCGGCCAGTGGGAGCAGAGGCCGGACACGCGGAACGGTGGAAGGCGCCCGGCGTGTCTCCGTGTCCCGGTCGTGCTCGTCGTCGGGGACGGCGGCACGTTCGGCCGGCTCCGGCGTGATCGCGTTGCCGCACAGCGAGCCTCTGCTCGGCGGCGGCGAGGCGGGCTTCGCCCACTGCTTTCAGTACTCGACTGCGATCTGTCCAACCGGTCGGCCAGTTGGTTCAGTTCGGTGGCACGGCTTGCCGACATCCGTGACAACCTGATCACCCGCATCGCCCGCATCGCCGAGGCCGAGCGCGAAGGCTGGTCGGCAAGGTGGAGGGCCTGCAGGTCTGCCTCGTCGGCGCCCAGGACAAACTCGCGCAGTTCGATGCCGAGGCGACTCGCCGATCCCGTACGGTCAGCCTCGGCATGCCGACCCCCGGCCAAATCGCCCTCGGCAGGCCGGAGACGAAAGAGTGCTCTCCAACTGCCGACTGTGCCGCAGCCGATTGTTCAGCGATCGGTCCCTGGCCTCATTCGGCGCGGCGTCCGACCCGCAGGACGGTCAGATAACGACGTGATGCCCGATCTCCCATCCGCACGCGGATGCGCTCGGCGATGGCGTCGAGCAGGGGCTCACGGACGTCGCGGTCGAGCCTCCGGTACAGCGACAACGAGCGAAGATGATCGGCGAAGCCGTCTCCGTCGAACCACTGAACGGTTGGATACCAGCGCACGATCGTTGGACCGAACAATCCCCCGGGATCGTCGACCAGGCCCCAACCCTCGTCGGTGGCGGGCACGTCGTCCTCCAGCGGCGGATGACCCCAGTTGGGGTCCCCCGGACAGAACCGCTCGTGCAGATCGGCGGTCTCGGCATACAACTCCGGTTCTCCCGGCCGACGGACGACAACGTGGCCGAGCAGCGCCATCCAACCTCCGGGAGAGAGCACGGCGTGCGCTCGCTGCCAGCCGACCGACGGGTCGACCCAGTGCCAAGACGATGCGGCCACGAGAACATCGAAGCGTCGACCGCGGTCGTCCCACTCCTCAAAGGTCGACGTCTCGACTTCGACGTTGTGAAAGGAGGCGATCCGCCGGCGAGCGAGCGCGGCCATGTCCGTGCCCGGCTCAACGGCGGTCACAGAGCATCCGAGCGCTGCCAGTGTGCGCGTCGCCTGACCGGTACCGCAGCCCACCTCCAGCACCGACGACCTTTCGTCCATGCCGGTGAGGGCGCCGAGGTCCGCGAACAGTTCGTCGGGGTATCCCGGCCGGACCCGGTCGTAGAGTTCCGGCACCTCGTTGAACACTCGGCCGAGGTCGTGTCGATTCGGGCGCATCTGCGGATCATCAGTCACGAACGCACAAACTATGGGGCTCGTCCCCGCAGGGCCACTGGATTACCGGCAACCACCGACCCGCTGCTGCCGGTAGTTCAAAGAAGCCTGCGTCCACTGCTCACTCCTGCGCCCCGACCCCGCACAGCGCAGCCGCCTGGTCGAGATCCGCGACAACCTCCCCGACCGCGTCACCGAAGCAAAGAAAAAGGACACGACGGGGGGCCGGTGGCGCTGTTCAACCACGTGGTGACGTTGCTGCGGAAGAACCGGGTGCCGGTGCCAGCCCGGCAGGTGTCCGAGGCCCGCATGCTGGGCTGAGCGGCGGCTGTACGAGGCGGTGGCGCGGGCCGCGCTGCGAGCCGATCCCTCGCTCGCGCCGGCACCGGCCGGGCTGCTGATGGTGTCGGAGGCAAGCGCGCCTGCGCCTCTTCCGCGTCCCCTACACCGTCGAAGACGACGGGAAAGAGGAGCAAGTTTGAAGCCGGAGAGGTGGATTCCAGGGATCGTTGCAACACGGACGCTGACACGCGCTGGGGGAAGGTTACGGGGATGGCTGGTTACAGCGTTGCTTTGCCGGGCTGCGCCCCATGCGCTTGACGAGGTCGCCCATCGGCTCCACACGAATCTTCGCCGGAACGCCGGTGGTGGTGTCCCACGGGGGGGGTGGCGAGGTCGGGAGATCGCCGCGCAGTGGCCCGCCGGCCCGGACCCGTGCCACATCGTTCAGCACGCCGCTGCGAAGCCGCTGACCTCCAAGCCCGACGCCTGGGAGGAGTGGGCCCGCGCGGCCCTGACTGCCGACCTCCGCACCGACCACGAGTAGGCCGCCGGCCCCTCGGCGGCGGTGAAGGTCCCGGGCGGGGCAGGTCGTCAGGAGGCTGTGGCGCGCGACGCAATGCCCTTGTTACTCGTGCGTAATGCATGGTTTTTCAATGACATCGGCGACTATGGGCCTCCCTCGGCGGCATGGCACGGTTGGCGCTGTCGCCGACGAGGGAGGGAATGTGAACAAGGGTTACGCCGTGTTCTGCGACGCGAACCGGTATTTCTACGACTCGCCTCATCACCTGTCTCACGCCAACGACGCGGACCCGTCGGCACATTCCGAGAATTCCGCCGGGGCCGCCGGACGCGGCACCGGCGGGTGGTACGGAGCTGCGGGCCGCCCCGTGCCCGACGGCTGGCAGCGTCATCACAGCGGTGACTGGCTGTCGTTACGCCCGGTGGAGCACGAACTGCCCGCCCAGGGCTGGAAGATTCACCTGTCCGCCTGCCTGGACAACGCCGAGTCGATTCTCGACCGGACAATGGCCTACTGCCTCGCCCGCCGTATCGCCTTCAAATTCGTGCCGAGCAGATATCTGCTGCACACGCGGAACGCCAAATACGCCGACCGTGGCGCCAGCGGCAAATTCATCACCATCTACCCGGCGGACGACGAGCAGTTCGGCCGTGTCGCCGGGGAACTGGACGTACTGCTGGCCGGCGAGCCCGGCCCGTACATCCTGAGCGACCTCCGATGGAACGCCGGCCCCGTCCACGTCCGGTACGGCAGCTTCACCCGTCGCGACTGCTACGCCGACGGCATGCTGCGCCCGGCGATCGAGAACGCCGACGGCAAGCTCGTACCCGACCTGCGCGGGCCCGTCTTCCGGACACCCGACTGGATCACCCCGCCCGACGTACTCCTTCCGCACCTGGAGGCGCGCGCCGCGACGACCGTGAAGGCGTCGCCGTACGTCGTGGAACAGGCACTGCACTTCTCCAACGGCGGTGGCGTGTACGTCGGCCACGACAGCAGGACCGGCGAGAAGGTGGTGCTCAAGGAGGCCAGGCCGCACGCCGGCCTGGCGGCGGACGGCGCCGACGCGGTGACCCGCCTCGGCCGGGAGCGGCACGCCCTGGAGAGGCTGTCGGGGCTCGCCTGCACCCCGGAGGTCCGCGACACGTTCGAGGTCGGGGGCCACCACTTCCTGGTGCTGGAGTTCGTGGAGGGCAAGCCCCTCAACTCCTTCTTCGCCCTCAGACATCCGCTGATCGACGCGGATCCGGGAGCCGAGCGGCTCGCCGAGTACACGGAGTGGGCGCTGCGGATCTACGGCCTGGTGGAGCGGGCCGTCGAGGCGGTGCACGAGCGCGGGATCGTCTTCAACGACCTGCACCTGTTCAACATCATGGTCTCCGAGGACGAGTCGTCCGTCGTACTCCTGGACTTCGAGGCCGCGGCGCCCGCCGCCGACCACGGGCGGCAGACCGTCGCCAACCCGGCGTTCGTGGCACCCGCGAGCCGGCGCGGCTTCGATGTCGACCGGTACGCGCTGGCCTGTCTCCGTCTGGCCCTGTTCATACCGCTGACCAGTCTCTTCGCGATCGACCGGGGGAAGGCGGCGCATCTGGCGGAGGTGGTGGCGCGGGAATTCCCCGTCGACCGGGCCTTCCTGGACGAAGCGGTCGCGGAGATCACGCGCGAGCCGGGCGCGGAGGCGGGGCGGGGCGCGGGCGACCACGCGGACGCGGCCGCAGGGCCGGACACGGAGGCCGCCCCGGCCGCACGGAGGGCGGCCACGCGGACGGGATCCGCGGTACCTGCCGAGCCCTATCTGCCCGCCCAGCCCGGCAACTGGCCGGAGAGCCGCGACTCCATGGTCCGCGCGATCCTCGCCTCCGCGACCCCGGAACGCGACGACCGTTGTTTCCCCGGCGACATCGCCCAGTTCGCCACCACCGGCGGCGGTCTCTCCTTCGGCTACGGCACCGCCGGTGTTCTCTACGCACTCGCGGAGAGCGGCGCGGACCCCTGCCCCCGCGCCGAGGAATGGCTGCTGGAGCGCACCAAGCAGCCCGGGTCCGGGACCCCGCTGGGCTTCTACGACGGCCTCGCCGGCCTCAGCTGGACCCTGCACCGGCTCGGACATCCGCACCGCGCGCTGGAACTGGCCGAGTTGACACTCCGTCAGTCCTGGCACGAACTGCCCGCCGATCTGCACGGCGGCGTCGCCGGTCTGGGCCTCGCGCTCAGCGCGCTCGGGGAGGCGACCGGCGAGAGCGGCCTGGACGACGCGGCCCAGGTCTGCGCCGAACTCGCCGCCCGCGCCCTGGACACCGCGCCTCCGGAGACGGCCACGGGCGGCGCGCGGGTGGCCGACGCCACCCACCGGGCCGGGCTGCTGTACGGCGGCGCCGGAGTGGCGCTTCTCTTCATCCGCCTGTACGAACGCACCGGCGACACCGCGCTGCTCGATCTCGCGGAACGGGCGCTGGGGAGCGACCTGGACCGCTGCGTACGGAGCGCGGGCGGCACACTCCAGGTGAACGAGGGCTGGCGCACCATGCCCTACCTGGGAGCGGGCAGCGTCGGTATCGGCATGGTCCTCGACGACTATCTCGTCCACCGCCCCGACGAACGGTTCGAGCGGGCGCGCGGCGAGATCGTACGGGCGGCCCAGGCCACGTTCTACGCGCAGCCCGGCCTCTTCCGCGGCGCGGCCGGCATGGCGCTCCACCTGAGCCGTACGTCGGTGACGGGCCCCGGTACCGAACCGGCCGACATCGAGAGGCAGTTGGGCACGCTCGCCTGGCACGCGCTGCCCTACCGGGGCCAACTCGCCTTCCCCGGGGAGCAGATGATGCGGCTCTCCATGGACCTCGCGACCGGTACCGCCGGCTGTCTGCTGGCGGTCGCGGCCGCCCACGCGAACGAGCCCGCGCGGCTGCCGTTCCTCCCGCCGCTGAAGAAGCGGCCCATGAGCCGGCTCCTCCCGGAGTCGTGAACAACACCGTCCCCATAGAAGAGAGGCACAATCATGAACCTTCTTGACCTTCAGTCGATGGAGACCCCGAAGGAAGAGGCCACGGGCGACGTCGCCACCGGCAGCCGGGCGAGCCTGCTGCTCTGCGGTGACAGCAGCCTGAGCATCACCACCTGTAACTGACACCGCCGGTCGTCGGCCGGCCGATGACCTGGTGCCGCGAGCGCCGGACGGGCTCTCCAACCCGTCCGGCGCTCGCGGACGTACAGCGCTGCGGCGGCTCGTACGAGAGACCGCGCCGGCCGCCACCCGAACCGAGGGGGGACTCTCTTCTTGAAGACGCCGTCCGCTCGCGACGACCGCGCCGCGACAGCCGCCGGTCTCCTGCTGGGGGCCGCACGGCACAGCGCGGGCCGCATCGCGGTGGTCTTCCTCTGTTCCGCCGCGTCCGCCGCCGCGTCCCTCGCGCTGCCCGCCGTCCTCGGACGCACCCTCGACCTCCTGCTCGAACGCAGCCCCGAGGCGGACGCCTGGCTGCTCGCCTGCGCGGCCGTCATCGCCGCGGAGGTGCTGCTGGACGCGCTGGTGGCGCTGTTCGGCGGCACGACAAGCGCCCGGTCCGCCGCCTGGCTCCGCACCAGGGGCGTGCACCACCTGCTCTCCGCGTGGCCGGGCCACGCCGCCCGCTTCCCGCCCGGCGACGTGGCCGTCCGGCTCACCGCGAACGCCACCGAGGCGAGCACCGCGCCCGTCTCCGCCGCGACACTCGGCGCCTCGCTCCTCACGCCGGCCGGGGCGGTCGTCACACTCTTCCTGATCGACCCGTGGACCGCGCTCGGCTTCCTCGCGGGGCTGCCCCTGCTGCTGCTGCTCCTGCGCGCCTTCGCCCGAGGTTCCTCCGACAGCGTCGCGAAGTACCAGCGTGTCCAGGCGGACATCGCAACGCGCCTGGTGGAGGCGCTGGCCGGGGCCCGGACCATCGCCGCCGCCGGCACCGAGGCCCGCGATCGAGACCGTGTCCTCACCCCGCTGCCCGAACTGGCCGCGCAGGGGCGGCGGATGTGGCGGATCCACGGCGCCGCGGTAGCGCGCAGCGGTGTGCTCATGCCGCTGCTGACGACCGTGGTCCTGGCGGTCGGCGGCATCCGGCTCGCGTCGGGGGACCTGAGCGTCGGCGAGCTGCTGGCCGCCGCCCGCTACGCGGCGCTCGCCGCCGGTGTCGGTACGGCGGCGGGCCTGCTCGGCGCCCTGATCCGCAGCCGCGCGGCGGCCCGCCGGACGGCCGAGCTGATGGGTCTGCCCGCCATGACGTACGGAACACGGAGTCTGCCGCCCGGGGGTCTCGGGGCGCTGGACCTGCGCGGGGTGACCGTGACGCGCGAGGGCCGCCGTGTCCTCGACGGTGTGGACCTGACGATTCCCGCAGGCGCGTCGGTGGCGGTCGTCGGCCGCTCGGGCGCGGGTAAGTCCACGCTGGCGGCGGTCGCCGGGCGGCTCACGGAACCGGACCAGGGGGTCGTCCTGCTGGACGGCGTCCCGCTCGGGGCCGTACCACACCATGAACTGCGCCGTGAGGTCGGCTACGCCTTCGAGCGCCCGGTCCTGTTCGGCGCCACGCTCGCCGAGGCGCTCGCCGGCCGTGCGCCGGTGGCGGAGGAACGGGTCCGGGCGGCGGCGCGTGCGGCGAGCGCGGACGCGTTCGTGATGCTGCTCCCACGGGGGTACGCGACCGCGCCCGACGCCGCGCCGCTCTCCGGCGGGGAGCTTCAACGCCTGGGTCTGGCAAGGGCGTTCGCCCGTGCCGGCCGGCTGCTGGTGCTGGACGACGCGACGTCCAGCCTGGACACGGTCACGGAGCACCAGGTGGAACGCGCCCTCGCCGGGGACGTCTGCCCCGGCACCCGGCTGGTCGTCGCCCACCGCCTCTCCTCGGCGGCCCGCAGCGACCTGGTGATCTGGCTGGAGAACGGCCGGGTACGGGCGACGGGCCCGCACGAGGAGCTGTGGGGCTCGGACGACTACCGCGCCCTGTTCGCCGCGCCGTCGGAACCCTCCCGGCCGGGGGCGGCCGTTGGGCCGGGTGGGACGGGCACGGTCGGCACCGGGCCGACGGCTGACGGGGCGCCGGCCGTCGGCGCCGAGTCGGCCGTGGCCGGCCTCGCACCCCCCAGGAACGCCGACGGCGGGCACACGCCCGCGCCACCCTCCACGGCGACGCCCAACACCCGCCGGGCCGACCGATGAGCGCCTCCCGCGAGACAGGCGGTGGGCGGGGGATGGTGCGGAGGAGTTGGCCGGACGGGCGGCGGTTTCTCAGGGGCAGGAGGCGCGTTCTTCTGCGGCTCGGTGGCTGGTCGTTGCTGGAGTCCGGGCAGACCTTCCTCGGCGGGTACTGCCTCGCCCAGGCACTCGACCGCGGGTTCCTCTCGGGGCACACCGGCACCGGTCTCGGGTGGCTCGCGGTGGCCGCCGTCGCGATCCTGGGGGCCGGACCTCCCATGCGGGGCGTCTTCGCCCAACTCGCCGAGCTGACAGAGCCGTTGCGGGACGCGCTCGTACGGCGCGCGGTCCGGCAGGCGTTGCGCCGGGCGGTCACCGATCCGAACCGCACCGACCGCTCCGACACCGGTGCCGTGTCGCGGCTCACCCACCAGACCGAGATCGTCCGCGACAGCTTCGCCGGACTCGTCCTCACCGTACGGGCGTTCGTCTTCAACGCCGTCGGCGCGCTGATCGGCCTGCTGGCCCTCGCCCCCGAACTGCTCCTCGTGGTCGTGCCGCCGCTCGTCGTGGGCATCGCGCTCTTCCTCGCCACGCTGCTGCCGATGGCCTCGGCCCAGAGCCGCTTCCTGGACGCGGACGAGGCCGTGGCCGAGGGTGCGGGAGCCGTGTCCGCCGGCCATCGCGACCTGGTGGCCTGCGGCGCGCAGGCGGACGCGGCGGCACGTACGGGGCGGCTCTTCGCCTCCGCCGAGCGGACGTCCCGGGTACTCGCCCGCTGGGCGGCGGTACGCACGGTGGCGCTCGGGGTCGCCGGCCAGCTCCCCGTGCTCCTTCTCCTGGTCAGCACCCCGTGGCTGCTGCGGCAGGGCGTGACGACCGGTGCGCTGGCCGGTGCGCTGACCTACCTGCTCCAGGCCCTGCTGCCCGCGCTGCACAGCATGATGACCGCGCTCGGCGCGGCGGGGACGAGGCTGCTGGTGGTGGTCGACCGGTTCCAGGACGCCACGGCCGTTCCCGGACCGCCGGTACCCACCCCGCCACGTGGCGGCCCCGCGCCGGGCCCCCGCCAGGGCCCCGCACCGGCGGTCGAGGTCCGTGCCGTCACCCACGCCTACGGCCCCGGCTCCCCGCCCGTGCTGGACGGCCTCCACCTCACCGTCCGGCGCGGCGAACACCTCGCCGTCGTCGGCCCGAGCGGCATCGGCAAGTCCACCCTCGCGAGTGTCGTCTCCGGGCTCGTCAGGCCCGACCAGGGCGCCGTGCTGCTCGGCGGAGAGCCGGTCACCGGCCGGACCGCCCCGGAACTCGCGGAGCGACGTGTCCTGATCCCGCAGCAGGCCTACGTTTTCACCGGCAGCGTCCGTGACAACCTCCTGCACCTGCGGCCGGACGCCACCGACGCCGAACTCGCCGAAGCAATGGGGGCGCTGGGCGCCGAGTCCCTCGTCCACCGGCTGGGCGGCCCGGAGGCCGTACTCGACCCCCGGGAGCTGTCCCACGGTGAGCGCCAACTGCTGGCGCTGTGCCGCGCGTACCTCTCCCCCGCCCCGCTCGTAGTGCTCGACGAGGCCACCTGCCACATGGACCCTGTCACGGAGGCGCACGCCGAACGCGCTTTCGCCGCACGGCTCCACGCCGACAAGGCACCCGCCCCCGACGGCGCGCTGATCGTCGTGGCCCACCGGCTGTCGTCCGCGCGCCGGGCGGACCGGGTGCTCGTACTGGACGGCACCGCACCGCGGTTGGGCACCCACGACGAACTCCTGGCGAGCTCCTCGCTCTACCGTGACCTGGTCGGCCACTGGCAGCACACCCCGCCGGCCGGCGACCGCTGAACTCCCGCGGCGCGGGGCCCCGGCCGCGCCCACCGCTACAGCCAGCCCGCGTCCTGGGAGATGCGTATGGCGTCCATGCGATTGCGCGCGCCGACCTTGCGCATCGCGGAGGCCAGGTAATTGCGTATCGTCCCGCAGGACAGATTCAGCGAGTTCGCTATCTCACCTATGGGCGCCCCCTGCGCCGCGAGCCCCAGCGCGCTCAACTCCCGTGGTGTCAGAGGAATCTTCGTCGCCTGGAGAAAGTCACAGGCCAGGGAATCATCCACGAATCGCTCACCCCCGGCGACCTGGTGAATTGCCTCGATCAGCCGGCTCGGATCGCCGTCCTTGTCGACATAACCGAGTGCCCCCGCCTCGAATGCCCTCAGCAGCGCTCCCGGCTTTCTCACCGAAGTCAGCACCAATAACGCCCCCTTACCGCCCTGCCCGTTGCCGGGTACACGCGGTCCCGTGCTCGCCGGGTCATCGAGACAGTCGATGTCGGTCACCCAGACATGCGGCGACGTGCTGTGCGCCCCCTGGCGCCCCTGGCGCGTCTGCCGCTGCGGACCGTCCGAGACGTCGAACGTCTCCTCGGAGCGCAACAACGCCACCAGGGCGGAACGGAACAGTCCTACCCCGTGTACTACATGAACCTTGATCATCGCGCGCCCCCTCGTAGTGGTCGATCAGCAGTCGACTCACATCCACTGCCCCTCATACGCCAACTGGAACTCGGTAACGACCGGAAGGTGAGGCACTCTTCATACTGCCGTGAGCCCCCGATCTGCACATATTGCTCCTCAGCGCGCCCCCCGTCATTTATTCGCTGATCAACCCTCGTGGAAAACCTGTCACGTCAGAACGACGAGCGGACTGAAAAAGAGCTATCCGGTCAACTGGCGATTGGATCGAGTCGAAATCCCCTGGGCGACCAATCCGTTCGGCCCGAGCGCATATGCCCCGAGCCGGACCCGACCGAGCCGGGCAGGCCGCTCCGGGCTCACCCGTTCGAGAAATGCACCGCCCGGTCGAGAAGCGGGCTGGGCCGGGGGTGCGCCTGGAGCGCGGGCAGCAGGAGGAGCCACAGGTCGCGCAGCCTGTCCTCGATGTGCTCCTGGCCGTCCAGCGCGTCGGAGACGGCATGCAGTCCGAAGAAGGCGTACACGACGGCGTTCCCCGCCTTCCGGGGAACGACGGACGGGGTGAGCACCCCCTCGCGACGGGCCTCCTCCAGCAGGCCGACCACGGTCTCGACCCAGCCAACGAACGGAGAGGGAAGGGACGCGCCGACGGACTTGCGTTCCGCCCAGAGCCGTGAGCCGCCTCGTACCACGACATCGTCGCGGAAGGCACGGGCGACCGAGAAACTCAGCGCGACAAGCTTCTCCAGGGCCGGAATGTTCGCCTCGCGGTGGCGTCTGACCAGCGCGGGCCAGGTGTCGAACACTTCCTCCATCACCGCGAGGGCGAGATTCTCCTTGCAGGCGTAATGGAAGTAGATCGCACCGCTCGTCCGGCCGGAAAGCGCGCTGATGTCGCTGATGCTCGTGCCCGCGTAACCCCGCTCCTCGAACAGTTGCGCAGCCGCCTCCAGAAGAGAACGCCGTGTCGCCTTCGCCCGTCCCTGCACATGCACCCCGATGCCGCGTCGTCCCGATACGGCACGGAAATCTAGTCCATGAAGCGGTCACGACCGAAAGGACAGAGTGCGGACCCGAAGGGGATAAATTCTTCTGGTCATATGAATAATTCGGTGGGTGTTTTCACCGGCTGATCCCGGCTCAGCCGGCCACGGACCGTACCTCGTGAACTGGTGCACCGCAGGTCGGCGGCCGAGGTGCCGCTCACCGAGGTACGCCCCGGAACGCGGAGAGACGTATTCAACGCGGCGGCTTCCTGGCCGAGATCACATCCCACGTTTCCCCGGGACGGCGCGGACCTGCACAGTTCGCTGATCGTCATCGAGACGATGCGCGAGCTCGGCATGTATCTGCCGCTGTGCCATTACGCGGTGCCGCCCGAATTCCGGCCGCTGATCACCGACCTGTCCTTCCGGATCGATCCGGCCAGGGAGCCCCGGGCCGCCTCCGATTCCACGGACGTGACCTGCCGCGCAAGAGTGACCGACATACGCAAAGGGGCGGACGGCACCGTCACCGGACTGCGTACGGGGATCTCAGTCTGGGCCGACTCCGGGGTACTCGCGCAAGTCGGCGGCGGGGCGCGCTTCCTGAGCCCGGAGCGGTACGCCGCGATACGCGGTGCCGGGGCGACCGCCGCTCCGCCCGCGCCCACCGGACGGGGTGACCGGCCGGACATCGGGCGGATAGGAGTGGCCGACGCGCGCGACGCGATGATCGCGGTCGACGGCGGCACCGTACGGCTACGGCCGGCCGATCCGCGGCACCCCTTCTTCTTCGACCACCCGTCGGACCATGTGCCGGGCATGGTCCTGCTGGAGGCGGCGCGACGGTCCGGCGCGCGGGCGAGCGAGGGCCGGTGGGTGCGCCCTACCGCCGGTCGGCTGAAAGCCATGCGCTTCGCCGAGTCCGCGCCGGCCGCCCGCGTGCCGGCTGTGCCGCACCACCGGACCTGCGCTTTCCGTGTTCTCCAGGGGGGCCGGTATGTCGCTTATGGAGCTATGGAGTACCGGTAAGCACATTTTCATACCTATGTGTCACCACTTGACCACTTTCCGTGATCCTTCATACCGTAGTGATCGTTATGTTCTTGGCTGGGCCCGGAGAAACCTTCCTCCGCCATGTTCGCCCACCGGGAACCGATCCCGCCCCAGGATCCGGCGGCCTGCGCGACGACCATGCCTGACGGCACGGTGCCCGGCGTTCCGCCCTCCGCGGGCACTGCGGAACGGAACAACGCGAATGACCTCTGAACGAGTCCTCTCCTGGACCCCCTCGGCCATCGTCTTCGACTGCGACGGCACCCTCATGGACACCGAAAGACACTGGCAGGACGCGCGAGAACACGCGCTCGGCGAGTTCGGCCTCGCCCCCGCCCCGGGCTTCGCCGACCGGGCCAAGGGACTGCACTACACGCAGTGTGGCCAGCTCATGGCCGAGGAGGCCGGACGGCCCGACCTCGTCGGGGAGATGACCGGCAGTCTGCTCCGGATCTTCCGCGACCTCGTCGCCGAGAACCCCTTGACCATGCCCGGAGCCCGTGAACTGGTCGTGTCCGCCGCCACGTTCGCCCCGCTGGCCGTGGCGAGCAACTGCCCGCGCGAGGTCGTCGAGTCCTGCCTCGACACGGCCGGTCTGCGAGGCTACTTCGACCACATCGTGGTCCCCGACACCGGAATCCGGCCCAAACCGCAGCCCGACGTCTACCTCGCCGCCGCAGGCCTCTGCGGGACGGACCCGGCCGACACACTCGCCGTGGAGGACTCCCTGTGCGGTGTCGAAGCGGCGTCGCGGGCCGGCATGCGGGTGCTCGGGGTGGGCCCCTGGCCCGGGGATCGGACCACGGCGATGGTCGACCTGTGGGTCACCTCGCTCGCTGAGCCGGACCTCTCACGGTGGGCCGACGCGCGCATCCCCCGGCAGACCTCACGCTGAGGCCCCGGCCCCGGCGCGGCCCCGGAAGCCGCAACCGCCCCCGAAAGCCCCGTCACCGCCGATAGTGTCGCCCCAACTGGCCTGCGGGGACGAGGGGGTTGGTACGGATGCGGGAACGCGTCGCCTGCTCGACGCCGCTCGCCGGCTTCGTTCTCCTGCTGACCACCATCCTGCGCGTTCTCCGCGCTCCGTCTCTGTCCACAACCCGCTCCAACCAGCACCAATACGGCCGGCCACCACGGTGGCCGACCGGTCAGTGAGCAGGTAGGGAAGGAGCGGGCACCGTATGCGGGTCGAAGTCGAAGCCGGCGCTGCGCCTCGTCGCATCCCGCCGTACGGGCCGCGCAGCGCGCGGCGCCTTCCGCGTTGGCGCAGAGCGTGGCGGCCGTGGCCGGGCATCCCGCCCAGGAGGCGTTCGACAGTGCCCGCGAGTGGGCCGACCGGTCCCGCCTGGCGACCGAGGAGGGGGACGACGAGCGAGCGCAGCGGTGCGCCGAGCGCGCCAAGGCGGGCGCCGCGTCGCGGGAGATGCTCGCGGACGACCGGCACACGGCCTCGTATCCCACCGCCGCCGATCCCCGCAGCGCCTTCGCGATGACCGCCCCGCGCCGCCGGGACCCCAAGCGGCCGCCCCCCTTCTCCCTCACAACAGACCCTCCGTGTCCCCGAACGGGTATCGCGGGCGGCGCCGAGTGGTCACGCGGTCCCTACTTCCGCGCGCTCAAGCAGCAGCGCATCGTCTTCAACAACCCCATGGCCGACCTGTCTTCAACTCCACATGTCCGTGTGCCGGCCCCGCTGCTGAGCGATCGGCTGCACGGAGCCCTGGAGCGTCTCGACACACCGGCCGCCCGGCTGATCGTCACCCTGGTCGCCATCCACGCCCTGAAGACTGCCGACGTCGCCCGCCTGCAACTGGACGATGCCGACCTCGCCCACCACACACTGACCGTGCGCCGCCGCGACGGCATCCACACCGTCTACCTCGACCAGTTCACCGCCATGCTGATCACCGCTCGGCTCGCCGAGCGTCGCGAGCGCCGGCCGAACTCCCCGAACAGGCGCCTGATCATCACCACCCACACCGCTCACCACCCAGCCCGCCCGCGGCTGAGCTACACCGGCTTGCGAGCACCCTTCGAGCGGATCGGACTCAAACCGCGTGAGGTGTGGGCCGACCGCGTACTCGACGAAGCCCGCCAGACAGCCGACCCCGTCCATCTTGTCCGCCTGTTCGGACTCCACCCGCACACCGCCGTGAAATACGTTCACGCTGCCCACCCCGACAAGGCCCTGCCCAGGATCCGCTGCGCCAACTAACCGTTCGCCGACCGGTACACACCAAACAGACGGGGTGGGTGGTCGAAAATCAGACGCCGCGACACGACCGAGGCAAAGGCAAGTCGGCGCGTCATTCCAGTCGGGTTCAGGCGGGGAGATCAGAGTTCGTCCGGGGTGGACTTGTGGCTTCCGGTGAGGCTCGCGTATACGACCACGTTGTCGGCGTACCGGCTGTCGGCTTGGGAGTACTTGCCGCCGCAGGTGATGAGCCGGAGTCCGGCGTGGTCGAGGTTGCGGTAGACCTCGACGGTGGGGAAGTCATCCTTGGGGTAGGTGGCTACGCGATCCACGGTGAACTCGGCGGTCAGGCCGTCCTCACGGGCGACCTGTACTTTGTCGCCGGGGTTGATCTTGGTGAGGTTGAAGAAGACGGTGGGTGTGCCGTTCCAGGTGACGTGACCCGCGATGACCGAGGGGCCGTTGGTGCCGGGGGCTGGTCCTGGCTGGTACCAGCCTGCCTTGTCCGGGTTTTTCGGAGTCTCCATGGCCTGGTTCTTGTCGAGTCCCAGCCGTTCCAGTGACGAGGACACCTTGAGCGAGGGGATCAGGACCCGTATGGGATCGGACGCGGGGAGGGCCGGGACCTGTTCCAGTCCTGAACCGGACAGTCCGGACGGGTCGCCGTCCGGCGGTCGCGTCGCCGAATCGGCGACCGGTGGACCGCCTTTGTCGACGGCCCGCGGCGGTGCGGGCTGCTGCTGGCCCATTCCC